>JAUYLN010000020.1 GCA_030698885.1 bacterium
TCGCGAAAGCGTGGGGATCAAAAAGGATTAGATACCCTTGTAGTCCACGCCCTAAACGTTGCAGACTAGCTATCGGGGGCATCGACCCTCCCGGTGGCGTAGCTAACGCGTTAAGTCTGTCGCCTGGGAAGTACGATCGCAAGGTTAAAACTCAAAGGAATAGGCGGGAGCTCGCACAAGCAGTGGATCATGTGGTTCAATTCGACACAAAGCGAAAAACCTCACCAGGGCTTGAAATGCTAGTGAAATCCCCGGGAAACCGGGGCCCCCGCAAGGCACTAGCACAGGTGCTGCACGGTTGTCGTCAGCTCGTCAAGTGATTGGTTTCCTTAAGTGGATTAACGAGCGCAACCCTTGTCGTCTGTTATAAGTGTCAGGCGAAACTGCCGCGGTTGACGCGGAGGAAGGAGAGGATGACGTCAAATCAGCGTGGCCCTCTGATGTCCTGGGCTACACACATGATACAATGGGTGTTACAATGGGTTGCCAAACCGCGAGGTGGAGCTAATCCCATCAAAAACATCCTCAGTTCGGATTGGAGGCTGCAACTTGCCTCCATGAAGCTGGAATTGCTAGTAATCGCAGATCAGCACGCTGCGGTGAATACGTTCTCGAGCTTTGCACTCACCGCCCGTCAAGTCAAGGGAGCCGGGAATACCCGAAGGCCCGTGTTATTACGTGGGACTACGGTAGGCTCGGTGACACGGACTAAGTCGTAACAAGGCACGGCTAGCGGAAGCTGGTCGTGGATCACCTCCTTTCTATAAAAATAGAAAGAAGCGTCGATGTAGGTTATACTCCGTTTGCTTTCTTTTCTTAGCTTTTGCGAAGGAAAGTCGGCGAACATGCGGTATCAGGGGCCGGTTAATGCGCCTTTGATACTGCGTAAATGTGTATAATCAATGGTTGTCTGATGCAACTCATTTCATCAGCGCAAGCTAACGGCGAAATACTTGGTAATCTGGTCAACGATACAAAATCATATAACTAAAATATAAAACCCGCTTTAAGTGGGTTTTATATTTTGATAGGCTAGTTTTATGCAGAAATTAGAAATTTATTTAATACTAAACAATATAAGGAGTGCCTACAATGTGGGCTCCATTTTTCGTACGGCAGACGGAGCGGGAGTGAAGAAGATATATTTGTGCGGGATAACGCCAACGCCAGGGGGTCCGCAGTATCAAGTATCAAGTAGTAAGTATCAAGCAGGGGATAAAATATCAAAGACTGCGCTTGGGGCGGAGAAGATTGTTCCATGGGAATACCATGCTCAAGCCTGGCGGCTTTTGAGCAAATTAAAAAATAAAAATGAAAAATTAAAAATTATTGCCTTAGAGCGGTTCGACAAGCTCACCGCAAGCAAGCTTAAGGTAAAAAATCTGTTTAAGTATAAACTATCATCCCTAGTCCCTAGTCCCTTGGCGCTTATGGTGGGCAACGAGGTTAGGGGATTAAGCCCCAAAATTCTAGAGTATGTCGATGATATAATTGAGATACCGATGTATGGTAAGAAAGAATCTTTGAATGTTGCCGTGGCGACAGGAATAGCGGTGTATACATTGATAAGAAATTAAATTAATCTAATTAGTCTAATTGACCTAATTTCTAAACAAATCCCAATTTTTAAATTACTAAATATTTTGAACTATTGGATAATTTGGTCATTGGTTATTAATTAGAATAATTAGGTTAATTAGAAATTAGACTAATTTTCATGCATTTTCCCAATAAATTTTTAGAGAAAAAATTATTTAGGCAGGGTTATAAGTTTATTTATGCCGTGGATGAGGTTGGGGTAGGGCCCTTGGCCGGGCCGGTTACGGCTTGTGCTGTTTTGATAACGCCAGAATTTTTATCTCATCAAAATAGAAAATTTCACGGCATTAGGGATTCAAAATTGTTATCCCCTAAACAGCGTGAAAAATTTGCGGAAGAATTAAAAAAAGACAAAAACATAAAGTTTGCCGTTGCGTATGCGCATGTTAAGACAATAGATAAGCTAAATATCTATCAGGCGGCGAGGAAAGCGATGGCCAAAGCCATCGCTAAGCTCAAAGCTCAAAGCGAAAAACGCAAAACAACGATTCAAAATTCAAAACAAAATAAGATGATTGTGCTAGTTGATGGGAGAGCCACTATAGATGGTTTAGATATAGAACAGATGCCGATTGTAAAAGGCGATAGGAAGGTTTTTTCAATTGCCTGTGCGTCAATTATTGCCAAAGTTGCCAGAGATAAAGTAATGAACAAATATGCTAAAAAATATCCGCAGTATGGATTTGAAAAGCACAAAGGTTACGGAACTAAATTGCATCTTGCGCGACTTGCCAGTCATGGGCCGTGCGAGATACACAGGAAGTCGTTTGAGCCAGTGGCAAAGCTAGTAACTAGTAATTAGGGCAGGAAGGTCGGCTAAATCACTGATTTAGCCGACCTTTTTATTGGATTTCTTAACAAATTAATGATAAATTTCAGATATGCCCGGTAGTAGAGCTTCCCTGCCTGTCGGCAGGCAGGGAAAAGTTTTTAGCCGGGAATTATCAACTGAACAGGTTATCAAAAGATAAGTAGTTAAATTCCCAATTCTTTATGGTTCAAAAAACCTAAAAGGCAATTGGAAGTTTCACTACCGGATATGGATAAGTATGAACCAACCCTCCTTCGCGTAAAGCTACGGACGGGTTGCTAATTTTATGGATAAGTATGAGCCAACAATTGGACTGGAAATTCATGCGGAGCTGAAGACAAAAACCAAGATGTTTTGTGGGTCGCCTAATGACCCTGACGAAAAACATCCTAATATTAATGTCTGTCCGGTGTGCATGGGTCATCCCGGGACCTTGCCCGTGCCGAATGAAGAGGCGATAAATAAAACGATAATGGTTGGGCATGCTTTAAATTGCGAGATTGCGGAGTTTTCAAAATTTGACCGCAAAAATTATTTTTATCCCGATTTACCCAAGGGTTATCAAATATCTCAGTTTGATTTGCCGTTTTGCAAAAATGGATATTTAGAAATCAATGGACGCAAAATTGGTATAACAAGAATTCATTTAGAAGAAGATACCGGCAGATTACAGCATCCCGAAGGTGCCGATTATAGTTTAGTTGATTTTAATCGGGCTGGCGTGCCGTTGATGGAGCTGGTTACCGAACCTGATTTAAAATCAGGCGATGATGTATATAAATTCGGAAAAGAACTCCAATTAATTTTACGATATCTCGGCGCATCTGATGCTGATATGGAAAAAGGCCAGATGAGAGTCGAGGTGAACATAAGCATAAAGCTAAAAGATGCCAAAGAATATGGCACGAAAGTAGAGATAAAAAATATAAATTCAATAAATGCGGCAGCGCGTTCAATTGATTATGAAATCAAAAGACAGTCAGAGCTATTAGATGAAGGCAAAGAAATAGCGCAGGAAACGCGAGGATGGGATGATGCCGGACAAAAAACATTTAGCCAAAGAATAAAAGAAACTTCAGCTGACTATAGATATTTTCCTGAACCTGATATTCCTCCGCTTACTTTTTCCAAAGATCAGATAGAAGAAATAAGATTAGGCTTGCCTGAGTTACCAAGTCAAAGACGTATAAGATTTAAAGAATATGGACTGAACGATGCGCAGATTGAAGTTTTTACCATTGCCAAACATCTGGGCGATTACTATGAACGCGTAGCGAGTGAGCTGGATGCTGCCGCAAAAGTAGAACATCTGATTCAAGGCTCAAAAAGTGAGGAGGGATTACCCGGGGAAAAGCATTTGCCTGGAAAGCTTCACGCGCTTTCTGCTAATTATATTATTACAGAATTTCCACCCCTGATGAATGCCAAGGGTATGGAAATTGATGACATTGAAGGGTTTAAAATTGAGCCGGAGGCATTTGCTGAGCTTATGGTAATGATATTCCATGAAAAACTTTCATCTACCGCTGCTAAGGCCGTGCTTAAAGATATGGCTGAAACCGGTTTGCATCCGGAACATATTGCCAAAGAGAAGAATCTACTTCAGGTTTCGGATGAAAGCGAGCTAATTTCTATTGTTAAAGAGATAATTGAGGGGAATCCAAAAGCTGTTGAGGACTACAAAAAAGGCAAGCAGGAATCAATTAAATTTTTGACAGGACAAGTCATGGCAAAAACTAAGGGAAAAGCAAATCCTCAAATTGCCTCTGATTTGATTAAAAAAGAGATTGGAGTAGAATAATATTAATGGGTACAAAGTTAAAAGTACTATGTGATCAGGCATTTCTCTCAAATACTGGAAAGTTAAACATAATTGGCATATTTGATAAGATTAGCGCGAATAATTTTCCAGCGGCTCACCCGCAAATGTCAGCGGTCTTTGTAATTGATGCCGGCAAGGAAGGAGAGTTTGATTATTCTTTAGACATAAAAGGTCCTGACGGCGTGGCCGTAGTTAATCCGGACGGTAAAACCCATAAAGCCAAAACAGGTTCTCGGGGGGTTATTAATGTAATAGGTAATTTTGTCGGCGTGAGGATAGAAAAGGCCGGAAGATATGTTGTTAATTTTAAAGCAGGCGATTTTGAGGATTCCGTTCATTTTGATGTTGATGAAACACCCAAAGGAAGTGCTTAATTAAAAAATGATTCGCATGTACGTAAGCGCACCGAGCCCAGCTCGGTGTATATACCAAAAATTACAAAATTAGATAAAATAGAAAATCAAAATAATTTATCTGAAAAAGCAGACAGCGACTTAATTAAGAAAATTAAGATGATTGAGGACGATATCGCTAATTTAGAGCGTTTAAAAACCGAAAAGTTTATAGACGAGGTTCCTAGTTCCGGTGAAATTAAAGATTATAGTAAGGGGATGCAGGAGATGATAGAACATCAGATAAAATCACGGAGAGAAGATTTGGACAAATTAAAAAGAGAAATAGATGAGGAAGAGAACAATGATGAGGACATAAAAAAAGAAAAGTTCAAAATCGTGGCTTAAATTTATAAAAATTAATTTATATAATATGCCCGGCAGTAGAACTCCCAAAAGTTTTTCGGCCGGGAATTACTAATAACCCCCATATTAAAATAAGCTTAAATAAACTTTCAATCCCTTATTATTCAGAAAACTAAAAGGCAATTGGGAGTTTCACTACCGGATATGCCCGGTAGTAGAAATTCCGAAAGGATCTCTGGCCGGGAATCTAAAATAAACTGTACTAATAAGTAATATGATTAAATCTGACTCCTTCTTGTGTTTATAAAAACCTAAAAGGCAGTCGGAATTTTCACTACTGGGGATGACTAATTTTTTTGAAAAAATATTTAGTAATCCGGAGCAAAAAGAAAACCCGGAAGCAAAATTAAAAGAGCTTGGTGAAAAAAGGCTTAGACTGGAAGAAAGAATAAAAACACTGGAGCTTGATATGGAGATTGACAGCACTCCGCAAGACGCGGAACTGCTGGGCGAATTAAAAAAAGAGTTAAGAGGCCTAGAGGAACAATCGGCATTGATTGAGGTGGAGACGAAGAAAGCGGCTTAAGTACTTCATTTTTTGAATATATAATTTTTTACTTTTTTGGCATCCGCGAACCAGCGGATGCTTTTGTTTCTTTTGAGCCAGCGCATCTGGCGTATAGAGTATTTTCTGATAGCTCCGTAAGTTTGCTCAACCATTTCGTCATAAGTTATGAGACCGCGAAGATAACGGCTGACAAAGCGGTATTCAAGGCCGAAATCATCAAGGCGTTTCCACGATACTCCCGATTTTTTCAAATTTTTAATTTCACGAATCATTCCCGAATCTAATCTCTGTATCAATCGTTTATAGATTTTTTGCTCTAAGATTTTTTTTGGTGGATTTAAGCCGATAATTTTTATTTCTAATTTGTTGCTTCCGATTTCCATATATTTCTTACCGCTTTTAGAGTAGGAGGCCTGTAAATTAAATTGAGGCACTTTTTTGCCGGTTATCAGTACAATTTCCAGTGCCCGAATCAGCCGTCGTTTATTGCCTGGCTCTATTATTTGTGCTCTCTCGGGGTCCAGTTTTTTAAGTCGGGTAAATAATTGTTTGGCAGTTTGCTTTTCAAGCTGTGAACGTAATTTTTTGTCGGACTTGGCTTCCGGAAGCGGCCAGTTGTAGATTAAAGAATCTATCCAAAAGCCGGTACCCCCGACTACCATAGGAGTTTTTTTGCGTTTTATTATTTCAGCAATTTTTTTTGAAGCTAATTTTTTAAATTTGCCGGCACTAAAATCAGTATTCGGCAAAACTACATCAAGAAGATGATGGGGGATGTTACTCATTTCTTTTTTAGTGATTTTTCCTGTTCCGATGTCCATTCCGCGATAAACCTGCCTAGAGTCGGCCGATATTATTTCCCCATTAATTTTTTGGGCGATTTTAACACCCAAGTCAGACTTTCCTGAAGCTGTGGGTCCTACGATAACTATTATATTGTCTGTATATGCCTTATTCTTCATCTGTGCTATTATAGGACAAATTGGTTATTTGAAAAGAGGGAATAAATGAGAGAATGGTTGAAATTGTGGCCGGTAAGGTTTGCAGTCATAGTGTTCATCCTGAATATGGAGTTTGTTACCATACCTTTTGTCTTTAAATTTTTAATGGGTCTTTCGGGTACGACACTCCAAAAAGCTTCGGCCGGTTTTGGTACTTTTGAGTTATGTTTTTGGTACTGGTATCTTGGCTGGTTTGCCGTAGAGAAATACAAGAGAATCAAGCACATAATAGAAGCAGGGAAGCAGGAGCTTTCCAGAGCTAAAGAAGATATTGCTGAAGCCAGGCAAAGCGACAAAGGAAAGTATTATGAAGAGAGGCTAAGAAAGGAAATACTAGACAAGTGGGATTTGGAAAAATACAAAAACAGCAGATTAGTAGTGTTTTTGATGGGCCTGGGTTATTTAACGGGAGTTCCTATTATGTTTGTTCTTGGACTGATGCCGGTCATATGGATAGCGGGACTCATTGTCTGCAGATTTACCGGATGGCGCTTGTGGTTTCTGGCTCTTTTAGTCGGTAATGCCATAAAAAACGGTTATGGATATGCTCTGGGTTGGGATTATGTTTTTTCCTTGTTTTAAAAAAGACCTCGTTAATCGAGGTTTTTTTATTGGGAGAGCAGGATTTATGCTTTATCGTTTATTTCTTTTTTTAATTTTTCTATAAATTCTTCAGATGTAATTTGGCCCAAGTCTTCACCGCCACGTTTGCGTACGGCTATTTTATTTTCTTTAGTTTCTTTTTCCCCGATTATTACGAAGTAGGGCACCTTTTGAGTTTCGGCTTCGCGGATTTTTTTGCCTATAGTCTCATTTTGGATATTAAGTTCGGCTCTTATGCCGGCTTCTTTTAATTTATCGCAGACATTTTTGGCGTAGCCCATTTGTTCTTCGCCGATGTTCGCCACCTGAACCTGAACGGGGGAAAGCCATAGCGGAAGCCTGCCTTCGGTGTGCTCAAGCAGGACGCCTATAAATCTTTCAAACGAACCGAACACGGCACGGTGAATAACCCAAGGCATTTTTTTATTGCCGTTTTCATCGGTGTAAAAAGTTTCAAATTGTTTGGGTAACATTACTAAATCTAGCTGGGCCGTACCCATTTGCCAGTCGCGGTCCTGGGAATCCTTGAGGTGCGCTTCTATTTTGGGTCCATAAAATGCTCCTTCGCCTTCCTGGACTTCATATTTTACTCCGGAGGCATCCATGGCTTTTTTTAATGCTTCTTCAGCCATATCCCATTCTTCTTTTGTGCCGAGAGCTTTTTTGGGTCTGGTTGCAAGCACATAGCTGGTTTTAAAACTGAACATGTCGTAAAAGCTATCAATGGTTTTTACTATTTTTGACACTTCATTCTCAACTTGTTCGGGTGCAAGATAAATATGAGCATCATCCATGGTAATTTGCCGGACTCTGAATAATCCGCCAAGCGTGCCAGAAAGTTCATTTCGGTTCAGCCGGCCAATTTCAGCCAGGCGCAGAGGGAGCTCCCGGTAACTGCGGACTGTTGAATTAAAAACATAAGTGGATTCCGGGCAGTTCATCGGCTTAATGACCAGATGCTCATTCTCATCTCTTGAATTGTCAAAATAGAACATATTTTCGCGGTAATGCTGCCAGTGTCCGGATTTTTCAAAAACCTCTCGCTTAACAATAATTGGAGTTGAAATTTCGTGGTAGTTTTCGCGTTCATTTATTTCTCTGGCTACTCTCTCCAATTCTTTGAAAATTATCATTCCTTTCGGATGCCAAAAAGGAGCGCCGGGCGCTATTTCGTGAAAGCTAAACAAATCTAATTCGGTTCCTAAGTCTCTGTGGTCTTTTGCCATACCCGGTAGTGAAACTCCCAGTTGCCTTTTAGTTTTTTTTAACCATAAGGCGTTGAAAGTTTGTCTATGTTTATGTGTTGTTTAATTTAACTAGTATTCCCGGCCGGAAAACTTTTGTAAGTTCTACTACCGGGCATATCTAGATATTAGCAGAATACTCAGTATTAAAACAACCGCCTAGAGGCGGTTGTTTTATGCTTACTACTCACTACCAACTACTTGCTACTAGCTAGGCTACCATCGCAATCGGTCTGACTTTGTCGCAGAGCAGTTTGGGCACCCCATCTCTTTCGTTAAGTTTGCCGCTGATAATTAAAACGCTGTTCTCCTGAAAGACATCAGGGTGTCTTTCAAGCACATCCGGAAATACCACAACTTCAATTCTGGATGTCAGGTCTTCAAGCCACGAGAACATCATGGGCTTGCCGGTTTTAGTTATTATTTTCTGTATTTTGGTTACCATTCCGCCTATTTTTACTGAGCCGCGATGAGAGGGTAGGTCTTTTATGTTTATCAAATCTTTTTCAAAACTTAATTTCATCTGATAATCCTTAAGCGGATGGTCGGAGATAAACAACCCAAGCAGTTCTTTTTCCCACATTAATTTTTCAGCTCTGTTGACCGGCTGGGCATCGGCTAAACGGATTGGCGGCATTTTTGATTCAACACCGGGTGCGTCAAATAGGCTTGTTTGTTTTGAGGCGTGGGCTTTATGGCTGTCGCGGGCATAATTTAGCAGGTGGTCAAGGTTGGCCAATAATCTTCCTCTTTCTTCAAAAATATCCAAAGCCCCACAGCGGATTAAACTTTCAAGCGATTTTTTATTAAAATCTTTATCATTAACTCTGATAAGCAAATCGTCTATGGTTTTGTACGGGCCATTATTCTTTCTTTCCTGAATTATGGCATCAACTATATGCACCCCGATATTCTTAACCGCTGCCAGACCGAAACGAATGCGGGGCGTGATGTTTTCTCCCGGTACAACCGTAAATTTTCTTGAACTCTCATTTATTTGCGGCGGTAGAACTTGCATGTCCATGGCTTGGCATTCTTCTATAAGCATCGCAGTCCGTTCTATGTCTCCCGAGGCAGAATTCATCAGCGCGGCCATAAATTCAACCGGATAGCTTGCTTTAAGATATGCGGTTTGATAGGCGATAGTGGCGTAACAGGCGGCATGTGATTTATTGAAGCCGTATCTGGCGAAGGGCTCTATGAAGTTCCATATCTTTTCGGCGATTTGCTGGTCCAGGCCGTTGCCCATCGCACCGCTTATAAATTTTTCTTTTTGCTGGTCCAGGAGAGTTTTTATTTTTTTACCCACGGCCTTGATAAGAACATATCCTTGACCAAGGCTGAATCCCGCAACATTGTTGGCTATCTGCATAAGCTGTTCCTGGTAGACGATTATACCGTAAGTATTTTTTAGTATCGGTTCAAGGGTTGGATGTACATACTCTATCGGCTCTTTGCCGTGTTTGCGTGCCATATAGCGGGGGACCATGCCGGCATCCAGCGTGCCTGGACGATATAGCGATATCATGGCGATAATGTCTTCAATGCCGTCAGGCTTAAGCTCCTTCAGGTATCGTTTCATGCCCGAACTTTCTACCTGGAACACGCCGGTGGTTTTTCCTTGGCGCAGTAGTTTAAAAGTATTTTTGTCATCAAGCGGTATTTTATCTATGTCTATTTCTATGTTGTGATTTTCTTTTATCAGCTGAAGGGTGTCGTGAATAATGGTCAGGTTTGAAAGCCCCAGAAAGTCCATTTTCAAAAGTCCAAGGTCGGCAACAGCATTCATTTCGTATTGGGTGATAATATCACCTTCGTTGGTGCCTCGTTGAAGCGGAAGATAGTCTGTGAGTGGTCCCGGTGCTATCACGACGGCACAGGCATGAGTTGAGGAATGCCTGACTGTGCCTTCAAGACGTGAAGCCGAGTCTATGAGTTTTTTAACATCAGGATTAGTTGAATAATGCTGTCTTATTTCATCAACCTCTTCAATGCATTTTTTTAGGAAGCCGGATTTTTGGCCTTGATTAGGGGCAAGCGGTATAAGTTTGGCTATTTTATCGCAAAATTCATAAGAAAAACCAAGTGCTCTTCCGGCATCACGGATGCTTCCTCTGGCCGCCATAGTACCGAAGGTTATGACCTGGGCAAAGTGGTCTTTGCCATATTTGTTGCGCACATATTCAAAAACCTCATCCCGCCTCATATCATCAAAATCAATATCAATATCGGGCATGCTGACCCTCTCTGGATTTAAGAACCTTTCAAAAAGGAGATTATAGTGTATAGGATCAATGTTTGTAATATTTAAGGCATAGGCGATTATACTGCCGGCGGCCGAACCTCTTCCGGGGCCGACGATTATGCCTTGGCCTTTGGCCCAGTTAACAAAATCCTGAACGATAAGAAAATAACTTGCGAATCCTGTTTTCTGGATAACATCAAGCTCATACTCCAGTCTTTTTATTATTTCCGGTCCGGGTTCCGTGCCGTATCTTTTGATGAGGCCGGCAAAAGATAGTTCTCTTAAATACTGCTCGGCTGTTTTATTTTCCGGCAAAGGAAAGTTAGGCAACTTGTTGTTGCCTAACTCTATTTCAACATTGCACATGTCGGCAATCTTAGCCGTGTTCTCAAGAGCTTCTGGAATATCGGCAAATTTTTCCAGCATTTTTTCGGGCGGTAATATTGAGAAGTCATCGTTTCTCAATGTAAGCCTGTCTTTGTCACTGACCTGGGTTCCGGTTTGTACGGCCAAGAGGACGTCATGGGCTTCGGCATCCTCGCTTTTGCAGTAATGAGAATCTTGGGTAGCCGCCATAGGTATGCCTGTTTCTTTTGATAATCTGATTATTTCCGGGGTGGTAAAATTCTGGTCTTCAATAAAAGGATGTTGCTGGACCTCCAGATAAAAATTGCCGGAACCAAAAATTTCCTGATACTCCAGGGCTATTTTTTTAGCTTTGTCGTATTGTCTTGAGAGGATAGCGGTTGAAATTTCTCCGCCAAGGCAAGCCGAAAGACAGACTAGGCCCTCTGAGTGCTCTCGGAGTAGTTTTCTGTCTATTCTGGGTTTGTAGTAAAAGCCTTCCAGGTGAGATGCCGTAACCAGCTTGATGAGGTTTTGATAGCCGGTATTATTTTTGGCAAGAAGAATAAGATGGTAATAATTTTTTACTCCTCGGCCGGGAGTTTTGTCATACATGTCCCCGGTGATATACATCTCGCAGCCGATTATCGGTTTGATGCCAGCCTTTTTGGCTTTTTGATAAAACTCTATAGCTCCGTACATTACACCATGGTCTGTGATTGCGGCCGCATCCATGCCAAGTTCCTTGACTCTTGCAACCAGCTCGTCAACCTTGGTCAGGCCGTCTAGCAAGGAGTAGTGAGTGTGGGTGTGGAGGTGAGCGAAGCGCATACTTAATTTTACCATGAGTAAAAAATAACCAACAATTTTTGGGTTTTGTGGACAACGCCTATCAAAAACAGCAGATATCAAACATCAAACATCATAACGACAAATCAAAAGTAAAAATTGTAAACCCCCACACCCATGTATGGGTGTGGGGTAAAGGAGAGCGCCCGCTATTAAGATTGACAACTATCATTCTTTATGATAATGTTTTGATAGCTCTTAAAAGACAAGGAGATTAAGCATGAGATTATCGAGATATTATATCTTGACAGCTATTGTCGTAGCTTTATTTATTGCATTCGCGGGTTACTGCCACTCACGAGTGTACGTTTCGGCGGCGACAGTAGATGGTGCCGAGATAAAGATCAGGATAGATTACGTGAGCTTTTTTTCTTCTGATTTTTATGACATTGTTTATCACAGGAAGACAAAACTTGTTGTAGCGAAAATGGGCGTGGCATATATTTATGAAAATGAGCAATTACTAAAGCCGGCTATCATTGGCGAAGGAGCCCCGGGTTTTATTATCGATGTTGAGGTTCAATATCCGGAATACTTTCTGGAGTTGATTAAGGAGCTAGACCGAGCAAAGACCGAAGTTTTATTGAGAGTGAGGGCAGTTGAGGTTGAAAAGGCAATAATGGCCATTAAAAAGTTTAAGAAAAATAAGAGCAGTCATTAAGAAAACAAAAAAGTAAAAAGAATTTAATTTGCCGAGAGTAATATAGGCCAGATTTATTTTTTTACATAATTCTCTTTCGTAACCGGCATCCTTTAATGCGTCGGGACCCCGTTTATACGGGGTCTTTTTGTTTCGGAGTACTATAGTTGACAAATATTAAAAAGGTTGCTATAAACCCAATGATGCCTATTTATATGATTCTACTGAATTTTTTAAAAAATAGGCGTCGTAGCTGTTTAAAAAAAGGAGTATCAATGTGGAAGAGGCCTTAGCCGTCAACAAAGAGTTTATAAGTTTGTTTATTTCCTTGATAGGATGGGGAGGGTTTATTATTGTTTGCTTGATTTTCAGGGATTTTATTGTGGCCGCTCTTTCTAATGCGGCGGCATGGTTTTTACTCCAAGCAGATAAAAAAACCCAAGAAAGGCTGATTGTACATCTTGTAAATAAGAAAATGACATTGCGAGAACTATACAGAGAGCTCAAAAATGATTTTGAAGAAAAAGAGGAGGTAGCTAAATGACCTTTCTAAGAATAATTCAGCTTTTGGTTTTTGTCACGTTTATTTATTCCATGGTTACTCAAGTCGTGGTTCCTCTTTGGAATGGAACAAAGCTGTTTCCGACTTTAAGAACCAAGGAAGGAAGACTAAAATCAGAGT
Source organism: bacterium (assembly GCA_030698885.1). GTDB lineage: Bacteria > Patescibacteriota > Minisyncoccia > 2-02-FULL-40-12 > IGHO2-01-FULL-4-A > JAUYLN01. Next base: position 13,108 of record JAUYLN010000020.1, read on the forward strand.
TGACTGACCTAAGGCAGAAAGAAGCCGAGGCCTTACTGGCTAGACGGGTTAGTGAAGAAAAAGAGAGACTTTCCAAACTTCAGAATGATAATACGGTTAACCAGGGATAGATAAAAGAAAAAAGGAGGAAAAACGATGGAAACGAAAAAAGTAATATCACTGATTGTGGCAGGCATTCTAATAGTCATCGGATTATCCATGCTAGGCAAATTAGTAGAAAACGTTGATGCCGAAGAAATTTTGGTAATTCAGGATCCTGTTGATGGCGAACTGCATTGGCATGTAACTCCGGGACTTAAGGCTCAATGGTTTGGGAAGACAACTAAGTATCCAAAAAGAGGAACTTATAGGTTTGAATGCGAAGAATTCGTAACCAAGCAAGTCACTGACGAAGAAGGTAGCATGAGAGACGAGCAAGTATGTAATCCCGATAAGGACCGCAGAATTAGGGTTAGATTCAATGATGGCGGTCATGCCACTATGACCGGCTCTATGCAGTTTGATATGCCCCTGGACGAACTTAATCTTACCAGGGCTCACACCAAATTTGCCACTCCGGAGGCCATACAAAAGCAATTGATTGAGACCGTTATGAATAAGTCTATGTACATGACGGGCCCATTAATGAGCTCTAAAGAATCTTATGCCGAGAAAAGAAACGCACTTATCAGTTTTGTGGAAGACCAAGTAGAGGGTGGTATATACAGAACGATTCAAAAAGAAATTAGAGTTCCCGACCCAATTACAGGAGCTGACAAGACCATAACGGTGGTTGAGATAATGACAGGTGCTGATGGGTTACCTCAGAGACAGGAGTCGGCTCAGCTAACGGCATTTGGCATCAAGCCTTTCAACTTTACCATTACGGAAGTGGATTACGATGAAGAAGTAGAGGCACAGATTAAGCAACAGCAACAGCTTATTATGGATGTTCAGACATCCGTAGCTCAAGCAAAGAAGTCAGAGCAGAATGCTATAACTGTAGCTGAGCAAGGAAAAGCAGATGCAGCAGAATCTAAATGGAAGCAGGAAGTAATAAAGGCGCAGGCAGTAACAGAGGCCGAACAGGAGCTGGCAGTTGCGAAGCTACAAAGGGAAGCAGCCGAACAGACCAAGCAGAAAGAAATTTTGCTTGGTCAGGGCGAAGCTGAAAGAAAGCGTTTAGTTATGAATGCCGATGGGCAGTTGACCCAGAAGTTGGAGGTCTACTATAAAGTTCAGGAGCGCTGGGCCACGGCTTTTGAAAAACACCAAGGACCTCTGGTACCGAGTGTTGTTATGGGTGGAGGGCAGGATAGTTCAAGGAATGCCTCAAATACTACTTCCGATCTTGTTAATTTACTTACTATCAAGACGGCTAAAGATTTGAGTCTTGATCTGAGTGTTCCAAAGGGAAATCAGGGAGCTCAATAATTATTTTTTCATGCGACCAGATAGTGGTCGCTTTTTATTTTTATACTATTGCATTCGTATTTTGAAAGTGATAGTATTTTTTTATTCGCTAATCTTACATGAGCATTCAAGAGCTGAAAAAAATTGCAGAATCCGTTGGAGGGGTAGTTGTATTTGACGGTGATAAACCTTCTCTTATTATTTTGCCTTTTGATAAATATCAGGAGCAGTTAAGCGGTACTAAAGCCGTTGCCTCGTCTGAAGAGGCTGTTGCTAATGATATTAACGAGACGGAGAGAGACGAGCTGAAGCCCTCGTTAGCCAGTTATCAAAGCGAGCAATTAGCCCAAGGTAATGGCCAGAATTTTTATTCGGAAGCTGAAGAGGGTCCTTCTCGGGATAATCATGAGAATACAGACCAAGACTTAGTAGAGCAGTTAAATAGGGAGATAGAGGCCTTAAAAGACGAAGTTAGAATGAGGGAGGCCGAAGAGCTTGACTAACCATGGGCGTTCGGTTACAATTAAAAAACCCTAAATTTATTAATAATTCGGGATTAATTTTCAGGATTACCATGCTAAATCTACAGCGGAGTCTCGTTTGACGGGACGGAGGGCGGTAGCTTTTGCTAGATAATCGTACTAATAGAAAATGGCAGATAAATTTGACAGGAGTAAGCCGCACTTAAATGTCGGCACAATAGGTCACGTTGACCATGGTAAAACCACCTTAACGGCGGCTATTTTGCATACCGCTAATTTGTTCAATGAGGAAGGCTATAAAGCCAGAAACGAAGGTGTTGACCAAATTGACAATGCGCCCGAGGAAAGAGCTCGTGGTATAACCATAGCTTTGCATCATTCTGAATATGAAACTCCAAAGAGGCACTATGCTCACGTAGATGCTCCCGGGCACGCTGACTATATTAAAAATATGATAACCGGTGCTGCCCAGATGGACGGCGCAGTTTTGGTTGTTGCCGCCACCGATGGTCCGATGCCTCAAACCAGAGAGCACATACTTTTAGCCAGACAGGTGGGCGTACCTTCAATAATCGTTTTCATGAATAAGGTTGACCAGGTTGAAGACCCGGAATTGCTTGATTTGGTTGAAGCAGAAATCAGGGAGCTTTTGAACAAGTATCAGTTCCCCGGCGACACTACTCCTATAATAAGAGGTTCAGGCCTCAAAGCTTTAGAAGCTAAATCAAAAGATGATCCTGCCGCCAAGCCACTAAAGGAACTTTTGGACACATTAGATTCCTTTATTCCGGAACCGGTTCGTGAGAATGATAAGCCTTTCCTTATGCCTGTTGAGGATGTCTTCTCTATTGAGGGCCGAGGTACTGTTGTTACCGGTAGAATTGAAAGGGGTCAAGTTGGTATTAACGAAGAAATAGAAGTAGTCGGTCTTAAAGATACTCAAAAGACTGTTGTCACAGGTATTGAAATGTTCAATAAGCAATTGGATAAAGGTATGGCCGGTGATAATGCCGGACTCCTATTGAGGGGCCTTAAGAAAGAAGATGTATCCCGCGGCCAAGTATTGGCCAAGCCGGGTAGTATAACTCCTCATACCGATTTTGATGCTGAAGTTTATATATTATCCAAGGAAGAAGGAGGCCGACATACGCCATTCTTTAAAGGTTATAAACCGCAATTTTACTTTAGAACTACAGATGTTACAGGTGAGGTAACCTTGCCAGAGGGTACAGAAATGGTTATGCCCGGAGACACAATTACATTTAAAGTTAAGCTTATTGCCCCGATAGCCATGGAAGAAAAACAGAGGTTCGCTATCAGAGAAGGGGGTAAAACAGTGGGGGCCGGAGTCGTAACTAAAGTCGTAGCTTAATGAATTAAAGCAAGAACCCCCTTATCCTTAAGGATAAGGGGGTTCTCCAGCTAAAGCACTTAAAAAATGCCGACACAAACGAAAAAAAAATCAGAGAGCCATGAACAGCAGAAAATCAGAATAAAGCTGAAGGCTTATGATAATAAGGTAATTGATAAATCTGCCAAACAGATTGTTGATACTATTGAAAGAAACGGGGGTAAAGTTGTTGGCCCGGTACCTTTGCCGACGGAGATCCATAAGTATACTGTTAACCGTTCAACCTTTATTGATAAGAATTCAAGAGAGCAGTTTGAAATGAGAGTTCACAAGAGATTAGTTGAGATACCGAACTATACGCCAAAGATAATTGATTCTTTGCAGAATCTTAGTTTGCCCGCAGGAGTTGATATTGAAATTAAAATGTAAGTAGATATCCTGAGCTGAGCTCGGTATCCTTAGCGAATGGTTCGGGAATACTCACCACAAGTAGGGCATCCGAATAAAGTCATAAATAATAGAATGTAGGCATTGGCCGTTTTTATTTTAAAACGACTGTTGCGTGCATTTTATGCATAAGAAACCAATAATTTAGAAGTTAGATAGCAGAGTTTAGCTGATTTTTAATTACCCCAGCTAAATCTGGGATTTTATGTTTTTACTAGGCAGAAAAATTGGTATGAGTCAGGTTTTTTCTGAAGATGGAAAAGTTACGCCGGTAACTATTGTTGAAGCCGGACCGATTATTATAGTCCAAGTAAAAACCAAAGATAAAGATGGTTATAACGCAGTCCAGTTTGGATACGGAGAGAATAAAAAAATAAAGAAACCTCAGTCCGGACATTCGGGAAAACTGGGTAATTTCAGGGTATTTAAAGAACTCAAAACTGATGATGTTAAAATTGGTACCGGTGAACAGGAAAAAGAAATAAAAAAAGGCGAAGTTATTGATACCGGAATATTTAATATAGGAGATGCCATTAAGGTCAGAGGACTAAGTAAGGCTAAGGGGTTTCAAGGTGTTGTTAAAAGGCATGGGTTCCATGGTGCTCCCGCAAGTCATGGTCACAAAAGCATGTTACGCCGTCCGGGATCAATCGGTCAGAGATTTCCTCAACATACGCTTCCCGGCATGAGAATGGCCGGCAGAATGGGAGGAGTGAACATTACAGTCCGAGGCCTTAAAGTTATGGCGATAGACAAAGCTAAAAATTTAATGGCGATAAAGGGCGCAGTGCCGGGCAGAAGAGGAACATTATTAGAAATATCAAAAATGTAATCTACTGATTACTAATAAAATCACTAATATACTAATTAGTACATTTGTATCCAATTCGTAATTAGTAGATGAAATGAAGACAGATTTATACAATCAATCAGGAGAGGTGATAGGCGATGTCGAATTGCCCGACAAATTTTTTGGCGTTAAAGTTAATAACAACTTGGTGCATGAGGCTGTTGTAGCTCAGATGGCAAACAGGAGACAGGTTCTTGCCCACACTAAAGACAGAGGAGAGGTCAGGGGCGGAGGTATTAAACCTTGGAGACAAAAAGGTACAGGCAGGGCCAGGCACGGCTCCATCAGATCCCCAATCTGGGCTCATGGCGGAGTAGCTTTTGGACCGACCAAGAACAGGAATTTTTCCAAAAAAATAAATAAAAGGGCAAGGCAGGCTGCTGTGTTTATGGTGCTTTCTTCAAAATTGAAAAGTGAACACTTTATGGTTGTTGACCAGATAAAGCTAAACGAGGTTAAAACTAAGGAAGCAAATAACGTTTTATCTGTAATATCTGATAAATTTAAAAATTATAAAAAATCAAAAATTAAAAAGGACCCGGTGTTGATAGTGATGGCCGCCAAGAATCCGGAACTGCAGAGAACGTTTAGGAATCTGCCTTTTGTGGATGTTATGGGCGTTGATAGCTTGAATGTGGTAGATTTGCTAAAAAATAAGTATTTGTTAATGATGAAAGATTCAATTCAGGTGATGGAGAAACATTACAAGTAATCTACCAATTACTAATAAAATCACTAATATACTAACAGGAAATAGATTGGTAAATTCGTATCCAATTCGTAATTAGTAGATAATATGGGATTATTCAATAAAAAATCTAAAAAAGAGGAAGAAGAAAAGCCGGAAAAAGCTACTGAAGTTATGCCGGAAGAAAAACAAGCCGAGCCCGGGGATGTGAAAGTGGTACTGCCGAAAGGCAAGAGTGCCAGCTCTTATAGTGTAATTTCAAACCCCTATGTTACGGAGAAATCTAGCATGCTTGCGCAGTTTAATCAGTACGTTTTTAAAGTTTCAAAAAATTCAAACAAAAAGGGAATCAAAGATTCAGTAGAAAAGCTTTATAACGTTAAAGTAGAAGATGTCAGAGTTGTTAATTTGCCCTCCAAGACAAGAAGAATAGGCAGGACGTTGGGCGTTAAAGCCGGTTATAAAAAGGCTATAGTTAGCCTAAGAGAGGGTGATAAAATTGAAGTCGTATAAATCTACCAATTACTAATTTTATACTAATATACCAATAGAATTTATTAGTATATTAGTGATTTAATTCGTAATTCGTAGATTAAGTATATTAGTGACTTTATTAGTAATTAGTAGATAACATGGCAAAACATTACAAACCATATACAGCATCAAGAAGGCACATGACGGGTTATGATTTTTCAGGCCTGTCAAAAGTAGAGCCGTTAAAAAAATTAACAGCCGGTTTTAAGCGTTCAGTAGGCAGGAACAATCAGGGTAGAATTACTACCAGGCATAAGGGTGGAGGAGTAAAAAGACTTTATAGGGCAGTAGACTTTAATCAAAACAAACTAAATATTTTGGCAAAAGTTGCGACCATTGAGTATGACCCGAATCGTTCAGCCCGTATCGCCAGACTTCATTATGCTGATGGAGAAAAAAGATATATTCTTGCACCGGATAATTTGAAAGTAGGAGATGCCGTTGTTGTAGGCGAGAAGACTGCTATAAAAATAGGTAACAGGATGAAGCTGAAGAATATTCTCCAGGGAACGATGGTCCATAATATTGAGATAAGTCCCGGCAGGGGCGGGCAACTGGCCAAATCAGCCGGAGCCGGTGCTATGGTTATGGCCAAAGAAGGCAATCATGTTCAAATACAATTACCGTCAGGAGAATTAAGAATGTTTAATGGTGAAGCGATGGCTTCCGTGGGTCAGTTATCAAATATTGAGCACAATACGATTGTTATAGGAAAGGCAGGGCGTTCCAGGTGGATGGGCAGAAGGCCGGCGGTCCGTGGCAGTGCCATGAATCCGGTGGACCATCCACATGGTGGAGGAGAGGGCAGACAGGGCATCGGACTTAAGTATCCGAAGACGCCGTGGGGCAAGCATGCATTGGGAGTTAAGACCAGAGATAAAAAGAAGAAGAGCAGTAAATTTATAATAAGAAGAAGAAAGAAGAAGGCGAGGAAATAATAAGTATTATCAGGCAGTAAGCTTTTTTCGGGTACGACATATTCGCCTGCTGGCGAATTGTCTGGATCTCGCACCGTCGTGCTGCGATACACCCTAAAAAAGCCTACTGCCTGATGGAAGTTTAACAATTTACTTAAGAGGAAAGAGTGGTAATGGAATAAGGTAGATGTAATTGTAAATACAATTACATCCCGCTATTATTCGTAGATTCCTGCCTGCCGGCAGGCAGGCGAATGCCATTTGTATATTGGCATCGCGTAGCGAGCAAAGCGAGCGAAAAAAATCAGACCCGTGGGGCCTGATTACAGTAAGCTTTAAAAATTTTGATCAAAGATAAGACAATGACGATTCCTAAAAACATCTTAATGGCGCCGAGATTGAACCAAAATAGATCCACGTCGCAATACCATACTTTGGCCAGCCCATTATCGGTTTGGCATATGTTTTCCATAATAGTACGGAAGAGATTTTCAAATTTAAAATATAAAAATATACATACAGCAAAGATTATCAATGGTAGTCTCATTATCATTCTCCCAGTTGTCAAAAATCAAAACTGATGATATTCTATCACGACTAAGCTATGTGTCAAATTAGTGTTTTGGTCATTGGGATTTGGAGCTTATTTAGGAATTAGAAATTAGGATTTAGAAATTAGAAATTCAAAGTTTTATTAAATAAGAATTGATAAATATATAAAAAACAGATATTAAACTAAACTAACATGAGCAGATCACTAAAGAAGGGTCCTTTCGTGGATCCGAAATTACTGAAAAAAATAGGCAAGTTAAGAGCCGGCGACAAGACGGTTATTAAAACGTGGTCGCGTGCGTCAACGATAACGCCTGAAATGGTGGGCTTTACCTTTGGCGTGCACAACGGCAGAATACATTTACCGGTATTTGTGACCGAAGATATGGTCGGCCATAAGCTTGGCGAATTTTCTTTAACAAGAAAATTCGTAAGGCATGGTGGCAAGATGCAGAAAGAAATAGAAATCGCAGCCAAGCAGAAAGAGATAGATGCCGCCAAAGCTGCCAAAGTTGAGCCGGAGGCACCTAAGAAGTAATCTACCAATTACGAATTACATAACTAATATACGAATAATAAATAGATTAGTATATTAGTGATTTTATTCGTAATTAGTAGAAATTTATGGAAGTCAAAGCAAGCTTAAACAATTTAAGAATAAATCCCAGAAAAGTAAGATTGGTGGCTAACCTCATAAGAGGGTTAGATTTTGAGCAGGCAAAAAACCAGCTTAACTTTATGATAAAAAGATCATCAAGTCCTATCTCTAAACTTCTTGATTCCGCGGCCGCTAATGCTGAAAATAATTTTAATTTAATCAGGAGTAATCTTTATATAAAGGAAATAACCGTTAATGAGGGCCGTAAGCTTAAAAGATTTAAAGCTAAGGGATTCGGACGGGCAATGCCAATACAGAAAAAAACTTCGCATATAAATGTTGTATTTGATGAAAGGGTGCCCGGACTTAAGCAGGAAGTAAGAAGCAAAAAAGAGGAGCAAAAGAGCGAAGAAGCCATGGACCACAATCATGAGCACAAAGAAGAACCGAAATTCAAGAAAGAGATTAAAACTGAATCAAGGCAAAAGCAGAGCGATTTATTCGGAGGATTAAAGAAGAGAATGTTTAGAAGAAAAAGCATTTAATCTACCAATTACTAATTTTATACGAATATACCTATGAAAGGCTTGATTAGTATATTAGTGATTTAATTCGTAATTAGTAGATAACATGGGACAAAAAATATCACCAACATCATTAAGGATAGGAATTAGCAAGGACTGGTTGTCCAAGTGGTTTGGCGGCCGCAGATATAAGGAGTTGCTTGCCGAAGATTTTAAAGTCAGAACGATGTTGGCTAAAAAATTAAAGAGCATGAGTGTTGACAGGGTAGAGATAGAAAGAAGCCCCGATACGTATGCTGTCACAGTCTATACTGCCAGGCCGGGACTTATTATAGGAAGAAGCGGAACAGGCGTGGAAGATGTAAAAGAGCAGATTAAAAAGATACTTAGCCGTAAAACTAACGTAAGATTAGATATCCAAGAATATAAAAACCCTGAAACCTCTGCCAAAATAATGGCAGAATCAATGTCGGAACAGATTGAAAGAAGACTTCCATTCAGAAGAATTATGAAGCAAACTTTAATAAAAATAGTAGCGAGCAGAGACGTTAAGGGAGCAAAGATACAGATGTCGGGAAGATTGAATGGCGCCGAAATTGCAAGAACGGAACATTTGGAGCAGGGTAGTTTGCCTTTACAGACTTTGCGGGCAGATGTTGATTATGCCAGGGTAACGGCTCACACCACTTATGGAACGATAGGCATAAAAGTCTGGATATACCGGGTCTACTAATTACTAATTTGATACGAATATACTAATCTATTTTTTTATTAGTATATTAGTGATTTTATTCGTAGATTATGTTACAACCGAAAAGAATAAAACATAGAAAAGTACACAAGAGAAGGATGCATACCGTCGCGAGAAGGGGCAGTTATTTGAGCTTTGGCAATTTCGGGTTAAAGGCTACTGAGCCGGCTTATATAAAATCATCCCAGATAGAGTCAGCAAGAAGAGCCATAGCCAAATCAATAAAACGCGGAGGTAAGGTATGGATAAGAATATTTCCGGATAAACCGTTTACGGCCAAGGGCGCGGAAGTAGGCATGGGTGCCGGAGCCGGAAGTTTATCTCATTTCGTTGCGCCGATAGAAGCCGGAAGAATAGTATTTGAAATGGCCGGTGTTACGGAAGATGTTGCCAAGGAGGCATTGAGGTTGGCAGGACATAAACTGCCGGTGAAGACGAGGTTTATTAAAAAATAGTCGCTCCGACCTATCTGGCTTTTGTTTGGGTCATGCGAATCAGGAAAAATAAGAAGAAGGTAATAAAAATCAGGCCGGTGGGGCCTGATTATAACAAGCTAGTTAGTTATGAATTTTCGGATTATAGCTTTTTTCTCACGAATAAATATAGGAGGGTCATTATCACCATAGTTGAAAGATCAATAGCTAATACTTCATTTGTATTTAGGTCACCATGGCCTATCCCATATCCGAATAGGCTGAAAACATCGAAATTATTTAAATTGGAATTAAATATATAGCAGTTTATGGTATGAAATAATAAAAGTGTGGCCACTAAAAGAAATGATGTATCAAGATGTATCTTGGCCATACAAACCTCCCCAGTTGTCAAAAATTAAAACTAATGCTATAGTATCACAACTATGAAAAGTCATAAAGCTCTAAGGCCGTATAGCTATAAAGCTTAAAAAAGCTCTATGGCTCTACAGCTTTATGGCTTTAAGACCATAAAAATATGAAGTACAGTGAATTACAAAATAAGGGTGCAGAAGAGTTAAATAAAATGCTGGAAGAGCTGAAGATTAAGCTTGGAGAAATGAAGTTTCAGGTTGCCAGCAATGCCCTCAAAAATACCAACGAAATGGGCGCTGTAAAAAAAGATATTGCCCGAATTTTAACTATAATGCAGCAAACCGAATAATATGGAAAATCAAAATAAAAAAAATAGGGTTTTGAAGGGTGTAGTAGTATCGGATAAGATGCAGAAGACTGCCGTTGTTGAGGTCTCAAGACTTATTAAGCATCCGAAATACAAAAAATATCATAAGGTCAGTAAAAGATTTAAGGCTCAAAATGATGACAATAAATATAAGACGGGAGAGAGGGTGTTAATTCAGGAAACAAGACCGATATCTAAAGATAAAAGATGGATTGTTATTGCTAAGCAATAAAGCGGTAGCCCTAAAGCCGTAAGCCGTAAAGCTTTAAAGCTCTATGGCCATATGGCTCTATGGCTTTATATCTTGATTCAGTTAAGAAGTATAGTAAATGTAGCTGATAATAGCGGAGCCAAAAGAGTTGGCGTTTTTAAGGTTTTAGGAGGTTCCAGAAAAAGATATGCCAGAATAGGTGATATTGTGGTTGTGTCAGTAAAAGAAGCTGAGCCAGGAAAACAGGTTAAGAAAAAAGAAGTGGTTAAGGCCGTGGTTGTCAGACAGAGAAGTAATTTCAGGAGAAAAGACGGAAGCTATATCAGATTTGATGAGAATGCGGTTGTTATATTGGACGGAATGAATCCCAAGGGTGGACGTGTTTTCGGTCCGATACCAAGAGAAATAAAAGAGAAAGGTTTTGATCAGATTGCAAGCTTAGCCCAGGAAATAATATAAATCTACCAATTACGAATTAGATACTAATATACAAACAAGAAATAAAGAAATAGATTGGTATATTGGTGACCTGATTAGTAATTAGTAGGTAATATGAATATAAGAAAAGGCGACAATGTAATAATGAGAGGCGGAAAAGACCGAAGAAAGACCGGAAAAGTTTTGGCTGTACTGACAAAAGAAAACAGGGTAGTTATAGAAGGGCTTAATACTGTAAAGAGACATCTTAAAGCAAGGAAGCAAGGCCAGAAGGGGCAGGTAATAAATAAAGAGAGAGCGGTACCTCTATCTACGGTGCAGCTTGTTTGCAGTAAATGCGGTAAGCGGACAAGGGTGGGGATTCAAGTAAGCGGGGACAAGAAGATAAGAGTTTGTAAAAAATGCGGAGGAGAAATTTAGGTTTACCAATTACGAATTAGATACTAATATACGAATCGGAGTTCATTGGTATATTGGTGACCTGATTAGTAATTAGTAGATGACCATGAAAGAACCAAGATTACTAACTAAATATAGAAAAGAAGTAGCCCCTGCAATGCAGGCTAAGTTTAGCTATAAAAGTGTTATGGCCATACCAAAGATAGAAAAAATAATCCTTAATGTAGGTACGGGCAAGGCTGCAGTCGCAAAAGAGCAAAAACTTATGGATAAGATTGAGCAAGATTTGACCAAGATAACCGGTCAGAAGCCCTCAGTTAGAAAATCCAAAAAATCTATTTCCGGATTCAAGGTTCGTGAAGGAATGGATGTCGGCAAGATGGTTACCTTGCGTGGCAGAAGAATGTATGATTTTATGGACAGGTTGATATCTGTAGCCCTTCCAAGGTCAAGGGATTTTCACGGCCTGGATGCAAAGTCTTTTGATAAAAGTGGTAATTTTAATATGGGCATAAAAGAACAAAATATTTTTCCGGAAGTTGCCTATGAATCATTGAAGGATATATTTGGTTTGCAGATAACAGTTACAACTACAGCAAAGAATAAAGAAGAAGGCAGGGAGCTGTTGAGCCTAATAGGTTTTCCAATAAAAAACTAATCTACTAATTACTAATAAAATCACTAATATACGAAATACGAATAAAAATCATTAGTATATTAGTATCTAATTCGTAATTGGTAGATGATATGCCGAAAAAATCAACAATTGCAAGGTCAAACAAGAAGCCAAAGTTTTCCAGCCGAACTGTTCTCAGGTGTTTTATATGCGGGCGTAAGCATGGCTTTATGAGAAAGTTTGGATTGTGCAGGATACATTTTAGAGAATTGGCCGGTGAGGGGTTACTTCCCGGAGTAAAGAAGTCGTCATGGTAATCTACCAATTACCAATAAAATCACTAATATACTAAATTAGTAAATTCGTACCAAATTCGTAATTAGTAGATGATAATATGTATACATTAGGTAATATGCTAATACAATTAAAAAATGCTCAATCCGTAGGACACGGGAGAGTTTTGGTGCCATTCTCCAAAATGAATTTGGCAGTGATAACCCTGCTTAAAGACGGCGGATTCATAGATGGTTTTGAAAAGAAAAAAAGAAAATTGAAAAAAAGCGAAGTTAATTTTATTGATGTTAAGCTAAATAGTGATGACGGTAAAAAAATAAATAATATAAAACTGGTATCAAAGCCTTCAAGAAGAATGTATATAGGTAAAAAAGAAATAAGACCCGTTATGGAAGGACATGGTATGCTTGTGGTTACTACGCCAAGAGGAGTTATTTCTGGAGAGGAAGCAAAAAAACAGGGAGTAGGCGGAGAGGCATTGTTTGAGGTCTGGTAATCTACCAATTACCAATAAAATCACTAATATACTAATTAGTAAATTCGTACCAAATTCGTAATTAGTAGATGATACATGAGCAGAATAGGTAAACAACCAATAAATATATCACAGGGAACAGAAGTCTTTATCGACGGCAGTTTGGTTCGGATAAAAGGACCCAAGGGAGAGCTTAGCATCAGTATCCCGCGACAGGCTACTGTTGAGAAAGATGATTCTGCCATTACCGTCAAAGTTAAGAATAAAGAAGATAAAAAGCAAAGAGCAATTTGGGGACTGGTGCGTGCTCTACTGGCCAATATGGTTAAGGGAGTTAATGAGGGATTTGAAAAACAGCTGGAGTTTAGCGGAGTTGGCTTCAGGGCCGGCTTAAAAGGTCAAGACCTTGAGCTAAGCTTGGGGTTTTCTCATCCGGTTTTAATTAAGGCTCCGGCCGGCGTTGTTTTTAAAGTAGAGAAAAATACGATTACGGTTAGCGGTATAGATAAGCAGTTGGTTGGCCACGCCGCTGCCTTTATAAGGTCTAAGAAGCCGGTGGAACCATATAAAGGAAAGGGCATTAAATATATCGGCGAGTATGTAAAAAGAAAAGCCGGCAAGAAAGCTGTAGCATCAGCATAAACTAAAAATAATATTATGAAACCATCAAAGCAAAAAAATAGAGAAAGACGCCATACTCGAATCAGAGCTAAGATTAAGGGTACTTTAGAGATACCGAGGGTTTCAGTTTTTAGAAGCAATAAAAATATTTTTGTTCAGTTTATTGATGATAAGTCCGGTAAAACACTGGTAAGTAATATTGTTAAGTCTTCAGAAGGAAAGGGTACTAAAACAGAGAAAGCCGCTACAATAGGCGAAACATTAGCCCAAAAAGCAATTCAGGCCGGAATAAGCAAGGTCGTATTTGATAGGGGCGGGTTTAATTATCACGGCAGAGTGAGGGCACTGGCGGAGGGCTTAAGAAAGGGAGGGCTGAAATTCTAGAACTAAGCCATAGGCAATAAGTTGTACGATTTTCTTACAGCTTACAGCTTACAGCTTACAGCTTTAGTGGAAAACAACAATCAACAACTAAATAGTGGGAGGCCCAGTAGGGGTGGAGGCAGGGGTGGAGGTGATCGTAGGCAAGGCAAGCGTCCCCCAAGAGAAAAGTCGGAATTTGATTCCAAGGTTTTAGATTTGGCCCGCGTAACCAGGGTTACCAAGGGCGGCAAGAGGTTCAGCTTCAGGGCCACGGTTGTTATTGGCGACAGAAAGGGCAGTGTCGGTCTTGGTGTTGCTCAGGGCAGTGATGTTGCTCAGTCAGTACAAAAAGCCACTAACCAGGCCAAAAGATTTTTAATGTATGTTCCAAAATTGGGCAGTTCTATACCACACAAAGTTGAAAATAAATATAGTTCTGCTTCGGTTTTACTAAAACCGGCTGTTAAGGGCAACGGCCTAAAGGCCGGTGGTCCGGTCAGGGCGGTTATAAGTCTTGCCGGCATAGAGGATTTGACTGCCAAGTTGCTTAACAGAACCAGAAATAAAATAAATATAGCAAGGGCAACCATGGGAGCGCTGGCAAAACTAAAAGTTTCAGCCAAGGATAAGCCCCTGCCTGTCGTGCAGGTAGGTGAATCTGCTCAAGAAAATAAAGCTTAAAATTATGCAGTTACATCAATTAAAACCATCAGGAAGCAATAAAAAGCGCAAACGAGTGGGCCGAGGCGGAAGCCGCGGTACTTATTCTGGCCGTGGCCAGAAAGGACAGAAATCAAGAGCCAGCACTTCAATAAGGCCTGATTTTAGGGGTGGAAGCGTACCACTTTGGAAAATATTTGGTAAAAAAAGAGGCTCAAGCAAAAAGGTTGATATAAAACACAGAGCGTTTAGAATAAGGAATAAGAAGCCTATCGTTGTTAAGCTGTCCCAGCTGAATCACTTTTTTAAAGATGGCGATACGGTTACATTAAAAAATGTTATAAAGGCCGGACTGGCCGATAAATCCGGGGCCGGTATTAAAATTTTAAGCAACGGCGAGATAACAAAGAAGTTAAATTTTGTCAGATTGCCTATGTCGGCATCAGCAAAAAATAAAGTTACAGCTGCCGGAGGCACCGTCAAATAGATTTACCAATTACCAATAAAATCACTAATATACAAATAAGAAATGGATTCGTATATTAGTACCAGATTAGTAATTAGTAGATAATCATGAATCGTTTTATAAAAATACTGAAGACTCCTGATATCAGAAACAAACTGTTATTCATCATGGGCCTTTTGGTTGTATTCAGGGTCTTTGCTGCAGTTCCCATCCCAGGCATTGACACTTCAAGACTAAAAGAATTCTTTGATGATAATCAGCTGTTCAGTCTCGTTAACACTTTTACCGGAGGTGGCCTGGACAGTCTCTCTATCGTCATGCTAGGCGTGGGTCCTTATATAACGGGCTCTATCGTTATGCAGCTTCTAACCTTTATATTTCCTCAACTGGAGCAAATGTATAAGTATGAAGGAGAAGCAGGCAGACAGAGATTTAATCAGTATTCAAGGTTGCTCACTGTTCCGCTAGCCGTTTTACAGGGCTATGGATTTATGGTGCTCCTCACCAGGCAAGGTGTTATAGACCCCCTGTCTTCTTTTCAGTGGATGACGGCGCTGTCTGTCGTTACTGCGGGAACTATTTTTCTGATGTGGCTAGGTGAGTTAATGTCAGAGAAAAATATCGGTAACGGTATTTCTATCATGATTTTTGCCGGTATTTTGTCCGGCTTTCCTAATGCTATCCGGCAGTCATTGTTCGTTTATGATTCTAGTCAGCTCACGACCTATGTAGGATTTGTTGTCATAGCTATAATTGTCGTAGCCGGAGTTGTATATATTACAGAAGCCCAGCGCAATATTCCTATCAATTATGCTAAAAGGGTAAGGGGTTCCAAAGTCTTTGGCGGAGTATCTACGTATCTGCCGATGCGCGTTAACAGCGCCGGAGTTATGCCTATAATATTTGCTTTATCCATTTTGCTTTTTCCGGGCATGATAGCTAACTTTTTTGCTAATTCAAATGTGGCGGTCATATCAAGAGTCGCTAATTTTATTAATGATTTTTTGCAAAATCAAACTGTTTATGGCGTGCTTTATTTCCTGCTCGTAGTTTTGTTCACTTATTTCTATACCGCCGTTACGTTTGATCCGAAGTCAATTTCTGAAAATATTCAGAAGCAGGGGGGATATATTCCGGGAATACGTCCGGGTCAGCCGACTGCCCAATTTATGACCCATTTGTTAAACAGGGTTACACTGGTGGGTGCGGCATTTTTGGGTATTATTGCTGTTCTGCCTCAAATCGTAAGAGGCTTTACAGGAATAACCACATTTACAGTTGGCGGAACTTCCATTTTGATTGTTGTTTCGGTTGCTCTTGAAATAATGAAATCTATTGATGCCCAGCTAAGTATGTATGAGTATTAATAAAATTTAAAACATAAAGCGAAAAGCGTAAAACAAAAACACAAAGTCTAAAATCAAAAACCGCTCCAAGGCGGTTTTTGATTTAATAAATTTAGAGGTATAATGTGTGAGTATGGCACAATACTCGGGTAAAAAAATAATTTCATTAATCGGGCCCATTGGTTCAGGTAAAGGAACGCAAGCTGACAAATTAGCGGAAGAACTTAATATGCATCATTTTGATACCAGCCGTGTTTTGCGTAAGTTCTTGGCAGCTGCCTTGCCTGATGATCAAGAAGCCCGGAAAGAGAAAGAGCTTTATCAGGCCGGCGAACTTTTATCGCCACCTTTTGTGTGCAGGGTTCTTTTGGGTGAGATTAGGGTATTGCTGGCGGATATTAATGGAGTTGTTTTTAGCGGTTCACCAAGGACCGTATATGAATTTGAATGCGAGCTTCCGGCTTTTGATGAACTTGTCGGAGCGGAAAATGTTCACCTTTTTTATATTGAACTTAGCAAAGAGGAAGCCATAAAACGTAATAGCGCCAGATTGGTATGCGAGAAAAATAGGCATCCTATACCAAATTTACCCGGATACGAAGAGGCAAGAAAGCTTATGGTTTGCCCGAAGGATGGAAGCAGGCTTATTAAAAGAAGTCTTGATTCAGCAGAAATGATAGCAAAAAGATATGATGTTTATCTCCGCGATACCAAGCCCATCCTTGATAAAGCTAAAGAATTAGGATATAAGTTTATAGAAATAAATGGTGACCAGACAATAGAGAAAGTCCATGAAGATATAAGGATGCACTTAAGTTAAAAGTTCACAAAGTTCGTAAGGTTAATAAAGTAAAGTCAAACAAAACTTTAAAAACTTTAAACTTTAAAACTTTATAAACTAGATTCTTGATTAACATAAAAACAGAAGAAGAAATAAAAATAATGAGAGAGGGCGGAAGAATATTGGCGAAGATACTTAAAGAGCTTGCCAATTTCGTGAAGCCCGGAATATCCACGGAAGATATTGAAAAGCTCGCCGACGAGCTCATTTCTTTTTATAAGGTCAAACCGGCCTTTTTGGGTTTTAATGACTATCCGGCTTCAACCTGTATTTCTATAAACGAAGAAGTTGTTCATTGCGTACCTTCAGATAGAGTAATAAAAAGTGGTGATCTAGTCAGTATTGATATGGGCATAATTTTTAAAGGCTTTAATCTTGATTCTGCCATAACTGTTCCGGCTTTGGACAAAAAAGAGAATTATTCAGAGTGGTCATCTAAAAATCCTAAAAAAAGCAAGCTTCTTGAAGTGACAAAAAAATCCTTAAGCTTAGCATTGTCTAAAATGAAAGACGGAGCTAGTATAGGCGATATCGGCTACACCATTCAAAGTTTTGTTGAAAAAAACGGGTTGGTCATAGTAAAGGAGCTAACCGGACACGGTATAGGCAAGTCTTTGCATGAAGAACCCCAGATATTAAATTTCGGCCGCCCCAAAGAAGGCATTAAGCTCAAGGAAGGGATGACGGTTGCGATTGAACCGATAGTCAGCGTCGGTGAGTGGAGGTTGAAAAATAGTGCCGATGGTTTCGGCTATGAGACGAAAGATGGGTCTTTATCGGCCCACTTTGAGCATACTGTGGCGATAACAAAGAATGGAGTAACAATACTGACGGAGGAATAGGTGAATGACAAAAATGAACAAAAATTAAAAAAATGAGCAAAAATATGAAAAAGCAAATATTTCATCTTTATTTCAATGATGATTTTGACGGTGTAAGTTCGGCGGCCTTGTTTTCTTATTTTGTGAACAAAAAATGGCCCGGAAAATATAAGTTCAAGTATAATTTGGCGGTTTTTAAGCCGGGATATCAGAAGGAGTGGATTGGTAAAAAACTACCGGAGCCTTCAGCTGTTTTTGATTTTCGTTATCATCCGGATGCGGGGTGGTGGTTTGATCATCATGAGTCGAGTTTTATTTACGAATCACAAAAGAAAAATTTTAAAAATACTGCCCAAAAAGCTTGGGACAAAAACCGTAAATCATGTTGTAGCTTAATTTTAAATCATCTGTCGGGCTATTTTAATTTTGAGTTTCCGGGTTATTTAAAAGAGCTTGCCAAAGAAGCAGATATTATTGATTCTGCCGGTTATAAATCTGCTAAGGAAGCCCTGGAGCCCAAAGAATCGGCTATAAAATTGAGCAACATACTTCCGCTGGGCTTCAGCACTAAAGATGCAAAGGCGTGGATTGAAAGCTTAGCCTCTGGTCCGATGTCTGAAGTGATGAAATTAGATTTAACGAAGAAGAGAATGTTAAAAGCTGAAAGAATCATAAGTAAGGCCATTGAAGAAGCAAAAAATTTTTCAAAAGTCATCGGCGACACAGTCTTTTTGCCCGGGGGCAGGATATTCAGCAGATTTGCCGTTTATTTAGTATATCCAAAAGCATATTATGCAGTGATAGTAAGCGATGTGGGGGAGTATTACCACATCGGGGCAGGCAAGAATCCTTGGCTTGAAGTCAGGGACCAGAAAGATATTTCTGAAGTAATGAAAAAATTCGGCGGAGGAGGCCATGTCAATGTCGGTGCGACAGAAGTTAAGACAAAGAAAGAAGCTTTACAAATTGCAGAAAAAGTGGTAGAAATATTGAACAGTAAAGCCGTAAAGCTGTAAGCCGTAAAGCCGTAAAGCTCTATGGCCGTAAAGCTCTATGGTCTCATAGCTTGAGGCGTTCTGATTTAATCTTCAACGTAATATTGGTCCCGGTTGATTTTGCTATGCTGGCTCTTGCCGGCATAACTACCTATCTTCTGCGCACAGAGATACTGACGGCTTTCAGGCCGGTTCTTTTTGAATTTAACCTGCCCTTTGAAAAGTATATTTTCCTGGCGCTTGGCGTGGCGGGTTTTTTTGTGGTTGTTTATGCTATATCCGGGCTGTATAACATCGGAGGCCCCAGGAATATTCTGGAAGAGTTTTTCAAGGTAGTTATTGCCTCGTCTGCGAGCATAATGACTATAATCGTTTATATATTCTTAAGGCAGGAACTTTTTGATTCCAGATTTCTAGTTCTTGGCGCATGGTTTTTTTCTATCATTTTTGTTTCACTGGGAAGGCTTATCGTGAGGCAGGTTCAGAAGAGTCTCGTTTCTAAACTTGATTACGGAATTCATAAAGTGCTTGTCATTGGCAATGACGATATATCTTTCAAAATAATTAACGGCATGAATGACAACCACTCTCTGGGCTATAGGGTGGTTAAACAGCTTGTGAATCCGGAAGTGTCAGAAGTTAAGCTGGCTATAGGCAATCCGGGCATAGACGAAGTGATTCTGGCTAATCCTAACTATCCTCAAGATAAAGTAGTTGAGATTGTAGATTTTTGCCATGAGAACCATCTTGTTTTCAAATTTGTTCCTAATATTTATCAGACTTTAACCGCAAATGCTTCAGCCGAAGCATTTGCCGGGGTGCCCTTAATTGAGCTTAGGAGGACTGCTCTAGACGGCTGGGGAAGCGTAGTTAAAAGACTGGTAGATGTTTTTGCTTCTGCGCTGGGCTTGATAATTCTATCGCCTTTGTTTTTGATTATAGCTTTTGCCATTAAGTGGGAAACAGCCGGTCCGGTTTTTGTAAGACTTGAAAGAGTCAGCAGGAACAAAAGGTTTCAGTTGCTAAAGTTCAGGTCAATGATAAATAATGCGGATAAGTATAAGGAGATGCTCAAAGAAATGAATGAGCGTTCAGACGGCCCGCTTTTCAAAATGCGTTTTGATCCGCGCGTGACAAGAATTGGAAGATTCATAAGGCGCACCAGAATAGATGAACTGCCTCAACTTTGGAATGTTTTGAGGGGGGAGATATCATTGGTTGGGCCAAGACCTCATGAGCCGTCAGAAATAGATAAATACCAGAAGCATCACCGGAAAGTTCTGGCCTTAAAAGCCGGGGCTACGGGACTGGCCCAGATATCGGGCAGTTCTGATTTACCATTTGAAAAAGAAGTTGCCTTGGACACTCTTTATATTGAAAAATGGTCTCTATCTCAAGATATTAAAATTATCATTAGAACTGCCATCAAAATGTTCCGTGACCACTCGGCGGTTTGAGATTACCTCTTGAGGTAAATTAAGCGTTTTTTAAAACGGCTCAACGATAACTATCGTTGAGCCGTTTTGATTTTTAATGTAAGTATATGCTAGTCTAACGAAATGCGAGTAGCGCTAGTCCATGAATATCTAAACCAGTACGGCGGGGCAGAGAGGGTGCTTGAGATTTTGTGTGAAATTTTTCCTGATGCGCCGATATATACCCTGGTTTATGATGAAAAAGCCACGGGGGGAGTATTCAAAGATAAAGAGATACATACTTCTTTTATCCAGAAAATTCCTTTCAGCCGGAAGCATCATCGTGCATTCCCGCTTTTGATGCCCTTAGCTGTTGAGCAGTTTGATTTGTCATATTTTGATGTTGTTATTTCAAATGCTCACTCATTTGCGAAGGGTATTATCACAAAACCTCATACCCGCCACATTAGCTACTGCATGACTCCGACAAGATTTTTGTGGGATGACAGCCACAGGTATGTGGGCGAGTTCAGATATTCCTGGCCTGTCAGAAAACTTTTGCCTTTATTCCTTAACTATCTCCGCATTTGGGATAAAGAGGCGGCGCTAAGAGTGGATGAATTCATCGCTAATTCTAATTTCGTTAAAACCAGAATAAAAAAGTATTATAACCGCGATGCTACTGTAATCCATCCTCCGGTTGAAGCGGATAAATACAAAATATCAAATAAGCAGGATGATTACTTTTTGATGGTGGGGCGTATGGTGCCTTACAAAAAATTTGATTTGGCAGTTAAGGTTTTTAATGCGATTGAAAAACCGTTAAAAATCGTAGGTGACGGGCCGGAGAGAAAAAAACTTGAAAAAATTGCCCGTTCAACAAGCTCAGGGCAAGCCGGACAGAATATAGAATTTCTTGGGTTAGTCTCGGACTACAAGATGCCGGAAATTTACTCAAAGGCACAGGCGTTAATATTTCCCCAAGAAGAAGATTTCGGACTTGTTCCTCTTGAGGCCATGGCCTCAGGCCGTCCTGTTATAGCTTACCGTGGCGGGGGAGCGCTTGAAACTATCGTTGAAGGTAAAACAGGAGTGTTCTTTGACGAACAGACAGAAATTGATATGGTTCAGGCTATTGGTAAATTTAACTATACTGAATGGGACCCGGTTCAAATTCGCGAGCACGCCAAAAAATTTGATAAGTTAGTTTTTAAGCAGAAAATGGTAGAGCTATTGACGAAATAATTTAATCCTGGTATATTATAAATAAGTTTATAGGTCTTTTAAAAAAGAGGGCACGGAATGGAACTACTAAAATCTAGACTTGAAATAAATGCTCTTTTAGAGAATCTAACATTTTGCTGGGACAAGGAAATAGCGGCGGAGATTGTAAGGATTTTTCATAGACTGCCTTTTTCTGGCAAAGTACAGCTATCATTTGGACATAAAAAACCAAGCAGACCGTTCAGCGGTTTCACTCAGGAGCATGGGGATGTGACAATAAAAGATAATGATAAGCTTAAGGTAAAAACTTTTGGAGAAAATGAAGAAGATTTTGAGCGTGTTGGTAATTTTAAAATCAAGAAGAAGAGAAGGGGTAGGGTCGCTTCCGGTATTCTTTTTTTTCCATTTGCACAATCAGATATTGCTACCCAATCCTTTAATGAATCCAGGATTGAGTATGAGATTGATTTTATCAATAGCACCCTAGAACCATTTGCTTTTTTTAAAATTTATTATGAACCAAAGGAGAGAGCCTTGTTCGGTGGACTTTCGGTTATTACTTTTAGTCGGCAAATAGAAAGAATTTTTTACGAGAAACCAATATATTTTATTGAAGAAAAAAATTGGGCTGGACCCGGTTTTTCTTTAAGAAAAATTATCTTAGATGCAATTGTCGGAATATTTTTTGTTTTTTTGATCGGACCTTTTCTAGGACTTGCATTCTGGCCTCGTTATCCGTTCTTTATTCTTTGGATGTTGATGTGCCTTGCCGTAAGGCTGTATTTCAAGAAAAATAAACCACCCACTAGCTAACGCAGTCGGTGGTTTTAAATTTGATAAGCTGGCTCTAGATAGAAGATATTGGCTAGAGAGCGGAGATTCATCCCGTACGAAGTAGCTTGAATACAACCTTAAACAAAACTGTTTGTACTGCAAAGCTAAGTATTAACTTGTTGTCAGGGCTTTGAAATCTAACCTGGCAGGCAGGGATACTTCGTCCGGGATTCATCCACAACTCTGCCGGCACAATTAAGAGTATAATTAAAGAGTGCCCGCAAAAAATAATATTTGGAGGGCTGTGTTTGATGTGAGGCCGGTGATTAAGCCGGATGGTTTTGATTTTCAAAACTTGCCCCAAACTCTTGACCTGAAGAACGGAACGACGTTGATGACGGTATCGGCTGAAAATAAAAATGACGAAACTGTGATATTGGCCGATAAGGCACTTCCGAAAAAGCCGGGTTTGTTCTGGCACCGGCGTCCCAGGATAGTCAGCAAAAGAGACTTGTTCTTAAATCAGCTTGAAAGGGCCTCCGAGGTTCCGGTGGATATTAAATTAGAGCTAACCAAAGTTGGTGGAATTTTGCACGAACCGACTGCCGGAACTTTTTTGAGTTTTCAAAAAAGAAAATCAGTTTTAGCAAGCCGTATCTTCCGCGATTATCCGGGCATGATTAGCATTGATGATATTGCAGCTGAGATAAGTCCCGAGCCACCGCCTCACTCCCAAGAGTTAGCCGGACTTAAGGTTAATCAGATAGCTTCCCTGACTGCTCTTTCAGGTGAGAACTTGCCCATGCATTCACCTGCCGGCAGTGAACTTGATTATTGGCTTCGGAGGTTCAAAGAAGATGGCCTAGTGACGGACAATAGGCCAGAAAAATTAAAGCATCCCAGCGACTATGTGGTTCCCGATAGTTTTGTACGGTCAAAAGCGGTAATGAGCGAAGTAGAAGCTGATTATGTCCAGGCGTCCAGGAAGTCCGGTAAATCCAAAAAAATAATTACTGTCATAGCTATAATAGCCGGCATACTCTCGGTATTATTTATTTTAAATTTTTTAGCTAACGATGGTCTGGGGGCAAAATCCAATGTTTTGCAAAACGGCAGTAATGCTATTGCGAATATCAAAGAGGCCCAGAAGAATCTTGAGAATTTTGATTTTGATAAAGCTGCCGATAATTTTGCTTTGGCTAATGACGATTTTTTAAAAGCTTCGCGCAAACTAAACGACATAGGTTTTTCTCTGGTCTCTTTTTTTGTTAAATTACCCGGCCTGAGCATGCTCGGCGGAGAATCTTTTGATAAAATTACAGCGGCTAGCGATCTCCTGGGTGCCGGCCGGAATTTAACCAAGGCCGGGGAGGAGCTTTCCCTGGCATTCAGCGGACTTTATAAAACGGCGGTGCCGCTTTTTTTAGGCGGATACACGGCTGATGAGAATTCTGACGGCATTTACATCACGCTTAACCGGTTTAAAGAGGTTCTGGATTCCGCCAACTCTAAGATAGAGAGTTCGCGCCGGCTTTTGGCCAATATCAACCCTGACGTATTGCCGGAAGACAACAGGGAGTCCTTTTTTGATTTCAGAGAAAAGATGCCTTTGCTTGAAAAAGCTATTGACGATGCCGCCGGGTATTCTGATTTCTTACTTAATGTCGTCGGCAAGGATGGGACAAAAATATATCTGGTGTTATTCCAGAACAATAGTGAACTAAGAGCTACGGGGGGTTTTCCGGGTTCATATGCCCTTCTTACGTTCAAAGATGGCCGGCTTAACAAAATATTCGTAGATGATATTTATAATCCCGACGGCCAGATAAAAGATAAAATAATCCCGCCCCTTCCGCTGGCTCACATAGTTTATAATTGGGAAACCAGAGATGCTAACTGGTTTGCGGACTTTCCGGCCTCGGCCCGAAAGGTGGCGGATTTTTTTAAGAAAGGAAGCGGAGGCATTCAGGTTGATGGTGTTTTTACATTCACGCCGGATATTCTGGTGGAAATGCTGAAAGTTACCGGTCCTGTCGTTATGCCTGATTATGGCCTAAATCTTGGCACTGATAATTTTCTCCAAGAAATACAGCTTGAAGTGGAGTCAAAAAACAATCCTACCCAGCCTAAAACGGTACTAGTTGATTTCCAGCCCTTATTCCTTGAAAAATTAAAAAATCAGCCTAATGAGAAATGGGTTGAAATATTTAAGATAATGGCCAAAGCCACGGAAGAGAAAAAGATACTGACTTATTTTAAAGATGAAAACCTTGAAAATTTTGCCAAGAAAAAAGATATAGCGGGGGACTTAAAAAATGTGAACGGAGATTTTTTATCCGTAGTTTTTTCTAATATTAAAGGCTCTAAGACGGATGTCGTTACAGATAATTTTATTGACCTGTCAACTGTAATTGATGGCAGCAAAATACAGCATGAACTAATCATAAACAGGATACATAGCGGTGGCGACAGCCCCTTTAGATTTTATAATCTGCAGAATCCGGCATATGTCAGGGTCTATGTGCCAAGGGGAGCGGTTCTTGAAGATATATCAGGAAATGCTATCGTTGATTATCATCCGCTGGTTAATTATGGTTTAGAAGGTTATGTTCCGGACCCTGATTTGGCTAAGATAGAAAATAGTACATATCACCCCTTTAATGGCGTAGATGTATTTGAAGAATCAGGCAAAACCGTGTTTGGTTTCTGGATGCTGACAAATCCTAAATCAAGCTCTAAGGCTATAATAAAGTATTCACTAAAAAATTCCTCATCGGATAAATATTCTCTTTATTGGCAAAAGCAAAGCGGTACCATCGGAGATAAAAATAAGATAAATGCCAGTTTCAGATTAATCGGGGATGGGATTGTAGCTGATGCCGTTCCGGAGCTGAAAGCTGCGGGATATTATCTGGTGTTTAATTCAGATTTGGCCGTAGATAGGGAGATTAAATTTAATATCAAGTATTAGAGGCCATACGCTAAATTCCGGAGCCACAAAGATAAAGTGGCTTTCCGTAATTTAGCCACAGCGATTCCTCCGCCATGTGGCTTCGCTAAAGCGTAGCTGGCGGATGAACCTTCGACGAGAGGGTTTGCCCAATTTCCCTGCCTGTGGCAGGCAGGTTCGTTATCCCGCCATGGCGGGATGCCTCGAACTTGGCCAAACGTAAGGCCTCTATACAAAACAACTTTAATAAGTAGATGGACATATCATCTTCAAAAATTTCATCTGGAATTTTTCGCGGCAGCATAACGCTGGCCGTTTTTTCTTTGGTGTCGCGCCTGACCGGTCTTCTGCGGGACCGTATTCTGGCCGGGCGTTTTGGCGCCGGGGAAACTCTGGATATTTATTATGCCGCATTCAAAATTCCTGATTTCATATTCCACCTGGTGATTATCGGTGCTGTTTCCGCGGCCTTTATTCCTACATTTATAAATTATTATGAACGGGACAAAAATGAAGGCTGGAGGCTGGCGAGTAATTTTTTAAATACCGCTCTTTTCTTTGTGATAACCGCTTCGCTTATTTTAATAATTTTTATCCCGGATTTAATGCCTCTGGTAGCGCCGGGATTTGGACCTTTGCAAACAGCTTATGCCGTAGACCTGACGAGGATTATGTTTTTGAGTCCGGTTATTTTTGCCATTTCAACTGTTTTGGGTTCCATTCTTCAGTCTTTAAGAAGATTTCTGGCTTTTGCCATTGCCCCTTCTTTCTATAATTTTGGAATTATTTTCGGAGCTTTATATCTTGAGCCCAGTCTTGGCCTCTCCGGTCTTGGCTGGGGAGTTATCATCGGAGCATTGCTCCATCTTCTGATACAGCTTCCGGCGGTATTTAGGGCGGGATTCAGGTGGTTTGCTGTTTTTGATTTTGCCGACTCCGGTTTAAGAAAGGTTTTTAAGTTAATGATGCCAAGAACTTTAGGCCTTGCTGTAACTCATATAAATCTGATAATTATTACGGCTATAGCATCAACCATAACAGTTGGCAGCATATCTATTTTTAATTTCGCCAATAATCTCCAGTTCCTGCCCATTTCAATGATAGGCGTTTCAATATCTATTGCTATTTTTCCGACGCTGTCCTCTTTATCGGGTCGGGATAATGAAGCTTTTATCAATGATTACTTGAGCGCTATGAAGCAAATAATATTTTTTGGCGTGCCTGTATCTTTTGCCATGTTTATTTTTAGAGAACCGATAGTGGCTCTTTTGCTTGGGGTTGGCAGGTTCGGCCCCGAAGATATAGGGCTGACTGCTGCCGCGGTAGGTATTTTCGCATTCAGTGCGTTAGCCATATCTCTCGTATCTCTGATTAATAGAGCATTTTATGCTTTTCATAATACGGTTATCCCCTTAGTTGTCGGTGCTATTTCTGTTTCCCTTAATATAGTCTTATCATTTTTGCTTGTGGGCTGGTTTAAGATTGAAGAATTTTCTTTGTTCTGGCAAAAAATTCTTGGAGTTAGCGATGGTCCTGCATTTTCCATAATAGGCTTGGCGCTTGCCTGGAGCCTTTCTCATGTTCTGTATTCTGTTTTAATCCACCTAAAATTTATAAAATTTGCCGGTATTAAAAAATCCGGTATCTGGCAATATATGAGCAAAACGATAGGCGCCTCCCTATTGTCTTGTGGTATATTAATTTTTGCCCTCCCGTATATTCCAAAAATATCTGTTTTATCCGGTTTTGTTTCTCAGTTTCTTTCGCTTTCATTGGATGTATTGATTTTCGGAATTATGGCCTTTGTTTTTTGCAGGATATTCGGAATTAAGGAAGCAGTTATTCCCTCGCGATTTCTTAGGAGGGTTTAGACAGGGCCTTTTTTTGTTTTACGGCAGATGTTATGGTTATCGGATTATTGGTTCAAATAAGTCAATAATGATTAACGCGTTTGGCCCTCCATGAGCGGAGGAGCTCTACGGCGAAAGCATATAAGCCACATGGAAAATATAAGAAATTTCGTAATTATAGCTCATATAGACCACGGCAAATCCACTTTAGCGGACAGGTTTTTAGAGTTGACCGGAACTGTGGAGAAAAGGCAGATGCAAGAACAATATCTGGACCAGATGGAGCTTGAGCGCGAGCGGGGAATAACCATCAAGCTACAGCCTGTACGAATGAGCTACTCACTACACACTACCAACTACCAACTAAATCTGATTGATACTCCAGGTCACGTTGATTTTTCATACGAAGTCTCGCGCTCCTTAGCCGCAGTTGAAGGAGCAGTTTTACTCGTCGATGCCACTAAAGGTATTCAGGCCCAGACTCTTGCTAATTTTAATTTTGCCCGAGAACAGGGGCTGGTTATAATTCCGGTCATTAATAAGGTTGATTTGCCCAATGCCAGAGTTTCCGAAGTTGAGGAAGAAATAAAAAACCTTTTAAATTCAGAAGCTAAAATTTTTAAAATATCGGCAAAGACAGGCGAGGGTGTGGCGGATATTTTAGAAGAAGTGATAAGACTGGTTCCGCCTCCATCCGGTAATAAATATCAGGAAGATACCGGCGACAGATTCAGGGCTGTAATTTTTGATTCTGATTTTGACAGCTACAAGGGAGTTATCGCTTTTGTGAGGGTTTTTGGAGGCAGACTGAAAGCCGGCCAGCAAATATCTTTTTCGGCGGCAAAAGCCAGAAGTTCGGTAGTTGAGGTGGGTTACTTTATGCCTCTCTTAACCAAGGCAGATTCCATAGAAGCAGGTCAGATAGGATATATAGCCACGGGCCTTAAAGATCCGGCTACGGTCAGGGTGGGCGATACTGTGGGCATATGGAATGAACCGGTTGAGGCTTTGCCGGGATACAAAGAGCCCCGGCCGATGGTATTTGCAAGTTTTTATCCGGAAGCCGGAGATGACTATGACTCGCTCAAAGATGCATTGTCCAAAGTTAAATTAACGGATGCTTCGTTAAGTTATGAACCTGAATCTTCTCCAGGCCTTGGCAGGGGATTTCGGCTTGGGTTTTTAGGTATGCTTCATATTGAAATAGTGAGCGAAAGGCTTCATCGCGAGCATAAGCTGGGGCTTATCATAAGTACGCCATCGGTGGAATATCATGTTGTACAAAAAAACGGAAAGGTGGCAGTAATAAGGTCCGCTTCTGCCATGCCTGACCCGAGTTATATAGAAAAAATAGAAGAACCGATGGTTTTGCTTGAAATTTTAAGTCCGGCTTCTTATCTTGGTTCTCTGATGAATCTGTTGGCGGAATTAAGAAGCCAATATTTGGATACGGATTATATCGGCAAAGAGATAGTGGTGCTTAAATATAAAGTTCCGTTGGCGGAAATTGTAACTGATTTTTATGACAAACTAAAAAGCATCAGTTCGGGCTATGCCTCAATGAGCTACGAACCCTCTGAATATCAGCATTCAGATTTGGTTCGGTTGGATATTTTAGTTGCCGGCGACCCGGTTGAGCCGTTTGCCAAAATTGTGCCTAGAGAGAAGGCGCATAACGAAGGCAAGAACATTGTGGAGCGGCTTAAAAAGGTCATTCCGCCTCAGCTGTTCGTGGTTGCCTTGCAGGCGGCCATAGGGGGCAAGATTATTGCCCGTGAATCAATAAGCGCGAAGCGCAAGGACGTTACCGGGTATTTATACGGTGGAGATATTACCAGAAAGAAGAAGTTATTGGAAAAGCAAAAACGGGGCAAAAAGAAGATGAAAGAAATCGGCAAAGTTAATATTCCACAAAAAGTGTTTTTGGAGATGTTGAAGAGATAGTACTCGGCCAGCCATAGTTTTTAATTTTCGTTTCACTCGCGGGTAAATAATATTGTAATTTTCTCATTTTCCTAGATAAAAAACTGGTTCCCGTTCCGACCAGTTTTTTATTACGTAAAATCTCAAAAATTACAATTTATTTACGGCCACTCGCTCAAATAAATTAAAAACTTTGGCTGGCCTCGTTCTAGTTTTACGGCTATATAATTGCCTCAGTTATTTTTTTGCCGATTTCCGAAGGTGGTGAGGTGGGGGGATAGGATAGCCCCCGCCGTTTTTAGCGGGAGCCACTATACAAACGGCTCAACGATAATTATCGTTGAGCCGTTTGTGGTTAACCGAGGGCCGCTCTCGTTAATTTTTACGTATAGTCTACAGCTTACTGTTTATAGCTGTTATACTATTAATAAAAGGCGGGCCTGCCTACCGAAGTTTTATACGAAGGCGGGGAGAATTAGAAGTAGAACAAAAGAAACTATCGTCAAGACAGCGATAATTATTCCGAACCAGCGCACGAATTTTTTATTGCCGATAACCATAGATGATCTACTAATTACTAATTTCATACTAATATACTAATCTATTTCTTATTCGTATATTAGTGATTTTATTAGTAATTGGTAGATAAACGATAAGTTTCATTATATCCTTATGAACAAACTTTTTCAATCACCGCTCCTGACTGTGCCCCTGATTTTAATCATGGGATTTTTGCTTTTGCAGATAATAAAAATAAATCCCGAAAAATCCGACCTGGACAAAAAAGTAGCTAATCTTGAGGGACAGATAAGTAAACAGGAGCAGTTGCTGCAAGAACTTGAGAAAGAAGCTGACTATTACCAAAGTGATAGCTATAAAGAAAGACAGGCCCGTATCAGATTGAACTATAAAAAGCCCGGCGAAAAAGTGATACTAGTTTATGACAGTCCGGTTGATGTGGAGAAGCAGGCTTCAAAATCCGAAGAGGCATTGCCATTTTGGAGAAATTGGCTAGAATATTTATTCGGAGAATAATCTTATATATTGCGAGAAGCAGGCCGTAGCTCGCAGAGCGTAGGCGGGTGTGGTTCAATGGTAGAATGCGACCTTCCCAAGGTTGAGACGAGGGTTCGATTCCCTTCACCCGCTCATAAACTAAAAAGTGCCCAAAGGGGCACTTTTTAGTTTATAGGGGGAAGCAAGCAAGTGGTCCTGCTTGTGTAGGGTATCGAACGCCGGAGCGATGTTGTGAGCGAATTGGGCGCGAATAACCCTGCCTGCCGGCAGGCAGGCGTGAGGCGGTGCCCAGACCGAGGTGAGCGACCGGCGAGCCGAGAGTCGAGGGAGATTCCCTTCGCTCGCTCCAAATAAAAACCCCGCGAAAGCGGGATTTATTATGGCAAGGAAGACTAAGCTTTTGGCTTCCATACAGGACAGCGGGTTATTGTCATTGCAATATTCTCTTTTACACAAATTTGATAGAGCTGGTTCGCTATGTAGCAGTGGTCGGGTTTGCCAGGTTTCATGTTTCCGCAATTTAAACATAGGCATTCTTTTTTCCGCAGGGATTCAGTTGTTGGGTTAACCCAGACAGTTTCATGGTGGTGAGATTCTTGCCTTGGCTCTTGTGTCATTTTGCCTCCTGGTCCTTGAATCTTCTGAGGAATTTTTCGCCATCATGCAGAATGTTGGGAAAAATAAGAAACCTTAATGGTTTATCGTGTTTGCACTCGTAGCTTTGTCCGTTATGAATGGCCCGAGTTATAAATGCCTGGTCGAGTAAAGCGGGACCGTAAATAACATCCGCGCCATCTTTTATCATAGCTTCAAGCTCTTCCTGGTTTACAGATTGGTATTCTTCCTTGGCTTGTCCGGCTTCTGCTTCAAGCAATGTATTAATCGTCTCTCCTAACATTTGTTTGGATTCTCCCGCTATTGAATTTTCAAGCTTTCTGGCTTAATATTAACATTAGTTTTGACGTTCGTCAAAGCCGCCTTAGCTCAGCTGGTAGAGCAGCACTTTCGTAAAGTGAAGGTCCCCAGTTCGAATCTGGGAGGCGGCTCAAAGCATATGAAATATAAAAACCTTTTTGTTACCGGTGGAGCGGGTTTTATAGGCAATCATTTTATAAGGTATTTTTTAAAAAAATACCCGGATTTTGAGATTATTAATCTTGATAAGCTCACTTACTCCGGCAACTTAGCAAATCTTAGCGACGTTAAAAAAGATAAAGAGCTATTGAAGAGATATAAATTTGTCAGAGGCGATATTGCCGACCAAAAAAGAGTTGAAAGCGTTTTTAAGAAATATAAACCTGATTACATGGTTAATTTTGCAGCTGAAACCCACGTTGATAGGAGTATCCATGTTGGCGCAAAGGAGTTCATAGACACAAATGTGTATGGGGTGTTCGTACTGCTGGAAGCGATTAAAAAGTTCGGGATTCAAAGGGCCGTGTTTGTATCCACGGATGAGGTATACGGCAGTCTTTCAATAGGGTCTAAAAATAAATTTACCGAGAATACTCAATTCCAGCCTAATGTACCATACTCAGCAACAAAAGCCGGAGGCGATTTATTATGCCGGGCCTATCATTTTACTTGGAAGTTGCCCCTGGTGGTAACTCATTGTTCTAATAACTATGGCGAATATCAATATCCGGAAAAGCTAATTCCATTTTTTACCTTACGAGCCAGCGAGAATAAAAACCTTCCTTTGTATGGAGATGGAAAGAATGTCCGAGACTGGATTTATGTGCTTGATCATGTGAGGGGTGTTGAGCTGGCCCTCCTTAAAGGAAAGCCGGGCGAGGTGTATAATTTTGGCGCGGATAACGAGGTACAAAATATTGAAATAGCAAGGCTGATTTTAAATATGTTGGGTAAATCAGAGAACCTTCTGACTTTTGTCGCTGATCGCCCCGGCCATGACCGAAGATATGCGGTAGATTCCCGAAAGGCCAGACAAGAGCTTGGCTGGAAACCCAAATATAGTTTTAAAAAAATGTTGCCAAAAACCGTAAAATGGTATTTGGATAATAAAAAATGGGTTCGGGATGTCCAGAAAAAGACGGGCGTTATTAACGCCCATATCGATTTATGGAAACCCCATAATCTTAAGTAGGTATGAAAGGAATAATACTTGCCGGAGGTCACGGTACCCGCCTATATCCGTTAACTCGTATCACATCAAAGCAGTTATTGCCGATATATGACAGGCCGATGATATTTTATCCGCTACAGGTTCTGTTAATGGCGGGTATAAAGGAAATTTTGATTATCGTGGCCCCGGAAAGAGCCGGTGATTTTTTGAATTTATTGGGTTCCGGTAAGAATTTTGGAGCTAAGTTTACTTATGAGATTCAGGATAAACCTGAAGGAATAGCGCAGGCCTTTATAATCGGCGCTGATTTTATTGGAGACGATAGCGTGGCCCTAATCTTAGGAGATAATATTTTTGAAGATGACCTCTCGGAAACTATCAGGAATTTTAAAAAGGGCGGCAAAATTTTTATTAGAGAAGTTAGTGATCCTGAGAGATTCGGAGTGGTTAAACTTGATAAGCTCGGGAAGCCTCAGAGGATTATTGAAAAACCTAAAAAATTTATTTCTAGCTATGCGATTACCGGTCTTTATGTTTTTGATAATAGGGTTGTGAAGATTGCGGAAAACCTGAAACCATCTAAGAGGGGCGAACTGGAGATAACAGATATACAAGCGCGGTATCTGAAGATGGGTGAGTTAACGGTCCATACCATCAGAGGAGAGTGGATTGATACGGGCACATTTGACTCTTTGCTGAAGGCTTCAAATTGGGCCCGGCGACAAGCTAAAAGCAAAGCATCCGGCAGGCCTATATAGGCCCAAAATAGATCATTTGACCCGCTTCCCGCCTTCTGCTATTATGTAGACAGGCTTAGGGCCTTTATTTTATTCTTAGTCTACCAATTACGAATTTTGTACTAATATACTAATAGAATTTAAATTCGTATATTAGTGATTTAATTAGTAATTAGTAGATAATATGCCGACTTTTAACCAATTAATGAAACACCCAAGAAGGGTAGCAAAAGCGAAGGATACTTCGCCTGCTTTGTCATTTAGCTTCAACACCATACACAACAGACCGACATACAGTCCGGCTCCGTTTAAAAGAGGAGTCGTAACTCAGGTTAGAACTGTAACTCCGAAAAAGCCTAACTCCGCCTTGAGAAAAGTTGCCCGTATAAGGCTGACAAACGGTATGGAAGTAACAGCGTATATTCCGGGCGAAGGCCACAATATTCAGGAACATGCTGTAGTGATGATAAGAGGCGGAAGAGTAAAGGATTTGCCGGGTGTCAGGTATCACATTGTCCGAGGCAGATTAGATGCTGCCGGAGTTGAGAAGCGAAGGCAACAGCGTTCTAAGTACGGCGCCAAGCGCCCCAAATAATCTACCAATTACTAATCGGGTACTAATGTACGAATAAAATCAGGATTAGTATATTAGTGATTTAATTAGTAATTAGTAGATAATATATGCGACGTCCAATCAAAAAAAGAGCAGAAGCAGAGCCGGATGCAAAATATTCATCACCATTGGTGGTGCGTCTTATCAACCAGGTAATGAAAAAAGGCAAAAAGTCTATTGCTCAAAAAATAGTTTATAGCGCCATGGAAAAACTTGAAAGGCAAAGTAAAAAACCTGCCCTTGAGGCGTTGGTAGAGGCGCTAGATAATGCCGGTCCCCAGGTTGAGCTAAGGTCGCGAAGAGTCGGCGGAGCCAATTATCAGGTTCCTCATGAGGTCCGAGGAGACAGAAAAGTTACTTTAGCTTTGCGCTGGATATTGATTGCAGCCAGAAGCCAGAAAGGCAAACCCATGGATGAAAGACTGGCTGAAGAGTTAAATAATGCCATAAACAATACCGGACTAGCCATTAAGAAGAAATTAGATACACACAAGATGGCGGATGCTAATAAGGCATTTGCCCATTTCTCTTGGTAATATGGAACGAGATTATCCGATTGAAAAAATTAGGAACATAGGAATTATCGCCCACATAGACGCCGGAAAGACTACGGTTTCCGAGCGTGTTTTATTTTACACAGGCCTTTCTTACAAAATAGGAGAGGTGCATGAGGGCGCGGCCGTAATGGACTGGATGGAACAGGAAAGAGAGCGCGGTATTACCATTACCTCTGCCGCCGTTACTACTTACTGGATACCGACCTATGCGAATCATAATAAAGAATTTGAACGCAGGATAAATATCATTGATACTCCCGGCCACGTGGATTTTACGGTTGAAGTAGAGCGCTCGCTTCGTGTTCTGGATGGTGGAGTAGTTGTGTTTGACGGAGTCGCCGGCGTTGAGCCCCAATCCGAGACTGTTTGGCGTCAGGCCGAAAAATATCATGTACCAAGAATGTGTTTTATAAATAAGCTTGACCGCATGGGAGCTTCCTTTGAGCGTTCTTACCGTTCAATACTTGAAAGACTCACGCCGAATGCCATTCGCATGCAGATACCGGACGGCGAGGAAGATAAGTTTATGGGAGTAGTTAATCTGCTTGAAATGAAATATTTTAAATTTGAAGGCGCTCACGGAGAAAGTGTTGTTGAGGCGGATATTCCATCCGAGGAACTTAAAACAAGAGCCCAGGAGTTAAGGGCCGAGCTTATTGAAAAAATAGTTGAGAATGATGATAAGGCTATGGCTGATTATCTTGAAGGCAGGGAAGTCCCGGTTGACGAGCTTAAAAAAATACTTCGCAAAGCAGTTCTGGGCAACAAACTAGTACCGGTTTTTGCCGGCTCTGCCTTAAAAAATAGAGGGGTTCAATTCATGCTGGATGGCGTGGTTGATTATCTCCCGTCGCCCTTGGATGTGCCTGCTGTAACCGGCACCGATCCGAAAACTGATGAGAAAATAACAAGAGAAGCCAAAGACGAAGAGCCATTTGCCGCACTGGCTTTCAAGATTGCCACAGATCCATTCGTCGGTCAGCTGACATTCTTCAGGGTATACTCAGGCCAGCTGTCGGCGGGTTCTTACGCCTTAAACAGTACATCGCGAAATCAGGAAAGAATCGGCAGAATAGTCAGAATGAAATCTAATGACAGGGAAGAAATAAAAGAAGTATTTGCCGGAGGCATTGCTGCCGCGGTGGGCCTTAAAGGCACCAAAACTGGCGATACATTATGTGATCCGGAGCATC
This sequence comes from bacterium, assembly GCA_030698885.1. Classification (GTDB taxonomy): domain Bacteria; phylum Patescibacteriota; class Minisyncoccia; order 2-02-FULL-40-12; family IGHO2-01-FULL-4-A; genus JAUYLN01. Next base: position 48,234 of record JAUYLN010000020.1, read on the forward strand.
CTATAATTCTTGAAAATATTGTTTTTCCGGAGCCTGTCATATCTCTTCGTATTGAGCCAAAAAGTAAAGCTGACCAGGAAAAAATGGGCATGGCTTTAAGCAAGCTTGTAATGGAAGACCCAACTTTTAGGGTTAAGGGCGACATAGAAACAGGAGAAACTATAATCAGCGGAATGGGCGAGCTTCATTTGGATATTTTGGTGGACAGAATGAAAAGGGAGTTTAAGGTGGAAGCTAATATCGGCAGGCCACAAGTCGCGTATAAAGAAACTATCAAAAGCAATGCCGAAGCCGAAGGTAAATATATTAAACAATCCGGCGGACGCGGTCAGTATGGACATGTCAGGATGAGAATTGAACCGCTTGAGCGTGGCAAGGGATTTGAGTTTGTAAATGCTATAAAAGGAGGCGCGATTCCGCAAGAATTTATCCCGGCTGTTGAAAAGGGTGCTCACGAAGCTGTGGATAAGGGCGTTATCGCGGGATTTCCGCTGGTTGACGTGAAAGCCACGGTTTATGACGGTTCCTATCACGAAGTTGATTCATCTGAAGTAGCTTTCAAGATTGCAGCTTCAATGGCTCTGCAGGAAGCCGCAAAGCGTGCCAAGCCTATTTTGCTTGAGCCTGTTATGAAGGTAGAAGTAATCATGCCTGATGAATTCATGGGCGAAATAACCGGTGATTTAAGTTCCCGCAGAGGCAGGATAGAACAGATGGGCGACCGCTCGCCGCTTAATCTAAAAGTTATTGATGCTAAAGTTCCGCTTTCCGGCATGTTCGGTTATGCCACAACCTTGCGTTCACTCACTCAGGGCAGGGGAACATATACGATGGAGTTTGATAATTATGAAGAAGTTCCCGCTAATGTTGCTGCTCAAGTAACAGAAGGAAAGAAATAGTCGCTCGTGCATACTATCAACTTTTAAAGGTACGACACATCCGCCTGCTGGCGGATTGTCTTTTGTTCGCGCCGTCGCGCTCCACAGAACCTTTAAAAATTAATAGTATGCCACTCGCTTGGGGTGGAGGGATAAAATTACAATTTATTTACAACCGCTCGCTCAAATAAATTAAAAACTATGGCTGGCCTCGCTTGGGCTGGGTAAGGCCTTATACTGATTTTGCTATTTGCCCGCCTAAATTTTCACAAGGAAAGTTTGGCGGGCCTTTTGTTTTTTATAACTAGTTTATACAAAGGGCATCTTTGTAATTACAAAGATGCCCTTTGTTGTGCCTGATACTGGATACTTAATACTTAATACGATATAATAATTTTAATGAGACTATCCATAATAATTCCCGCTTACAATGAATCAAAAAGAATTGAGAAGACGCTTCTTAGCGTCCATGAGTATTTATCCAAGCAAGATTATGAGTACGAGATATTAGTAGTGAATGATGGCTCAAAAGATAATACAGCTGAGGTAGTTAAAAATCTTGAATCGCAGGTCAGGGGTTTAAAACTTATAGATAATAAAGAAAATCACGGCAAGGGCTGGGCGGTAAAACAGGGGATGCTTCAAGCAAAAGGCGAGGCGAGATTATTTATGGATGCTGATAACTCTACAACCGTTGACCAGGTTGCCGGTTTTTTGCCGTTTTTCGGGGAAGGATTTGATATTGTTATCGGTTCCCGCCGGATTAAGGGCTCTGATATTGCGGTGCATCAGCCGTGGTTCAGGGATTTTCTCGGCGGAGCATTCAGACTTATAGTCCACATTTTGGTTCCGCTGGGAGTTACTGACTCTCAGGCGGGATTTAAAGTATTTTCGGCCAAAGCTACGGAGGCGATATTTCCAAGGCAGACAATATTTCGCTGGGCGTTTGATGTTGAAATTTTGGCAATTGCCCGTAAAATGAAGTTTAAGATAAAAGAAGCACCGATAAAGTGGGTTAATGACACTGAAAGTAAGGTTAAACTGTCGGGCATGATAAAAATGTTGTTTGAAGTTATTCAGGTAAGATTGAATTTGTGGGGCGGGAAATATAAGTAATCTACTAATTACTAATAAAATCACTAATATACGAATAAGATTAAAATTTAGTATATTCGTATCAGATTAGTAATTGGTAGATGATTCATGAATGAATTCCGACAAGATATAGTTTCCGGGGAGTGGGTGCTTTTTGCGCCTGATCGTGCTAAGCGTGGCATCAGGGTTTTGCAATGCGAAGAATTGAACAGAGATAAAGAAAAATGCCCCTTTGAAGATTTAGAAGGTAACGGCAATACGGTTCTTAAAACATACGACTGGGACGGTTGGGACGGTTGGTTTGCAAAGGTTATAAATAATAAATATCCCGCTGTTGCGAGAAACTGTATTGACGAAGAGGCGGAAATTAAAAAAATTGGCCCCTTCAGAAGCACCGAGGCCCGGGGTGCGCACGAGGTAATAGTTTACGGCAATCACGACAAACTGATGATGGAGTTTGATGAGAAAGAAATGGCCCAAGTATTCAGGATATATAAAGACCGTTATGAAGTTATAACCAAAGAATGTGCCAGTGAATTTATTCTGATATTTAATAATCACGGTTCAAAAGCCGGAGGCTCCCTATATCATCCCCATTCACAGATAATATCAACCCCCGTTATGCCACCGGATGTTGAAGCGAGCGTTAAGGGTTCGGAAAGATATTATATGGAATATAAGGAGAAGGTTTATGATGCCATGATTAGGTACGAGATGCAGGAGGGTAAGAGAATAATAGCGGAAAATGATGATTTTGTGGCATTCTGTCCTTTTGCTTCCAAGACTCCTTACGAGATGAGGGTTTTTCCAAAAGAGGATGGCGCGCACTTCAATGATATATCTGAAAATAATATCATTAATCTGGGCGATATAGTCAGTAAGATACTAAAAAAAATGGATAAAGTTTTAAAGAGGCCGGACTATAATTTTTTCATTCACACTTCGCCCTTGCATCGCCGCTGGGAAAAGCCCGAATATTTTTATACATGGCATATAGAGATATTGCCCAAGATATCTTTAGTCGGCGGTTTTGAAATAGGTAGTGGCATTTATGTGAATGTCATTGATCCGGATGATGCCGCAAGGCAGATGCGAGACGCTGAAATATAATCTACTAATTACTCGTATGTTCCTTATTAGTATATTGGTGATTTTATTGGTAATTAGTAGATTTACATGAAAAAACTAATCATCGCAAACTGGAAAGATAACCCTGCAACCGCCAAAGAGGCGGAAGAGCTTTTTTATTTTTACTATGATGCCTATTCGGAATTAAGAGATAAGATAGACCTAGTCGTTTGCCCGCCAGCAGTCTATATTCAGGAGTTGGCTGCAATATCAAAGAGCATGCCTCTGGGCGCCCAGGATGTGTCCTGGGAGAGTTCGGTGGGTCCTCATACCGGAGAAATTACTGCTGATGTTTTGAAAAATTTAGGCGTGGAGTACGTTTTGGTCGGACATTCAGAGCGCAGATACGGCATAGGCGAGAGCGATGAGGTTATAAGCAAAAAACTAAAGGCAGCCCTTTCTGCCGGATTAACCCCGGTGCTTATCGTAGGAGAAAGGAATAATCAGGATGACCGTAAAAAAATAATTGAAGAGCAGTTAGCGATTGACCTGGATGCCCTGGATCCGGAAAGCGTATCAAAGATTATTCTGGCTTATGAGCCGGTGTGGGCTATCAGTACAAGCCAAGATGGTCATCCGGACACACCCCAAAACGCATTTGATGCACTTGGCGAAATTAAGAATTTCGTCTTTGAAACTTACCGGGTCAGGCCGGATGCGTATAGGTCCGTTTATGGCGGAAGCATTACCGAAGGCAATGTAGCTGCTTTTCTGGGTCATGATGAAATAAATGGCGCCCTGATAGGAGGAGCAAGCCTTCGCAAAGAAGAGTTCTCCAGTATTTTAAAGATAGTCAGCGAGCTTAAATGATAAAATACATTGATGAATTAAGGGAGGACGAGCTAAAAGATAAAAAAGTTCTGTTGCGGACGGATTTTGATGTCCCTTTCGTGAATGGCCGGATTCAGGAAGATTTCCGCATTAAAGCCCAAAAAGAAACCATTGATTATCTTATCGGTCTGGGAGCAAAAGTGGTTATGGTTGCTCATATTTCTGCCATCGATTCTTTTGAAGAGCTTGTTCCCCAGCTTCGTATAATACTAGGTCGCGAATTTGGATTTATAAAAAAGTTAGAGCAATTAGGTCAATTAGAGCAATTAGGTCAATTGATTTTGTTAGATAACATCCGCCAGGATTCCCGCGAAGAGAAAAATAACGAGGGGTTTGCCCAAGAGCTATCTGAGGGTTTTGATATTTATGTAAATAATGCTTTTGCCGTTTCTCATCGTAACCATGCTTCGGTTTCGGCCGTTACCAAAAAACTGCCAGCATATGGCGGATTATTGATAAAAAAAGAGATAGCAGGCTTATCCCGTGCCATTGATTGTCCGGCCGAAGGCAAGATATTAGTTCTAGGCGGAGCCAAGATATCTACCAAAATGCCCGTCATTGCCAATTTTTTTGATAAAGCCGAGAAGATATTGGTCGGAGGGGCAATAGCAAACAATTTTTTTAAAGTTCTGGGAATTGATGTAGGCTCTTCATTAGTTGATAATAATGTTTCTGTAAATATTAAAAGCGAAAAGGTAATCTTGCCGGAAGATATATTGATAGCTGACAAAAAAACCAACGAGATGGAGGATGGCGCCAGTTCGCTCAAGAATGTTAAGGAGGGCTATTTCATAGCTGACATTGGGCCTAAAAGCGTTCAAAAATTTTGCGAGATAATAAAAGGGGCTAAGATGGTCATCTGGAATGGCCCGATGGGATATGCTGAAATAGAAAAGTTTTCACACGCTACCCATATGATAGCCAAGGCTGTTGCTGATTCCGAAGCGGAAAGCATTGTCGGGGGAGGCGATACAGTGGCATTAGTCAGAGAATTGAATATAATGGATAAGTTCAGCTATGTTTCAACCGGTGGCGGGGCGATGCTGGAGTTTCTGACTGGAAACAAACTGCCGGGACTTGAAGTGTTGGGATACTATAATTAATTGACATTGTGTCAATTAATTAAAATCCTAAGTCCAAAATCCTAAATTCTAAATAAAATTGAAATTATAAATGGTTTGAAAATTGGGATTTTAGATATTGGGATTTGTTTAGAAATTAGATATTAGGATTTAGAAATTTGGGGGCAGTATAAATATAAATTATTTTTAAATATGGTTAAGGCCGATATAAATAACAAGGAATTATATATAATCCACACTGATGGCGGTTCGCGGGGCAATCCCGGCCCGTCTGCTATTGGCGTGGTCATAGCCGATTACGACGGTTCGCTTAAGAAAGAATATTCGGAGTACATAGGCGAAACAACGAATAACGAAGCCGAATACCAGGCCATAATTTTTGCTTTGAAAAAATTAAAACAGCTTATCGGTAAGGAAAAAGCTTCAAATGCGAAGCTGGAATTTCATGTGGACAGCGAGCTTGCAGTTAAACAGCTAAACGGTGAATATAAACTGAATGATAAAAATATTCAGAGATTTTTTATTGAGATTTGGAATAATAAATTAGATTACGGTGAGGTAACTTTTAAGCATGTGCCCAGAGAAGACAATAAAGAAGCCGACAAATTGGTAAATGCGGCCTTAGATAAAGAATTAAACAAATTATTTTAAATAATCTACCAATTACGAATTAAATCACTAATATACGAATGAGAAGTCTTGATTAGTATATTGGTATAAAATTAGTAATTAGTAGGCATTGCACTATGTTTAAAAAAGTATTCAGTTGCTCTGATTATAATCTGGCCATGCTTTTGGGCCGTATCGGAGCGGGCTCGGTTTTTCTAGCCCATGGCTTGCAGAAGTTGGGGAACCTGGACGGCACTTCAATGTTCATGGCCAGTCTTGGTCTGCCTTCATTTTTCGGCCCATTTATTATGGCTGTTGAAGTTTTGGGCGGACTTGCCCTTATAGTCGGGGCATTTTCAAGAATCGCCGGCCTTGTTTTGGCCGTGGATATGGCTTTTGCCATTTGCCTGGTCAAATTCTCAAAGGGTTTTATCGGCGGTTATGAGTTTGAGTTGTTGTTATTGCTTGTCGCGCTCGGTATTCATCTGGCCGGTCCCGGAAAGTATGCTGTCGGTAAAGATTGGTGGTAGATGTTAATATAGTTAAAAACCGTCCCGTCAAACGGGACGGTTTTTTAGTTCGGGCAGATTGCTGTTGACAAATATCCGATAGTCCTGCTATATTATTGGTGCTTAGAAAGTTACCTTAACAAGGAGTTGCCATGGGCATGACTAGAAAAACCTTTTTAGTGGCGATAATTTCAGCTCCGGTCATTGCTATTAAGTCTTTAATGGCACAGCCGTTCTCAATAAATAACTCAAGGAAAATTGGTTCGGTATCCTATATTTCTAATGAAGATTTTATTGGAAAATATTACAAAGAGCTTGGGTATCCGCCCAAAGGCATGCTCAGGATTATTTGCGGAGATATGGTTAGCTGGCTTATGGTATGGGTAAAGGGTGATTATGGAAATCTTGAAAATGCCAAAAAAGCTGCCGACGAATGCTGTTGTTTTGATACTAGCGGCAGCATGTACTGGGCCAGTGTGTATGATCACAAGGGTCGTAGAATATATCAAGGGGCAAACAGAAGAAAGGCAAACAGAAGAAATACTAGTTTGGCCTGATTAATTTCAAATCCCCGCACCTTTCAACGGCGCGGGTTTTTAATTGCCGTGAGATAACATTCTCACATTCTTAAGAATGTGAGAACGAAAGATTCTTTTATCTTTAATTTGCGTGTCTGCCCGCCTCTGGAGGGAATAGGCGAATAAAGTAAGTTGTGGCTAGGGATAGCCTATAACTAACTTGTTTAGTTAAATTCGAGGTTCCGATAAATCATATAAAATAATTCTAACTATATAACATAACAACACAGCAAAAGACATCCTTAAAAACTTGAGAATTTAAGGATGTCTTTTGCTGTGTTTAGGGGCGCTAGGGACGAGAGACCTTGGATAAGTATATAATTTAGCAAGTAAATTATATTAGATGCGTTCGGCGATTATGATGAGACGCTGTTTAGATGTGAAAAGAGGGGAGCAGGTGATTAAGGTGAGCCGGGGTGAGTCGGTGGGATTTAGAACGGAAAGGTCGGTAGGTTCAACGACTTTGCTTTCTATGACCCGGTATCGGTAAGTTGCTCCCTGCCATGAAAGCTCAAACTCTTCGCCCACCGTCAGTTTGTCCAGATTATAAAAAGTATTGCCGATTGGGGGTAGGAATTTAAAGCGATGGCCGAAAATGACAGTATTGCCTCCCTTGTCGGGAGTTGAAGTATGCGGGAACATCCATCCGCCCTTGGCGAGGGTTCTGACGCTATCGCTTAAGAATATGGGCATATTAATTCCAATTTGAGGTATAGAGAGGCGATTATTAATATTCTTAAGTTCATAGTCCGGCACTGGAGTGGCCGTGTTTGACGCGGGAGTCGGAGCTATTTCTTGGCCGGGTACTACGAACTGGTCGTTTATGGTTATGGCAGAGTTTATCTCCTGTTCTGAAAGCGTATCCAAAAAAGCATAGTCATCCAAAAAGCCAAACGAAAGCAGGGGAATACCGATTCCAAGCAGAGACAAGGTTATTAGCACGAACCCCAGTTTTTTATATATTTTATGTTGGTCTGTATTTTTAGGCACTTATTAGAGTATTAAGTAGTAAGTATAAAGTATAAGAACGTAAAAACTAAATCTATTATAACAAATAAAGAGCGCATTGCGCTCTTTATTTGTTGAACCTGTTCCTTAATACTTAACCCTTACTACTTATTTATTCAGCCACACATTTGCCTTCTTTGGCATAAGCTCGTAGCCGAACATTAATGAGAGCAAGCCGGTCATAAAGAATGAAATCATAAGCGATAAGAATATTCTGTCAAAACCGGTTAATGATACATCCGGAAGCTGGTCCATCTCGCCAAGTACAGCCGGGGTCGGAGTTGCTGGCGGGGTTGCTGTTGGGGTGGGAGATACGGTTTCAGCTCCAAGGACTGCCGAAGAGTTGGTTGTCGGGAAGAATCCGCCTCCACCTCCACCGCCTCCACCACCTCCATTGGGCGTCGGGGTTGGGGTAGGAGTTGCAGATGGGGTAGGGGTTGGAGTGGGAGATGTCTGTGTGTTATTTAAACCAAAGTGTGCATTTATGGTTTGATGGCTTGTTACGGTAAAAGTACAAACCGGATTTGTAGGATCGCTGACGCAGGGGCCAGAAGTCCAAGAGCCATCAAAGTTGGATCCTTCGTCAGGAGTGGCGTTCAAAGTAACTTCTGTTCCTTCTTCATATGTCTCTGAACAGTCGCTTTCCTCTGAATTGCTGTCGCAATTTATTAATTCATCTTCGTCATTAATAACGCCATCACCATCTCCGCTAGTTGTAATATCTACTGTGTAAGTTGGCGTCGGGGTTGGGGTAGGGGTATCACTTGGAGTTGGTGATGGAGTCGGAGTGTCAGAAGGAGTAGGGCTTGGGGTCGGTGTGTCTGAGGGGCTGGGGGTAGGAGTCGGTGTATTACTTGGGGCTGGCGTCGGGGTTGGTGTCGGGTCTACATCAACGCAGATAGTTACAGAAGAAACTGCGTCTGCCTGATTGTCCTGTCCTGGTACTGTTTGATGATAAATACGAGCTGTAATAGTAAAAGGACCATCCGTAAGATAGGTGTGAGTTGCACCGAAAGAACGTGTTTCTGTTCCGTGGTCTGGGTTTTGATTTAAACTAAATGTACTTGCCTCAGTTTGGTCATTAGTATTGCCATCTCCCCAATCTATTTGTACGTGATATTGGCCAAGTTGACCCTGGGGGGCTGTTGCAGTTGCCGTTCCCGAGACTGTTACTTCACCACCGATGTTGCAATCGTCACCGCTAATAGGACTAGTGATATTAACTGAAGTTGCCGCAAATACACTAAACGGTATGGCCTGCAATGTCATGGACATTACGAATGTTAATATGAAAAAACTGGCCAAAAACTTTGGCCTACGACCTGTTGAGAAAAATCCTATATTGCTATTTTTCATGAATTTTCGCCCTTTTCTTGCCTTTTTGGCCCGAAACAGGGGAAGTTATTTAAAGTTATTATTATTTTAACAGAATATAATCATATTGTCAAATTAATGCGCCCGGATACGTATTTGACAGTTTCTTCATTAAATCATCACGGTGACGGTATCATATAACGCCTATATACTTTGGTTTAGTATAAAACCACTTTATTCCATCATGATGACTAATCATTAATAATAGATGAAGATTATCCACGGAGCAACAAGGTTTATCAAGGTTTGACTTTCTTCATGAAGAGTGTATATTTCTATGATTCCCTCAACTTTTAAAAACCAATATTAATTGGCTCATTTAGCAACAAAGAGTTAGCTGAAGGGCATTATGTTGGAGAAAAATACAAATGAATAAGTACATTGCGGTTTGTCTGCTTGCGGGCGTGTTGGTTTTGGGTGGTATAAGTTTGGCTTATGGCGAGTCTTCACCAACCTTAACTACAGATAAAGATGATTATTTGATAGGAGAGACTGCCACTATCTCCGGCCTGTCATTTAACCCATCAGAGAATTTTAATATTAAAGTATATGGGGGAAGCGATGCTGATGGAACTTACACCGAAACAAATGATGTCGTTGCAAGCGATGAAAATGGCAAATTTATTTATTCATATACTCTTGATTTAGTTTACAGGCCCTTATATGTGGTTGCGGTCAGTGATTTAAATGGTGTTGAATTGGCAAGAACCACATTCACTGATGCACCACCCGCAGTAAGCCTTGAACAATGTAGAAATGGAGCGGTGGGGACACCTAATAATTGTGAAGATCTAGGCGGTGGAAGCGGCTGGGTTTCCGGTAATGTTGGAGCCTCGCAGGGGCATTACTTAGAAGGACACTCCATTCCATATAGGGCAGTTTTAACAAACCTTCCGGTTAATACGCCAATAACTCTAACTCTGGGATATGATATAAAACATAGCGGTGCTCATGCTATAGACTATTTGACTCATTTTGATCGTCTTGATCCACATACCCAGTTCAGTCATTCTGCCGAAAGTGTAAATCCGACTGATGGTGTTTCGGGATTTTCTGCAACCACAACGACCTTTACTGTTCTGGCGCCTGATACTATAAATTCTCCGGTTTTTGGGCAACCAGCTACAAGCTTCAATGCATTACTTGCTGGCGAGAGGGTTATGACATTATTTGGAGGAACTATTTCTGGCATCTCGTATGATACTGATGGTGATTTAACTGCTGCACAATCTGAAACTAGGATTACCGTTACATTTAGTGTTGATGATTCTACTGCAGTTCTCGCATGGGGTGGCCATATAGCTACCCAAGAAGATTGGGGCGTTGGTCAATCTGCAGGAGGAATTAGCGGTTCTCCTTACCATATGCGTTTAATTGACTGGAATTTAAATAATCTCGGCAACACAGATCGCTCTCTTTCTGCGGCAGTAATTCTTGTTCCCCAACAGGCCACACTTACTCTTTTGAAGGATGTAGTTAATGACAATGGCGGAACAGCTTTGGATACTGCCTGGACTCTTTCCGCAAACGGTCCTACTCCGGTTTCCGGAGTTGAAGGCGATGTAGCAGTTACAGATGCTTTAGTTGATGCCGGAGAATATACTCTTTCAGAATCAAGCGGCCCTTCAGGTTATACTGCTTCTTCATATAGTTGTGTTGTGAATGGCGAAAATCCCGTTGTCGGTAATTCATTAACTCTTGCTCCTGAAGATGTCGCAGTTTGTACTATCACCAATGATGACGATGCCCCTTCCCTTACTTTGGTAAAGGAAGTTGTTAATGATAACGGTGGAACCGCAGTGGCAGGCGACTGGACACTTACTGCGACCGGCTACGATTCAGTTTCTCCTGATGCAGGCACTTATGACCTTTCAGAATCAGGCCCTGACAATTACACTCAGACCTCTTTGACCTGCGATAATGCCGAAGGACAGGTTACTTCAGTAACTCTCGGTCTTGGTGAGGATGTCACCTGCACATTTGTAAATGATGATCAGCCTGCTAAGTTGACTATAATAAAAGATTCAGATCCGAATGATACCCAGGATTTCAATTTCTCGGGTACATTAGGCGCATTCGTATTGGATAATGATGAAGGAGTGCAGGATGTAGAGGATAGTGCCACTCCAGACAGAAAGACATTTGATGACTTATCAGCAAACCAAGTTTATACCGTAACCGAAGGACCGCAGCCAAGCACATATTGGACATTTGTCGGGGTTAGCTGTGTGGATACAAATACTCAAGAAGTATATCCGGCAACCGTTGATGGCCAGAGCATATCAGTTGAGCTTGTTTTAGATGGAGACGTTACCTGCACATTCGTAAATCATAAAGACAGCCCATCCAGAACTCTTGGTTTCTGGAAGACACATACTGAATATACGACCAGTATATTTGAGAATCAGCTGGGGAGCAGCATAACCTTGGGTGATGGAGGAGAGCACCAGGATGTGATTGCTTCACCGTCCGCATTATTCGGTGCGTGGTATTCAAACGTTTCACAGAAATCAATTGGTAAAGGCAAGAATGCACGAAGATCCACGGTTGACCAGGCCAGAATGCAGTTGGCATGGCAGTGGTTGGCGGCAAAACTAAACTGTGCGGCATTCGGATGCCCAAGTGATGTGCAGACGTTGCTTAGTGATGCCAGCACGGTTTACGCAGTAGGTGATGTAGGCGCAATGCTTAACTATGCCGGTCAGCTTGATATCTTTAATAATGCCAGCGACTCAATCGTTATAGATGGTGATGTTGGCAAGGCAACTCCGAAATTATCACAGACTCTCGCAGATCTTCTGTTCTGGGACACACCATAATCTTGTTACTCTAGATCACCAAAAACCGCCCCGAGACGGGCGGTTTTTGGTGATGAAACTCTTCATGAAGATTCCATAAACTTGAGATTAAATAAAGCTTAGCATATAATAACATAATTAATTTTGGCCCGCAAAACAGTGATAGGACAGCATACTTGCCAAAAATAACAAATTGTGATATTATATATACAGTAAAAAGGCTTAATGCCTTTTTGCGTTAAAAGCGCTATTATCAGAACTTGTCCAAAAACCCTCTTTCGTCGCGAAATTGCAGAATTTTGAGCGAGACACTCCGGCGGAAAACGAAGCATATCCTTTGATATGGTGAGTTTGAGCCGTTGGGTGTCGCAGCCGAAATTCTGCAATTGCAGCAGAATACGGGGTTTTTGGACAAGTTCAAGGCCTTTTATGACCAAAACTAAGTCAGAAAAAGAAATAAAAAAGGGGGCAGAAATATCAGTTATCACACTGGTGGACTCTTTGATTGAAGATGCCCACCAGGTAAATGCTTCCGATATTCATATTGATGCCGGCGAAAAATCGGCCAGGGTCAGGTTCAGGGTTGATGGCGTTTTACAGGATATGTTTGAATTGCCATTGGGCCTGATGCCTGAAATTATTTCCAGAATAAAAATATTGACCAACCTAAGAACTGATGAGCACAAGGTTCCGCAGGACGGTCGTTTCAGGCTAGTCATTGAAAAAATCGGACCGGTTGATGTCAGGGTGGCCATTACCCCGACTTATCACGGTGAAAGCGCCGTTTTGCGTTTATTGTCTTCCGACCAGTCCGGCCAATATAGTCTTGAGTCTTTGGGTTTTGAAGAGCATGACAGAGAAAAAATATTGAAAGCCGTTCAGAATCCTTACGGAATGATTTTGGTTACCGGACCGACCGGCTCAGGTAAAACAACCACTCTTTATACGATATTAAAAATTTTAAATACAAATGATGTTTCAATCATTACGATTGAAGACCCGATTGAATATGCCATTGATAATATAAAGCAGGTTCCGGTCAGTGCCAGAACCGGTCTAACCTTTGCCAGCGGTCTGCGCTCCATGTTGAGGCAGGACCCGGACATTATCATGGTGGGTGAGATTAGGGATGAGGACACTGCCGGCCTTGCGGTCAATACCGCTTTGACCGGTCACCTTTTACTTTCAACATTGCATACAAATGATGCGGCTACGACTTTGCCCAGATTGTTAGACATGAAGATAGAGCCATATTTGGCTTCGTCCACTGTTAACGTTGCCATCGGCCAGAGATTGGTCAGAAGGATCTGCGAAGGCTGTAAGGTTCAGAAAAATATTACCGAAACTGAGTACGAGAGCCTTGTAGAGGTTTTGGGTAAAAACATAGTCGGATCAAGTAAAAAGTTTTATAAAGGTTCAGGTTGCGATAAATGCAATCTGACCGGTTATCGCGGAAGATTAGTAATAGACGAAGTTATGGTCATTGATGACGAGATAAGGGAGGCTATCTTAAAAAAAGGTTCTTCAAGCGATATAAAAAATATTGCAATAAAGAATGGCATGACCACGATGATAGAAGACGGAATTAGAAAAGCCGCGAAAGGAATGACGACGATACAGGAAGTGCTGAGAGTGATACATGAATAATTCTAAGTATTAAGGAATAAGTAGTAAGTATTAAGCATGGATACAAAAACAAAAATTGAAAGCTTTACCGATTTAAAGGCATGGAAAGAAGGGCATAGGCTTGTCCTGGACGTTTATAAGATTAGCAGGGAGTTTCCCAGAGAAGAGATGTTCGGCTTGGCCAATCAATTAAGGCGTGCAGTCGTATCAATCACATCAAACTTGGCCGAAGGATTTAGTAGAACATCCTATAAGGACAAGATAAAGTTTTATTCTATATCATTAGGGTCTTTAACTGAAGTGCAAAACCAGTTATTGATATCCCGAGACATTAATTATTTGAACAAAGAAAAATTTGATATTTTAGCACAACAAACAATTTTGGTAAGTAAGTTGGTTAATGGTTTAATTAAAAAATTAAAAACCCTTAATACTTAATACTTGCTACTTAATACTATTCGTCATGAGCTTCATTAAATCAAACAACCCAACATTTAATAAGGAAATTTCATTTAGCTTGCCTAAGTGGATGCCTTTCGGCAGATTGTCGGTCAAAGACCAGGCGGTTTTTGCCAAGAGATTATCGTTTTTGATAAAGGCCGGCGTGCCGATATTGGACGGCATCAGGATGTTAAACAAGCAGACTAAGTCCGGTTCCAAAAAGAGGATATTGGAGCAGGTTTTAAGCGACGTTTCACAGGGCCAGCTTTTGTCCGCCAGCTTTGCCAAATCCCAGAAAGTATTCGGCGAATTCGGCATTAGCATGATAAAAGTCGGTGAAGAGGGCGGTATTTTGGATGAAAACCTGAGCTATCTTGCCGAAGAGTTGAGAAAGAGCCATCGCTTGAGGAAAAAGATAAAAGGCGCGTTGGCCTATCCGGCTTTTGTTACTTTTGCTACTATCGGCATAACCGGTTTTATAACCGCTTTTATATTCCCTAAAATTTTGCCTATTTTTGCTAATTTTGGAGCCGAACTTCCGGTAACAACCAAGGCCCTCATAATTATAAGCACATTTCTTCTTCATTATGGCCTAGCGCTTTTAGCTGGCCTTTTTGTCTTATCTATTTTTCTATACGGAGTGTATCTTAAGGCGGGGCCATTCAGGATGACTGTGGACAGAGGCGTTCTCTCTTTGCCGATATTCGGCAAAATGATTAAAGATTACCAGATGGCAAGTTTTTGCCGAACTTTTGGGCTGCTTCTAAAGAGCCAGCTGGATGTTGTTAAGGCAACTCAGATTACAGCTCACACGCTTTCAAATCATGTTTATCAAAGAGAAATTAAGGCCCTCTCGGTTAACATTACAAAGGGTAAAAATATCGCTGAGTACATAAGCCAGAATCCTTATTTGTTTCCGGAAATGGTTTTACAGACCTTATCGGTCGGCGAATCAACCGGTCATTTAAGCGACAGCTTGCTTTATCTTTCCGATTATTACGAGAACGAAGTTGAAGAAACAACCAGGAATTTATCAAGCACTCTTGAGCCGGCCCTGATGGTAGTCATGGGTGTCGTGGTTGGATTCGTGGCTTTAGCTGTTATCACTCCGATTTATCAGATAACTCAAAATATTCATCCGTAACTAAGTATTAAGGGATAAATAGTAAGTATTAAGCATGAATACAAAAACAAAAAACAATCAGTGGGGGTTCACTGCCGTAGAGGTTTTAATGGTTATTGGAATTTTTTCGCTTCTGGCCGGCCTGGGTCTTTTTATCAGTATGGATTTCTACAGAAGTTATTCTTTCAGGTCTGACAGGGATATGACCATCAGTATTCTGGAAAGAGCCAGAGCTCAGTCTTTGGCCAATATTAATGAATCGGCCCACGGTGTTCGCTTTGATTCCGGTTCATCCAAGTTAATATTATTTCAGGGTAATTCATATGATGACAGAGACACCTCGCTTGACCAGGAAATATCTTTAAATTCAGGCATAGCAGTAACCGGCATAAATGAGGTTGTGTTTGAACAACTGACGGGTAATGCAGTATATTCTGGAGCCGGAAATATGATTTTAAGCTACGGAGCCCAAACCGCGACGATATCATTTAATGGAGAGGGGAGGATAAATTACTAGCAAGTATTAAGGGATAAGTAGTAAGTATTAAGCATGAATACAAAAATAAAAAACAATCAGAGGGGGTTCATCCCGCACCTTTCTGGCAATTGCCTTCGGCATAACAGGCCTCTTTGCGGCGTTTGCCAAAAAGGTGCGGGATTCAGCACTATTGAGATAGTGCTGGCTTTTGCGATAATCATTGTCGTGCTGTCGGCTATAATTTTAGTTGTGTTCGGCAATCAGACTGTTGCCGTGGATAATGAGATAAATAACGAGGCATTGTACAAAGCGAAAGAAATTGTTGAGACGGCCCGTGCTGATGCCAAGGAGGATTTTTATGGTTTAGCCGGGAGTACCTCTCTTGATGATATTTACACAAAAGTTCTAGGTATATCTGATATTAATCTTTGCAAAAAAAGCATTACCGGAACGGTTTCATGGCAGACTGAACCTGACAGGCCTCTTGAAATATCTATCAACAGCGAAGTCTCAAGTATTTTTGACGCCCTTGCCCTGGGTGGCGACTGCGGTTCTGATACCCCCCCGATAAGCGAGTGGTGGTTTCCGAGGACATTTAAGGATTATGACCTAAAGACAATAGAGCCTCCGGCAGAACAGTCGGGGAATGCTGGTGTTCCGGCAACAAGTATTGATGTCGTTAAGCAGGGGGGCAGTAAATACGCAGTCTTAAGTACCGCACATAATTCAGAAAATGATATCTGGATAATTAATGTTGACGATAGTTTAAATGCATTTATAGTGAGTTCGCTTGAAACAGAAAGCGTTGGTCTTAATACTGCGGATGTGGCAGGAGGCCTTGCTTATGCCTTAAGCGTAGGTTCACCCACGACACAACCTTCCGAATTACAAATTATAGATATAAGTACAGTTAGCGCGCCCGCACTCTTGGCTACCAAGTCTTTGGATATTTTCGGTGCAGATGCCGAGAATTCACCGAATGCAAATACTATTTATTACTTTGACGAAAAAATATATGTCGGTACGCATAAAACAGGAGGCAAAGAATTTCAGATTTTTAGTGGTGTTGCACCATATGAGAAGGTTGCAGAGCTAGAGATAAACCACAACATTAATGACATAGTTGTCAGGGGTGATTATGCCTATTTGGCTACATCGGATGATGGCTATGCAATAAATGGTGGGGCAGGTGAGCTTATGGTTGTTAACATAAATCCGTTAAGCCCAGAAGAATATATGGTTCACCCTGATGTAACTGGCATGTGGTACGATGCCACCAAGGGTTTTGACGCTATAAGTCTTTATTTGCTAGGCAATAAGATTTATTTAGGCAGGCAGGGCGGTAATTATGTTAAAACAGAAGCGTTCAATTTTATGATATTAGACATAACTGACCCGCATGCAATCACGGAGCTTGGTTCAAAATTTATTCCTACTAACGAATCACCAAATAAGGCCGCGGGGATTAAGGATTTTCAAATAGTGAGCGATTTTGCATTTATTGCAACAGATGTAGATAACTTGGACTTTCAGGTTTATAGAGTAAGCGATCCAACTAATATTCTAAATTGCAGTGAGCTGACTCCTCCTCCTGCGTCTAACTGTGGTAAATATGATTTTCCGGCAAAAATGGTAGATCTCGAATTTAGCGATAACCTCATTTATGCAGCCATTGAAAGTAATGCAACTTTCAGGATAATTTTTGATGATATAACCAAGTATTAAGGGATAAGTAGTAAGTATTAAGCATGAATACAAAAAGAAAAAACAATCAGAGGGGATTCACTTTGGTGGAGGTGCTCATCTACACGGTTTTAATTATGTTTATACTTGGCGGAATGCTTTTGGCCGTCTATAACATTGTTGAAGGAAGTACGGCCCTTGGCCAGGATGTGATTATTCAAGAAGAGGCAAATTTTCTGCTTCGTAAAATTGAGTGGGCATTGAGCGGGGCCAGCGATATCAATACTCCGAATTCAGGAAATAGCGGGAATGTGCTTTCGGTTGATAAAGATTTAAACACCATACAGTTTAATCTTGATTCAGGTAATTTAAGGATTGATAAGGGGAGCGGTCCGATAATACTAAACAGCGAGTATGTTACGGTTTCCAGTTTGAGCTTTGAGCATATTCCCGCAAGCGGAACCGGTCCAGCAGCGGTTCGTGCCGAATTTTATGTTGACGATAAATACTTCAATTTAACGAAGTACCTTCGTTAAGTATTAAGGGATAAGTAGCAAGTATTAAGCATGAATACAAAAATAAAAAACAATCAGGAGGGATTTATCGCGCTGGTGTCAGCAATCGTAATATCTCTTGTATTGATGGCGATAGTTTTCTCCCTAAGTTTTAGGGGATTTTTCGGGCGCTTCAATCTTCTGGACAGCGAATTTAAAGAAAGAAGCATCGCTGTCGCTGAAGCTTGCGGTGACAATGCATTGCTTCGCTTGGCCCAAGATATAAACTATGCAGGCAGTGAGAGCTTTGATATAGGAGATGATACTTGTAAAGTTTTGCCGATAAATAATATATTAAGTCCCAGGGTTATCTATGCTACGGCTAATGTATATTCAGCTGTTACAAATCTGAAGATAACGGTTGATGAAGCCACTCTCTCCGTCAGCTCTTGGCAAGAAATTCCGAAACGGCCCTAGTTGACAATTAGGCATATTTTCTGTTATTATCACAACAGGTTTAAAGACCTCGTTTTTTTATAATAAAAAGAGAGAAAAGGAGTGAAAAATAATGGTGAAAACAATTTTAAGAAGCACCGCTCTTGCGCTTTTGTTCTCTGCTTTGGTTTTTTCGCAAAACTTTCCAAAGCCGGTCGGATATGTAAACGATTTTGCTGACATTTTGCCTGCCGAGATTGAGACTCAACTTTCGGCAAAATTAAGCGACTATCAGCAAAAAACCTCCATAGAAATTGCTGTAGTTACCGTTCAGTCCCTGGAAGGCTATGAAGTTGATGATTATACCAACCGTTTGGCTAATGCATGGGGTGTTGGCGATAGGGCTAAAGATAACGGAATTGTTTTTCTCATAGCGCCCAATGACAGAGATGTCAGAATTGAAGTCGGCTATGGCCTTGAGCCTGATTTGACGGATGGCGCATCCGGAAATATTCTTGACCAGTTCGTTGTCCCGTATTTTCGGGATAACAATATGGCCGGTGGAGTTGTGGCCGGAGTAGACGGCATTATTGCTCACCTTGGAGATACGCCTATTCAGGCACGCCTTGAAGAAAGAAAAATAGCCGAAGAAAAAAATCGGTTGGCCCGTGAAGAAGCCAGTAGGAATTTCAAAAATATCATGACGATATTTGGTATTTTTCTGGCTATAGCCACACCCATTTTTGGCCTTTTGTGGTTAGGGATTAGGTATGCCAGGCGGGTAAAGTATTTAAAAAAGGTTGACCTGGAAAATAAAGCGAAACTAAAAGTGTTCAGCTCACGGCTTAGTAGCGGGAATTCAAATTTTAGAGAAGCAATGGAATTATTAAAGGAGCTTAAGTCAGTCAGTCCGGAGACAGTTTGGTCCAATCTTAATAAAAGAGTAGAAAGCTTTGACGATGATTATGTCGTAGCCGATGAGGATCTTAACAGAATGGGGCTCGGTATAGTTGTCATAGCGGCTAGAGGGTGGAAGGCTTCTGAATTAGTGTCGGCCAGACTAGAAGAAATCGAGCCGAAAGTAGATAATATTTATTCCTTAAAGTCCGACATTGAGACAAAAATAAAAGAAGTTACAAGAGCAAAAAAGAAAAGTATGGAAATTCTAAAAACTTTGCCGGCTGCGTATATGGTAGCCAGCGAAAACTCTTTACATGATGATGTAACTACGGAAACCAAGAATAGGCTAGAGGAGGTATCCTTAAAGCTTAAAGAAGCTTCGAGGGTGGCCACAGGTGTGGGTAATGAAAATAAGGTGGTTAATATAGAGGAGAGAAATCCGGATTGGATAAGTATTCTGGCGATTCTTGTCGGGATTGCGCTGTCCCTGAAGAGTATTAATAGTCAAATAACTACCGATAAAGAAAATGCCAATAAGGCCAGGACTGAAGGCCCGAAGCTTCTAAAAGAATTGCCCGAGCTTATCGCTTCTGTGGCGGAAAAAGTTTCCGGTTCGGATGTAGGTCAGGAAGCCAAAGATTTACTGGGTAATGCCAGGAAGCAGTTTAAAAAAGCGGAAGAATCATTAAATCTGGGCTGGCTCGTTGTGTTTCCTTTTTTGGCCTCCGCTTCTTCCTTGCTGTCACAGGCAGAAGAAAAAGCTAAAAAAGATAACAAAAAAGCATATGACAGGCGCAATCCGAAGCTTTCCAGTGGCCCTACTTACCGACCTCCTAGCGGTGGAAGTGGATTTGGTGGTTTTAGCGGGGGTAGTTTTGGAGGTGCAGGGGCCAGTCGGAAGTGGTAGATTAATGGGGAGGGAGCTCATATTGGGCTTTGACCATTCGGTTTTAAAAACAATGGCGGTAGAAATACCGCCTTTTTATTTTGACTTTACGTGATTTATTTGTTATAATTAATTTGCTTTGGTGTGTTGGGTGGCTACTGTGGAGAGGCCCGCCTATGCCCTTTGGGCTTAGGCGAGGCGCTTCGCAGAGGAAAGTCCGGACACCATGCCGCCTCTTTTGGCGGCAAACGGTAGCAGGTAACGCCTGTCGCGGGTAACCGCCGAGATGCGAACAGTGACGCTTTAATCCGAAAGGATTAAGCATCCTGCTTTGGCAGGATGAATCCAGTTATAAATTATTGTCATCTATCTTATCCCTAAAGGATGAGCAGTTGGCTTAAGACTGGAGTGAAACGGCTAAATTCTTACTGGGGTGCAAGGCCGAGCCTGGCTATTTTAAAAATAGTCGGGAGTGCCGCTATTGCCCTGAGTTTATCGAAGGGCTTGAGGCTGTCAGCGATGTCAGTCCCAGATAAATTGCCACACAAATACAGGATCCGGCTTACAGACACACCAAAGCAAATCAAAATCCGTCTTATGGCGGATTTTGATTTGCTTTGTCAATATTACTAACATTGTATTCGGAGTTATTATTTATCCAGTCAGAACCTTAACAAGGAGAATCATAGTGAGAGTTCTAATAGTTGGTACAGGAACTATCGCTAAGCCTTTAATAAGACTTTGTCTTATTAAAAGAAAGAAGTTGGGCATAACCGAACTTATTTTTAACAAGCATCAGCCTTTGCTTGAATCGCGGGGAACATTGAAAGATTTTCATGATATGGGAGCTAAGCTATCTGTTTTCCCGGAAAAAATGGCGGAGTTTAGAGATATGCTTTTCGGTTATGGCTTTGGTCCTGATTATACTTTTAGTGAAGCCATTGATATCGCAGATGTCGTAATAGACTGCACCGATAAGGGCATTGCCAGAAAATTAAAGGAGGAATATTATTTCAAGCAAAAAGGTGGAAAACTGTTTATTGCTCAAGGTTCGGAAAAGGGCTTCGGTATTCCTTATGCCTTTGATATTAATGATGCAGTTTTAATGGAAGATGAGCCAAAGTATCTGCAAATCGTCAGCTGTAATACCCATCAAGTTCTGTGCCTGCTTAAGACTTTGGCCTTTGATCCGGAGAATGCCGGTCCCTGGAATTTTGATAATTTAGTCAGAGCGCGTTTTGACATTACAAGAAGGGCGGCCGATATTTCTCAGGAAGATTCAACGATTGGGATTAGGGTGGGCGAACCAAGTGACCTAGTTTTCGGAACCCATCAAGGCAAAGACGCTCATGATGTTTTAAACACGTTGACCGAAAAAACATTTGACATTCATACAACAGCCGATATATCAAATAATTGTTTTACACACGTTGTTAATTTTAGGGTTACTCTAAAAGAAAAAGTAAGCCGTGATGAAATTGAAAGAAGGTTCAGGATAAATCCTCTTACTGCCATTACGTATCTGATGGATAATAACAGGGTATTTTCTGAGGGCAGAGACAGGGGATTTTCCGGCCGGATATTGAACCAGACCGTTGTTTGTTTGCCTTCTCTTGAGGTAAGGGAGGATGGTCATAAAGTTATCGGTAGGTGCTTTACGCCACAAGATGGCAATCCTCTTTTATCATCTGTTGCTGCCTTGCTTTGGTCCCAGGAGCCGTTCAATTATAGGCAGAAGCTTAAAAATATATTTTTTAAACGGCCGTTTCTTTTTGACGAGGTGTGATATGCACATAGGCGGAGACATCGTAAGAGAAGATATAAAAAATGGCGGTTCGGGAGGCGATGCTGAGGTTATCGTCCAGGTCAGGAATTTTTTTCCGGGCATAGGTGGATGCATCAAAACAAAACAGACTACATATGTTGCCTTAAGAAAAGAGCAAAAATCAGGACGTGTGACCGGTTCCGGGCATAAAACATTTTTACGCCACCTGCTTATTAAAAAACTGGATGACTTTTTCTGTCGAAACCGTGTTTATTTAGGCCCGCACGTTACCCGCCCCTTCGGTTCAGCTTCTATTTCCGATACAGGCCGGAATGCGGAAAAAATTGAAGCGTCTATTTATGAATGGGTTTGGGGCCAGGATAGTTTCCCGTGGAGAATACAGGACAGCAAGGGCAACTCATTTCCCGTGGTACTAAAGGAATGGGATTTATTCAAGTCCGTTTTTTCCGGCATTGGTATTATTCTGGATGATGATATTGTTAACGTAGATAACGGCAATATCTCACAGAATATTGTCCATCAGCTTTGTTCTTTTAATGACATAAATTCAGGTGAGCTTAACTTATGTTGGCACAGGATAGACTTTGGTGCTGATTCTCTGTTTATTGATTATGATAAGCTTGGCGGGTTTTTTAAAAAAGAATCCGATAAATTGAAAAATTTGCTGGGCATACATCGCTATGAACTTATTTGGCTGGCATATAGAACCTTATCTCCGGATATCATAGTGAGTGAAAGGGAGGCGGGGAGGCTCGAGATGCTGGTCCGCGAATTCCGTAAATCTTCTCTCCGCCATCTTGATGCAGAGATTGTATTATAAAAATCAAAAACCACGAATCAGGCGTGGTTTTTTTGTTTGTTCTAAAATGCCACTCCGATGAATGAGTGGCCGGCCATGATGTAGTATAATAGCCGGGCGATTGGCGGTACTACCATTATCGCGACGAGAAGTGCAAAAAAAGTTCCGAACATTGAGAACTGCATCATCATGAAGCGGCTTCGCGGGAAAAAGTCCATCAATAATTTAGAGCCGTCCAACGGCGGTATCGGTATTAAATTAAATAATGCTAAAAATATATTTATGTACACTACCCAGCTGATAGCGATATAAAACGGTCCGGCAACCGGAATAAAACGGATAAGAATACCGAACATGATGGCGATTATGAAGTTAGCGGCCGGGCCGGCAAAGCCAACCTTAGCTGAACCATATTTTTTGTCACTCAAAAGTAATGGGTTATAGGGAACCGGTTTGGCCCAGCCGATAAATGCACCCAATTTACCAGCAAATAAATATGGTCCAAACAGCAAAAGAAGCGGTATTATAACCGTTCCCCATTTGTCTATGTGTTTGAGCGGATTCAGGGTGAGCCGGCCGGCATATTTGGCGGTAGGATCGCCCAAATAGTTAGCTGTCCAGCCATGCATAAACTCGTGAAAAACCGCTGAAAATATGATGATTAGATAGAGGAATATACCAAAAGTTAGGGTCATATTTTTATGATTCGGATGCGCTACTTGTGGTGAGTATTCCCGAACCATTCGTAAGCGTACCCGGCTATTACTTGTCAAAATAACATTTATACGCTAAGATGTAAATTCATTAGTAAAGTAATTGAGCATTGTTAACAGCGATTCCAATTGCCATCTCAGCAGATTTATCGGCTACAAGCCTCCGGCTTGGCCGATCTGCAGAACGTAAAATTGCTCCAAAGAAGCAAATCTCTCGGAAGCATAAGGGCCTTCTTTACCGCAATTTTACTGATGCCAATCGGAACCTTCGACGAGATGGCTACAAAATGTCCGCTTTGCGGTAAAAAATCAATGGTGGCAAATAAGCGCAAACTCTTGCGCGGTAATTATAATCCGGTCAATAGGTACAGAAAGTACCCCAATTTACAGTGGTCAATGGTAGACGGCAAGCGCACTAAGATTTGTACCTCCTGCATCAAAACCCAAACTAAGGTATAATTATTTTATGAAGGATAAATTTGAAAAAATAGATAACCCTAGCCCGCAAGAGCGGGTTTTTGCTAGCAACGATAAAGATGCTATTGAATCTCCTGAAACAAGAAGCTCCCGTGTTTTTATGGAAAACAAGGATATAGTAGGACCTGACAGAGTATTCGGCGCGATATTTGATTCGTTGGCTAGCGGTCGGAACAGTTTAAATGAGAAGCAGCAAACTGATACTCTTGATTTAATTGAAGACCTGATAAGCAAGATCAGGGATTATCATGATAGTTATGTTAATTTAAAGAAAACCGCCTCAAAAGAAAGAAGAATGTATTTTGGAGAGGATGTTCAAAAATATCAAGAAACTGTTAAAAATGCGGACCGCAGAGAAAAAATATTGCATGATGCTTTTGTTGATTCAATAAATATACTTTCAAGACATATGAAAAAAGTAGGCCTTGATAATTCATGGAGGGGCGACAGCAAGATTTATGGCGGCAATCCCGCCTCCAATAGACTCAAAGCAAAGCTATGGATGTTTGAAATTTTTGGCGAGAGCAAGACGTTAATAAATCAAGACCACTAAATATATAAAGGTTTTATGCTAATTAATTTAGAAATATTATACTTTGGTCGGCTCAATCTATAGATTGAGCCGACCAAAGCTAAAGTTTAGCGGGCTTGTCTCGCCGAAGCTTTGGCGCCTGCCTACCGGCAGGCAGGAAGGCGGGCCCCCACACCAATCAAGTTTTTAAATTATGTTCTATGTCTATATAATAAAAAGCAAAAAGGATGATAATTTATACATAGGTTATACGGATAACTTAGTCAGAAGAATTAAAGAACATAATTCTGGATTAGTTGCTTCGACTAAATCAAGGAGTCCGTTTTATCCAGTTTATTGCGAAATTTATGCCTCAAAAGCCGAGGCATTAAAAAGAGAACACAATCTAAAGTTAAGGTCTAAAGCTTGGGCGCAACTTTGCCTAAGAATAAAGGAAAGCCTAAAAACCTAAACTTAATTGGTGTGGGGGCGGGCTGTAGTATAATGGTTATTATGCATGGCTGGGGGTCATGTGACCCGGGTTCGAATCCCGGCAGCCCGACTGAGTGAAACGAAGGAGGGATGAGCGCAGTTGAGGAGCGAAGGCGACGAAATACTGAGCGGAGCACCGTGAATGTGCCTGACAGTATTGACAATATCACCGAGAGGTGATATTGTTGTCTTGGCACATTTAATAAGGAGATGTCATGAAAAAATCAAGCTTTTTAGCGGGAAGCTTAGCGGAACTTTTTGAATATTATAAATCATCTTATGACGTGGGGAGCGAGATAGACATAAGAGAGTCTCTCTCTGGCCGTAGAAAA
Organism: bacterium; assembly: GCA_030698885.1. Taxonomy (GTDB): domain Bacteria; phylum Patescibacteriota; class Minisyncoccia; order 2-02-FULL-40-12; family IGHO2-01-FULL-4-A; genus JAUYLN01. The sequence goes on from JAUYLN010000020.1 coordinate 73,300, forward strand.
AATATTAATCCAAAATTTAGGATTCCATCGGTGGACAAAGGAACCGAGATTTTCTTTGATGATGAGGAACTCTTTGTAAGATTTGCCAACATGACGCTTCCCAACCAAAATCTATTTTGTGAAACGATTCGGGGTGCTCTTAAAAAGGCCGATGCAAGCTCTATGCACCTTGAAATATCGTGGTCTGAAAATGAAACAAAAATTTTAGAGATTAGGATGGTAAACCAGCATCATCTTGATATATTCTTTAAACAATAACAAACGGGGCCAAAAGCCCCCTTTTCTTTTATAAACACCTGATTTCTGCTATATTTTGATTTATTGAGGCTGGTTTTTTTATTAGTATATTCCTGCCTGCCGGCAGGCAGGAGTGATTTAATTAGTAATTAGCAGATTATGGACAATTTACGTCAACAACTAGAGGATATCAAACATAAACTTCGGGCAACTCGGATGATGGATATTGACGGCATAACAACTAGGATTGATGACATTGAGCTTGAGATGCAATCGTCGGATTTTTGGAAGGACCACGAAAAAGCAGGCAAGCTCTCTAAGGAGTTAAATGAACTAAAAGAGGAGTTTGAATTTTGGAATTCCGTTGAAAAAGAGCTCGGGGATTATCTCGCGCTGGATGATGCACAGCTTGAAAAAAATAGAGACGGGGTAAAAATGTTTACCGCAAAATTTAACCGTGCTTATGCCAAAATATTTTTATCCGGCAAATATGACAAAGGCGATGCCCTCTTATATGTTTATGCCGGCGCCGGCGGAGTAGATGCTCAGGACTGGGCTGCTATGCTTTTGGAGATGTACCGCAAATATGCCGGGCGGATGAATTGGGAGTTTAATTTGCTGGACGAGTCCCAGGGAGAGCAGGGAGGAACCAAAACGGCCGTGGCCGAGATAAAAGGCCGGAATGTCTTCGGATATTTAAAAGGGGAAGCCGGAGTCCATCGTTTGGTCAGGGTTTCGCCGTTCTCAGCTAAAAAATTACGCCACACTTCCTTTGCTCTTGTCGATGTTCTGCCGGAGCTAAATGATGTTAAAATAGAGATTGACCCCAAGGATTTGCGGGTTGATACTTTTAGGTCTTCGGGCCCGGGCGGACAGAATGTAAACAAGCTTGAAACCGCAGTCAGAATAACCCATGTTCCTACCGGTATTGTTGCCGCATCACAGTCGGAGCGTTCGCAGTCGCAAAACAAAGAAAAGGCGATGCAAGTTCTTTCATCTAAGCTTGCTAAGATGATGGAAGACGCAAAAGTTAAAGAATTGTCCGAATTAAGCCAGGCCTCAAATACTGAAATAGAGTGGGGAAGTCAGATACGTTCTTATGTGCTGAACCCTTACAAATTAGTTAAAGATAACCGAACCGGAGTTGAAAGCCATGACCCGGAAGGGGTGCTGGAAGGCGAATTAGATGAGTTTATTGAGGCAGAAATCACATCTTTATAATCCGAATGTCACGAATTTTTATCCGAATGCTCCAAATAAGAATGAGTTTATTCGTTATATTCGGAAATTATTCGTATATTCGGATTATATTTCTTGATAAAATTTCACGGAGTTTCCAAAATTTATGAACCCAAGTCAGTAGTGCTTGAAGATATTAACCTTGAAATAAAACAGGGTGAGTTTGTTTCACTCGTTGGCCAGTCTGGCGCGGGCAAGACCACCTTGCTTAAGATGCTGACAAAGGAAGAGTTTCCGACTAAGGGAAAGATATTTGTTGAGGGTGATGATTTGGATTCGGTAAAAGGCGGTTATGTTCAGATGCTTCGTCGAAAGATAGGCAATGTCTATCAGGACTTCAAGCTTTTATCTCAAAAAACCGCTTTTGAAAATGTTGCCTTTGCTCTTGAAGTTTCCGATGCTTCGCGGGATGATATAGAAGAAGATGTACCCAGAGTTCTTGCCATAGTCGGTATGGCTGACAAAATAGATAATTTTCCGAGACAGCTGTCCGGCGGGGAAAAGCAGAGGCTGGCTATAGCAAGAGCCCTTGTCCATCGTCCTAAGATATTATTGGCAGATGAACCCACGGGAAATCTGGATATGGTCAACGGTTTTGAAGTTCTAAAACTTCTTGAAAAAATAAATGAATTCGGAACTACTGTGATATTGGCGACGCACGACAGCAAGTTGGTGAACACCATAGGTAAAAGAGTCATAACAATGGACAAGGGCAGAATAGTTAAAGACCAGGCAACGGCCGGAAGATACATCATCTAAAATTTTGCAAAGCAAAATTTTAGATAAATTCCTAATGCCTAATTACCAAGCCCTAATCAATGTCAAAATTACAATATCCAATGCGTTTATAATTTAGGGAGTTGGATAATTGGGAGTTGATTAGACATTAGAAATTAGTAATTAGAAATTTTAAACGTAATCATATTTTTTTAGGCCCTGCTTAAGTATAATAAATTTCATGTCTAACATTAACCTTAAAAGAATACTGTCTACCGGTTGGACTAACTTCAAAAGGAACAGCTTTTTGAGTTTCGGCACTATAGGTGTTATGACTTTGGCTTTGCTTTTATTCTCGGGTCTGTTTTTACTGCAATTCATGACATCTCAAATTGTTGGCGAGCTCGAGAGCAAGGTGGATATAAGCGCTTATTTTAAAATAGAATCTTCGGAGGATGATATCTTGTCAGTTAAATCTGAATTAGAGAATCTGGAAGAGGTTGAATTCGTTGAATACACTTCACGAGACGCGGCCTTAAATGAATTCAAAGAACGCCACGGAGATAATCAGTTGATACAGGAATCACTGGCTCAGCTGGAAGATAACCCTTTGCAGGCATCCCTTAATATCAAAGCAGAGGATTCATCCCAGTATGCTTCTATCGCCGGATTTCTTGATAGAAGCAGTTTCAGAGAATCAATAGAAAAAGTAAGTTTTGCCGAAAATGAATTAGTCATTGCCAGAATAAACCAGATATCAGATGGTATCAGCACCTGGGGGTTGCTAGGTACACTGGCACTGATTGCGATAGCGGTTGCCGTTACTTTTAATACCATTCGCCTTACTATATATAACCAGAAGCAAGAGATAGAAATTATGCGTCTGGTCGGTGCTTCAAACTGGCACATTAAAGGTCCGTTTATGGCCGAGGGTGCTTTTTATGGATTTTTTGCCGCCTTGGCGGCTTTAGCTATTTCTTATCCGGCGGTACTTTTGACGTCTGATAAGATATCTTCCTTTGCGCCGACAATTAATTTGCTGGCATATTTTTCGGCAAATTGGTGGCAGGTTTTGATAATGCTTTTTGCTGGAGGGATAATATTGGGCGTAGTTTCAAGTGCAATAGCCATAAGGAGGCATTTGGAAATATAGGGCAAGGCAACTGGTAACTCGTGATTCGTAATTTATAAAACAATGGGCATCTTTGCAGTTGCAAAGATGCCCATTGTTTTTGGTTGTACATTTTAGCTTGACATAAGATTTGCTTCGGCGTAAATTATTATCTATAGTTCTTTTATTCCGGAGGCTAGAGTGGATGCTGATTTTTTTCAAAAGCCAGAGTTCAGAGCATCTTTGAAAAAATTTGAGACTTTGGGACCGCTTGGGGTAACCGCTGAAGACCACGTAAATATTGCAACTATTCCTCCGCCGGAGCTTGTTAAAAATTTCGGCAAAACTAGGGCTGACTTAATGAGCAATGCCGACCTCCTAAGATATTTAATGGAGCAGGCTAATTCTATTCTAAGGTTTTCTTGTTTCAGCAGGTACGGGGGAGAGGCAAGTAAGCTGGCCCTTGAATTATATGAAAAAAATCTTAGGCTGACCTTTAACTATCTAAAGACGATAGGAAGATTTCCAAGTTCTTTAGATGGAACATCAACACCGGAAGAATTAGTAGAAAAATTACGCAAATCCTACAATAGAGAAAATGCCGGACTTCAGCACAGGCGTTCAAAAGGTTCGGGGAGGGGACTCCGATAGCTTGACTTTACGGTCAAATAATGGTATAATGCAAATAGTAGCTTAAAAGGAGGTGTACTGTGACGTTCCTAACCGCAATATGGGTGGTGTCGTCAGTCGTTGTGCCGATATGGTACAAGCTGGACATTATGAGATATCCCATATGTCTCAAGTGCCAGCACAATCTGGCCTCTCGCCGGCCGAATCTTCGTAGAAAGGAGGCCGGATGCAGGTTCCATGGGCAGTTCGTAGCGCCGTTCGGACAGTGATGATTTGTTTGTCCTGCCTGTTCGGCTATCCACCGCTTTTACTGGATGAACCTAGGGTTCGTCCTGGATATCACAGTTTCATGAAAGGGGAGCACTAAGCTCCCCTTCGTTTTTTATAAATAAAATCCCCCGCCTAGGCGGAGGGATTTTTGACGAGGTTGAACCTCGTCAAAATAATAGCGGGGGTGGTCATTCTAACTGAAAAGTTCCAGTATAGGTTTGCCATTGCCGTCGGGCGTAATATAGAGAGGCCTGTTTTCTACAAAATTTGCGGTCTTTGGCGGAATGCCAAGCGCATAATAGAATGTGGCGATTAAATCATCTACGCTTACCGGATTTTCAGTAATAACACACGGCCTTTCATCGGCGGTTTTTCCATATAGAAATCCTTTTTTAAATCCGCCTCCGAACACTACAGCGGATGATGCAGATGTAAAATGCCGGTGCATACCGTAATGCCGCATTTCCGTAATTGTATCGGGCATGTCAATTCCCTGGTCGGGAGCTTCTTTGCCGGGCTGTCCTTCGGTGATAGCGTCGCGTCCAAATTCGCTGGCTATTACTACGAGCGTCCTATCAAGCAGTTGCCGTTCTTCAAGGTCAAGAATAAGCCGGGCTATCGGCGCATCTATAAGTTGCTTGAGAGACTTGGTTGTCGTGTGGCCATTTTCATGGGTGTCCCAATTTTTAAATGGTCTATATTCGGTGGTAACCTCAATAAATCTTGCTCCGGCTTCAACTAGGCGTCTTGCCAGAAGGCATCCCAATCCGAAGCGTCCGGTATTGTACATGTCATAAATGTTTTTTGGTTCAAGTGATAAATCAAATGCTTTTGTTGATGGCGAGTTAAGCATTCGGTGAGCGTTTTCTATTGAACGAAGGAGTGATTCTTGCTGATAGCCATCAATTCCTTTTGGACTTGCTTGGGCTATTTTTTTAAAATTTTCGTATCTTTTTCTTAAACGGTCATTTCCGAGTGATGGCGTCATGCTCTGGGCTGCCGATGAAGGGTCCGGAATAATAAACGGGGCATACTCATTTCCTAAAAATCCGGCGGAGTGAATCATTCTCATGGCATCGCTTTCGCCTTCAGCGGCTTCGGGGTCTTGGCCTATGTCTATGAACGTCGGCATTGCCGGATTTTTCGGTCCGAGCATTTTTGCTATAACTGCCCCCATATGAGGCACGGCAACTGTTTGAGGAGGCACATAGCCGCCGGTTTGCCAATGATACTGATGCCTTGTGTGAAGGATGAAGCCAAGATTTGCCGCATGGTGCGAACGGATAAGCGTAGCTCTGTCCATGACTTTGGCGATTTGCTCAAGACCTTGAGATATTTTTATATTATCAACTGCAGTATCAATAGCAGGAAAAGTGGAAAGAACCCGCTTCATTTCAAGGCCAGTTTCAAACGGAGAATATTCTTTGGGGTCAAATGTTTCAGTTTGGGCCATGCCGCCTGCAAGCCAAATAAGTATCATTGAGTCAGCGCGTGGCGGTATCTTATTCGTGGCGGCCAATAATTTTGGCTCCCGGCAGGCGAGAGCAGTAAGGGCTGTTGCGGTTTGAGCTTTTAGAAAATCACGTCTCGTCATTTTGGTCCTCCTTTTTAATGAATAAACTGGAATTCCGGTAAAAGAATAACCGTCCAAATAATATCTTCCAGGAATTCCATAAGGCCTTCCGGTTGCTGTTTGATATTCTTAGCATCAATATATTTTTTTATTATTTTCGTTTCTTTTTTATTAGGATAGCGACACAGGGCGCGGCGATACAGAAGTTTTGCGGTATCAAGCGGTTTGAGATGACTCTTGATTGATTCATCTGCCATTTTCCCGGCTCTATTTTTAATTATATCGGCGAGGATTTTACCATTTACTATTTCCATCGCCTGAAGGGTATTGGCTTGATTGTCGCGTCCGGTTATTACCCGATCTCTGATTGGTCTGCCTAAAAGTTGAGTCAGCGGGGTTGTCTTTTTTCGCCACTCTCTGATGTCTAGTTCTGCTCCCGTGGTTTTTTGGTTTTGACCGCTTGTAATCATATTCAGTGCGTCCATATATTGTTCGGCCGTAAGCTTGCGTAAACTCGGTCCATTAAAAATATAGTTTGAGCTTTCAACGGAGTCGGTTGTGGGTATCTGATATGCCCGGGATGTCATAATCCGGCGGATTAAAAATTTAAGGTCATAATTGTTTTCTATAAAATCTTTAGATAACCAATCCAATAGTTCCGGATTCCAAGACTTTGCACTGACATCATCCACCGGCTCAACAAGTCCCCGGCCAATCAGTCTTTTCCAGATCCTGTTAACTATTGTTCTGGCGAAGTTGTTGTTGTTTCGGTCAGTGAACAGGCGAGCTATTGCTTCGCGCCGCTCCTGAAGAGTCTGGCCGATAGGTTCTTTCTGAAGTTCGGGGAAAATAAATTTGGGCGTTGCTTTTTTGCCCATGCTTATGTCACAGCGGTATATTTCAGGGTCTTCGGCGGTAAAGAATGCCGCAAGGCCGTAAGCATCTTCAAGCTTCCATTTGCTTATAAAACTATCATGACAGGAGTTGCATTTGAGATTTATTCCCAAAAAAACTTGAGCGCTGTTTTGAGCGGCTTGCATGACGGGCGATTGGCTTGGGCTGAACTGGCCTCGCCAATTGACGCCGGTTAAAAATCCGGCGGGGCCATCCGGGCCATTGTCGGCGGGATTTAAAAGAGATGACACAAATTTATCATAAGGCATGTTATTCTCAAGAGATATTTTAAGCCACGGAGTTATTGATGCACGATCCCCATGGTAAACTGTTTCCTCGTCATTCCGCAGGTGGTCATTCCAGAAGCTAATCCAATGTTCGGTATAGTTATTTTTATCTGCCAGAAGGTGGTCTATAAGCTTTTCTCTTTTATTAGGGCTGTGGTCATTAAGGAATTCATCAATTTCATTTTCAAGAGGAGGTAAGCCCCATATGTCAAAGTATGCCCTCCGCATGAATATATGGTCGGGCACTTCGGCTGGGTTGTCTCTTAAGTAAATGTCTAAAAAAGTATCAATTGATGTTTTATCATTTGCTTGAGCAGAAAATACCCCTATGATAGATAGGGCAATAACGACTGTTATTTTTGGCATGTATCACTCCTTGTTGTTAAGGTTCAATAGGACTAAGTTAGCAACTAAATAGAGGCTTTTCAAGAGCTTAATTTTATTGTAGAGTAACTGAATGTATCCCTCGTTTCACTCGGTATGAAATATTGAAACGGGCGGAGATTTCATTGCCGGATCGTCTAATGGTAGGACACATCCCTCTGGAGGATGGTATCTTGGTTCGAGTCCAAGTCCGGCAGCACTTCGGCAAGCTCAGTGCAAGCTATTATGAATAAATGGTTTACATATATTTTATTGTGTGATCAGAAAACTTTTTACGTCGGCATAACGACTGATTTAAAATCCCGATTACAAG
>JAUYLN010000021.1 GCA_030698885.1 bacterium
TCTCTATTGTGGCAGGCTCGGACTGTCCGCAATCTGTCGGAATATCAATTCTATCAACTTTATCCGGCTGAAAAGTACTATCTTTCACCTGATTGCCGTAGCAAAATGGCCAGCCATAACGACGGGCACCATATTGATGCTCGCTAGTCGCAACTTTTATTATATTTATTTCATCCGGTGGCAAATTAGCACCCAGGCCATCACGCCCAGTTTCAGACGCCCATATTTCTTTAGTTTCAGGATGAAACGTAAAGAATTCAGCACTGCGTAATCCACCCGCAAACTCGGCGGTGTAATTTCCTTCGGAATCAGACTCAAGTATGGCTGCCCGTTTCCACGTTTCCATTTCAACGCAAGCATCACAAGATGAGCCAACGCTTATATAAAGCTTATCCTTAACTTGAGTATCAATGGTACTAGCTCCTCCCAAAATAGGCACGGGTCTATAGTTAGGCCCGAAACCTATAGTCCTGGCAAAATGCCGGCCATCGGCCGGCAAACCGGCAATATTTTTTCCTGTTGCACTTGTTATAATTCCCTTTGATGTATCATATTCAAATCGGGACACCTGGTGTGTTTCGGCTATATACAAATAAACTTTTTTTGTTTTCGGGTCAGTATAAAAAGCCAGGCCATGAGGCGACCGCAAATCCTCACGCAATACGGTTTTTGTTTCAGCCAAACCATCTTTATCGATATCCTCAAGTAAAACTACCCTTCCGGCCTTTGTCTCACTGACAAGCATTCTACCCCTAGAATCAAATGCAATGACTCTGGGGCCGGTCAACCCGCTGGCAAAAACTGATATAGACAAGTCCTGCGAATGAGTCAAAAAATCAACCTCACCCGATGGCCCGACAGGAGGAGTAGATGTAGCAATGGGCAGGCTATCTCCGAAGATTTTTTTTAGAATCTGAAAATCTGTGAAAAAAAGATACACCCCCACACCTAATAATATGAGGATTACAATTAGTAAAATATTATGTTTTAAGTGATTCATATATTCTTCGCTTAAGTTGACTAAATGCATTGGCTCTTAATTTCAAATTTTGTTCGCGGTTCCGCGCATCTTTTTCTGCTTTATATGCTTCATAATACACTAGATCAAAAGGTTTACGATGTTTTGTTGAAAAAACTTTGCCACTGTTGTGTTCTGCGAATCTTCTCTTCAAATCATTAGTGGAGCCTAGATAAAAATCTCCATCTTTTTTACTTTTTATTATATAAACATAATACATATTATTAGGTGTGGGGGTAAATTCCCAATAAAACAATTAAAACTGCCACCACAAGATAAATTTTGTTGGTCTTTATGTTCAAATTAATATTTTATTTCTACCGGAATCTGACCGACGCAAGAAGATTCTTTAATTTCTAGGTTTCTATTGATGAAGACGCCATAAGTAACCTTAGCGGTCAGTACATAATTTTTTGATTTGGGATTATCCGGCAATGACAAGGTCACGTCTTCAATGCCGTCAGGCTAGGGCAAACTAGCAAAAAGATTAGGGCCTATGTATAATTCCTCATCGGGAGACACAGTCCAAATTATATGACGGGCTATGCTGTCAATATTTTTATAAATTATATTGGCATCCTTGTTCTCGTATAACGTCGGCGACAAGAATGTTATACTGCCGGTCAAATAGCACTCTGCGGGAGGATACTTGTTTATATCAGCCGGCTGTTGGCCAGAAATCGGCACAGACGATGCTGAAGGGCTTAATTCCGGAGCTACTGAAGTGTCCGGGACAATATCAACGACAATATCTTTTGGACCCTGTGCCTCTTCTTTTGAGCTACCGTACCAGATAAGAAAGATACCAACTACCAGGATAACCAACCAAAATATTGTTTTTTTATTATTCATATTATTAAAACTATAACCTATTTTATCCTTCCAAGCAAGTCCCTAATCAGCTGTTCTGCCTCTGAGTCCCGCCCCACAACCTTAAGGCCCTGATTCAGATTTTCTAGGGTAGCGTCGCGGTCATTTCTGGCCATATATATTAATGCTAAATTATAGTAAACCCTGGGGTCATCCGGTCTTAATTGTTTTAATAGCTCTCCATACTCTGTAGCTTTTATGAGTTCTCCCTGGCTTGCGTAAATAGACAGCAAATTTTGATAAGAATAATGAAAACCCGGGTCAAGCGCTATCGCTTTCTCATATTCTTTTATGGCACCGAATAAATCCCCCCTCGTCTGGAGAATACTACCTATGTTGAAATGTGGCTGGGGTAAGATATCGTTAGTCTCTGTGGCTAGCCTATAGTACTTTTCCGCTTTTTCAACATTTCCCTGATTAAAATATAAATTGCCGAGATTATTATTTGACCTCGCACTTTGTGGCTCATATTTCAAAATATCTTCAAAAAACTCAATGGGCTTGCCCCATAGAATATTCCTTTGAATAGCCTGGTAACCAAAGAAAATAGCATAAGCCATTAAAAAAGATGTAAGTAGTAAATAATAATTAGTAAGCTTTCTGGATTTCAAGAAATCAATTATCTTCACTAAATAGAACGCACCAATAAACCAAAAACCTATCATCGGTAGGTAGGGCCAGTGCTCATATATAACCGCGTTAATAGGCGTAATCCCGGAAACCGGCCCTAGCCCCACAAAAAACCAACCCCAGCCGAAGAACCACACCTTAAAATCGGGATTGCCTTTTTTGTATAAACGATAGACCATTGCCAAAATTCCCACAACAATCAGGGCTCCCAGCCAAACCGGCCATTGGAACAAAGATGTATGTACGGTCATGCTTCGTTCCATATGAAGCCCAGTAGGCACAAACAGCAACCTAATATAATCAACGAAGGCATGCATAAAGGTTAGCATCCGGTATAATATATTCTCAGAATAAGGGTTCGGCGCGGTATAGAAGTTAAGCGTATTCTGAAAATTCAAAACTGTGAGACGCAAAATACCATAAACCACAACAACTCCGAAATATAACCATGTTTCTTTAAAAGCTTTTTTTATTGAAATCCAAAATCTATCGCGAGAAATAAATGAAATATAAAAAATCATCAGTAGAAAAGGAAATATAATTCCCGTTTCCCTGCTCAATATACCAACAATCATTGAAATCAAAGATGCCGATTTATATATCAAAGACCTATCCGGATTATCTTTTGACTTAACAAAAAAGACCAGCGCCAAAAGCATAAAGAACATAACCAGCGAATCTCCTCTGCCGGCTATGTAAGTCACAGCCTCCGTATTAAGGGGATGAATGACAAAGATAAGAGCGGTTAAAAAAGCAGTCAGCGTATTGAGGCTAAACCTCAAGGGCCCTTGAGGTTTAGCCTCAAGGATTGAAGGTTCCCGAGGGGGATCCTCGGCCAGCCGAGGGCGGCCCTCGGTTATGCTCTTGGTTAGCGCTTTTTTAAGTAAAAGAAAAACTAATACCGCGTTAGCAATATGAATGATGTTACTCGTGAGGTGCCAAATAAAAGGCTCCGCACCGGAAATAACCCAATTAAAAGCAAAGGTAAAGAAAAGAAAGGGCCTGTAGTAATTACTTGGCAGACCAACACCGGCCAATGTATTATTCGTAAGCCAAAATTTGATATTATGCCACGTAATATCATGGACAAAAACATTATTTATTATCCAGTCATCATCATCCCAAAAAAGCTGGTTATCAAGATTAAAAGAATACACCACAGTGCCTGATAATATGATGATTAAAATTAATATTAAATTATATTTTGAGTTATTCATTTATTCTTCTATTTTGCTTTATGATATAGACATAAATACATATTTGAGATTGAGAGAATAAACCCCCACACCAAACGAGCATCGCTTCTGTATTCCTGCAGGCCTTAACTTAACTGTTATTATTCACAGAGTGATAGCTTGTGAATACCAGGTATTTTATTAACAGAACCGGCATGCCTGGTTATGCTCGTTTGGTGTGGGGGTAAACATTACTAAAATATAGCAAATCACACGCCTAATGGGAAGCATGGCATGCACAAAGGGCATCGAGCTAAGCTCGATGCCCTTTGTTGTTAGATAAAACGAAACACCCCGCCAAAGGCGGGGTGTTTCTCCCGTATACTGTTGTGCAAGGTGAACAGTATCGGATACTCAACTTACTACTCCTAGAGACCTGTCGTGACGAATGAGGTTCCGTTTAACGGAAGTGTCTTCAAGACATTGGCTACGCTAGCAGTTCCGGCATCATTGACGTCGGAGTTTGCTACCCAGTTAACCTGGCCAGCTTCATCACGCAACACCATTTGGAAGCTATCACCGTTTGTGGCGAAGTTCACAAATGTAGTAGTCGCGTAAATTGTCTTGGTTGAACCTCCTGAAATCTCAAGGTCTTGACCGGTGCCTGATGTACCGAAGCTCAATGAAGCTATGACGTCAGTACCTGACTGAGCCGTACTTACGACATCGGTTCCGTAAGTTATTCCATCGTCAGCACCAAGGAAGGTTATGGTCATGTCTGAGTTTGCTTGGCCGGATGCCACGACATCAAACAAGATTGAACCGGAAGAATTGATTGTACCACCATCAAAGAACAGTTTTGAGTCTGTAAGACCGACTGCCTCAATGGTAAATCTGATTATTTCCTTGTTGCCTCCTATGGCATTACCGCCACTTGAAGTGCTCAAGTTCGTAAACTTAGGAAACACTCTGTAAACATACATAACGTTTGCTGTCTTGTCATCTATGTCCGTGCCTGTTCCGCTTGTTACCGTTCCTGACTCGCCAACCGCTCTGAACTCATCGGCAGCACCTCCGGAGAAGTCAATGGAGAAGTTCACTGCGTTAGTTGCGCCTTGTGCCTTAGTCTTCATGTCTGCCTTAACCACAACATCTAATGAGCTGTCGGCAGGTACAAACGGCCTGTTATTATCACCGGTGAAGGCGAACGATACAGAACCGGCAGTGTTGAAGGTACCGGTAGAATTCATGGTAGCACCTGCCTTATTGGTATAGGTCAAATGAACTGCACCAATATTTGCAACTAAGTCTGCGGCGGTATCACCCGTATTGAAGTTCAACGTTTCAAGATATTGTCCTTCGTCTGTTGCGGTAAATCTGAATCTGGAGAATTCCGCACCGGTCTGGCCCCAATATAGGGCTGCCTTAGCCGGGGTAGAAGGAGCAGCGGCAACAGTCAAAGTGCCTGAATTCTTAACAGTAATATTAACAGTTGGGGACGTAGCTTCGTTCGGATCTGCGGCTGCGGCATTAACAGTATTGTTTGAGCCGTCAACTGCCGTCACGTCAGTGGTGGCATTGATGTCAAAGGCATATCGGTCTCCGTTTGAACCTGATGCTTCATTGCCGGACAGGTCACCCTTGACCAATAAGGTCCTGGTTTCGCCTGCCGCCAACTGCCAGTTCAATCCGGTGAACGCTATCGTACCTACATCATCAACGCTTAAGCTGTTGTTAGACGGTGTGTTTGAAATAAGTGTTCCTGAAGTTCCATCCCAGAGAGATATACTGCTGAAAGCATTGCCTACCGAGACACCGCTGTCATTGGTATCAACACCTTCATTATGCGTGTCACCTGATTCATCTTCCACATAACCGGTTAAGGTTATGTCGGTTACATTCAATGGTGAACCTTGGTTTGCGGCAAATGTGATACCTACCAGTTCAGCTCCTGCAGTTCCTTTGATATAGGTCCTAGATGCAGGTGCACCCGCGAGACCAAGTGTCAAAGAAGAACCTTTAAGAGTCATGTTCGGGCCGGAAACATCCGCGTTTGGAACAACATCGGTCGCGGCAACGGCGGTATTCGTTCCCGAATACTTCATCACTGCAGTATCAGCTCCCGGATAAGAATCCAGAACCGCTCGGACAACGCTGTCCGCGTCAAGGTCAGCAGAACCGTCAGCGGCAGTAGCGTCAGCATCAAAGTCGGCGGTTACCGCAAAGTTATATGTCTGACCTGCCATCAAATCTAAGACATCAGTGAATGTGTCTTTGGCTCCGTCAACGGAATTAGGACATGAGAGGTCGTCGGCTTCCGTGAAGGCAGAACCCTCATTCGGACCCATTACAACTTGGCCGGTATCTTCGTTTACAACTTTAATATCGGAGATATCTTGGCTCAAGCCATTGGTCAGGTCTTCCATTGCTTCGTAAGTTCCATCACCAGCCTCATCAGCGCAGATAACTAACTGTGTCTTCCTTATCTCAATGTTGCTTGCGGCAGTCATTGAGAATCTCAACAGGGTTATATCAGTAGCATCAGTAGAAATGTTGCTGGCGTTTGGACCGTTGAATGCAATTGTCAATACGCCTCCCTGAAGGGTCAGT
>JAUYLN010000022.1 GCA_030698885.1 bacterium
TTTATAAATTGGACAATAAAAGCCATGGGAAATAACTCCCCCACTTTAATTTTCAGTCCTTTAACCTCAAGAACTTTCTGATAATTATATGCTTGGGCATAGTTGCTAAAAACCGCTAAACCTATAATGCCCATAAGCCACAAATAATTTGCCTTCGTAAAAAGAGAGCCGATGAGTTGAAGCTCGGCAAATTTAAGATAAATAACGACAAGCGCGCCGAGAGTTATAAAGTAAAATAAAAAACGCTTAAAGCTTAAATGAGGATGGGATGCATATTGATGACTGCTGTTATCGTCGCTGTTATCGTTATTATTCATAATATTAAACTATTGCATTTTCTGCTGATTAGCTATCTCTATTACAGCCAACTCAAGCGGAAGCTGGGGCAGAGGTGAAAGCCTTAATTCTGAACGGGCTTTTATGAACACTTTAATAGTCCTGGCCAGAAATTCCGGCGTTTGGGTGCCGGGCTCTTTTGACGGGTCAAATGAGTTCAGGAGTCTTGCCCGCAGAAAACTCAAAAAATGACCGGTAAAATTATCAAGGTCGTGACCCGACTCGGATATCTCGCTTATTGTTAAAATAGCCCCATTAGCATTTCCCTCCTCAAGGGCAGACAGCATTTTCCTATTTACATCTTCAGGCACTATGCCCAATATCTCACTTGTATCTTTTATGGTAACTTCGCCTTCTGTATAAGCCATGACTTTGGCTAGAGAATTCTCGGCGTCTCTTAGGGAGCCGGCAGAGGCCATGGCAATGGCAGTAACAGAGTCTTTATCTATGGATATTTTTTCTTTACGGGCAATACGGCTTAATTTGGTTTCAATCTGGTTTAAGTTTAATTTTTTAAAATCAAACCTCTGAACCCTGGATAATATCGTATCTATAACTTTATGAGGTTCGGTGGTAGCCAGCATGAAAACGACATGAGATGGCGGTTCTTCAAGAACTTTAAGCAGAGCATTGAATGCAAAGGGCGTGAGCATATGAACTTCATCAATTATAAAAATTTTCCAACTGCCATGGCTTGAGGCTACCCGGGCCGACTCTTGTATGTTCCTTATTTCATCTATTCCCCTATTGGATGCGGCATCAATCTCTATCAAATCTATGAATCTATTGCCGTTTATTTCATTACAGGTGTGGCAATTATTGCACGGGTCATGACCTTTTTTATCGGCACAATTTAAGGCCTTGGCAAATAACCGGGCCATAGTTGTCTTGCCGGTGCCCCGCGGACCGGTAAACAAATAGGCGTGGCCTATATGCCCCGATAAAATCGCACCCTCTAAGGTGCGCACAACATGCTCTTGGCCCTCAACTTCTTCAAAAGTAAGAGGACGATATTTACGATATAGAACCTGAGTCATTTTGAAAAAATATAGCCTACAAGCTTAAGGGAATTATGTTTTTGTATCGTTTGTAAATTTCTAATTTCTAATATCTAATTCCTAAATAAATCCTAAATCCCAATGACTAAAAATTATTAATTGGTGCTTGGTTATTGATTAGGAATTAGGTCAATTAGTAATTAGATATTTCTGTTTTCTCTTAGGCTATGACGGTGGCTTCTTTTTTAAATACTATAAGTCTATAGCCGACGAAATTCCATACCAAGCCCATGGCCGCGCCGGCTACTGCGGCAACATTGTTCCAGGCCTGCTGGCTGAAACCAAATTGAGGAGCATACACATAGAGGATGCCGGATACTACGCCGACATTAATAAACAAACCGATGGCTGTTACAACTATGAACTTAGAGAACTCACTTCCTGTTTTAGATGTTGCACCGGCCTCAAAAACCCAGAACTTGTTCCAAAAATAGCTATTAATGACGGCTGCGACAAAAGATACCCCTTTAAAAGCCGAGACTGCCGCGCCCACCTCAATATTTGCAACGAACATCAGAAAATTGAAAACCCCGATATCAATTCCGGCATTCAAAAATCCCACCATCACAAATCTTGAAAATGAAATAAAGAAATGCCTGAAACGGGAAAGCCAGAGGCCAAGATACAAGCCCATAACAAAAACTATGGGGGTTAATACAACAAATCCCCAGACAAGTCCGGGTGCTAAACCAAATTGCGCTAAAGCTGAATCAAAAGTTCCCAGCCGCGAAAAAACCCAGGACCATATAGCTCCCGTAAAAAACCCGACAATTATTGAAATTAGAATGTCTTTTTTATTCATTCTTTGATTTACTCAACTCTTCTAATTTACCTTTAACGCCTTCCCAAGTTTCTTTGAGAAGAGCTAACTTACTATTTTTATCAGAAACTAAGTTACCTAATTTATTCATTATCTTGTCTTCCTCGTTTCTTACGGCTTCGCCTAAAACAACACCTGCTTTTCCCAATAAACCGGTTACTTCTTCTAGCACCTCTTCTATGCTCTTTTCTTTCGTATCGCCCGCTAACTCTGCTAATTTCTTTTTAACACCCTCCCATGTTTCTTTCAGTAATTCTAGTTTGCTATTTTTGTCAGAAACTAAATTGCCCAATTTATTCATTATCTTGTCTTCCTCGTTTCTTACGGCTTCGCCTAAAACAGTACCTACTTTTGCTAATAAGCCAGTTACTTCTTTTAATACCTCCTCCCTGCTCTTTTCTTCCTTCTCGCCCGCTTCGGGCATTGTTTCAATTCCCATATTCTCTATCACCCGCTATCCCTATGCAAATTCGGCAGAGCCGAATAAACACTGACCGGCAGGAATAAATTAATTATTATAATTAAGACTAAGAATCAAATCAAAAGTCGAATCTTATCATAAATAGACCTTTTCATTAATTATTCTATGTATATATTCTTCTAAATTTAACATAGGAGCGGGACCCTCTAGCTTGCCCTCATTTAAATACTTGTCTTTAACCTCTTGCAATAACTGTATGGACTTTTCCCATCTGTCTATTGAGCTGTCTACCCAATCAAAATGTTTTTTTTGTTCAGGGGTCTGGTTCATAGCACCCTCTCGCACTTGTGGTCCCCACATTTCCTTAAAACTTGAAATATCCTGCCGAAAAATTCCTATCCAATCATCTACTTGTTTTTTTAATTCCTGTATTTTTGGGGACTCGAGATTAGATTCCTGATTTTTGGTAGAGCTGACATTGGCATCTGCATTTTCTGCAGCCAGGGTTTCTTGGACATCTTCAGC
>JAUYLN010000030.1 GCA_030698885.1 bacterium
CCGCCAAATAAAAAACCAAGCCAAGCTTGGTTTTTTTGTTAGAAATCAGTTACTCCTATTCTTAGTCCCATTTTTTTAAGTTCTTGCATTACGTATTTGTAGTCCAGTACTTCTTCCTGAACGTAGACTCCGGATGCAAGCTTTTTTTCTGCCAATAGTTTGGCGACAACGGCTACGGGTGCGGATGTTGCCTGTTGCATTGCAGTGAGGCCAGTCTCTTTATTATGCAAGATTTTCATGCTGACTTCTTTGAGTAATTTGCCATTTTTTTCAAATTTTATTTTCATTATTAAAAAGTCTTCTTCTACCCACTGCAAATTATTATTCAAAAGATGGTTCATTAATTTTAGAGGAGAAACACTTGTGTTGTCTATTTCTATCGGCTCTTCATTGAAAAGTCCAAGTTCAGATATTGCCCGGATAATTGTATAGTGGTTGGGCCAGCGAATTGTTTTGGCCGAAGCGTTGACGACGCCTATTTTCCGGAGAGATTCAGCAACAAGGCCGAAAGATGTTTGAGCAAAGAATGCAGTAAGTTTTCCTGGGCCATTTTCGGTTAGTAATAAAAATTCTTCCAGTTCGCTGGGTACCTCTTTTTTGATAAGCTGTCCTTTTTCCAGGACGGTGACTTTGCTGGAATATTCGTATGCTACACCATCAAAAGCTTTTTGGTACTGCAGGGTGTTAACTTGTGGGTTTATGGGGTTTCCACCGACGTACACCCTAACCGTGTCTGGTTTAAGCTCTCTGGCTACGCCGAGAGCTATATTGTAGGCCAGTCCCGGTTCAATACCGCAGTTGAGTATTGCACTTAAGCCCCAGGCCTTTGCTCTTGAGTCAAATTCAGATTTTTGTTGCCTGACAATATCTTCGTGGAATCCATAGTCACAGTAATTTATATTTGCTTCCATAGCAATTTTTGTCATCGCTAAATTGAATCTGGACGGAAGAGCACTTATTAAAACATTAAATTTTTTAAGTTCAGTTGAGTTTTTAAGCAAGTTCTCGGATAAGGCTAGGAGGCCGACATTTTCTTTGTCGGAGAGAAGGTCATTTAGTTTAAAAATAGCGTTCGCTGTTTTACTGCCATCTTTATCAATAAAGCCTATTTCCGTATCTTCAGTTCCGGAGAATTTGCCAAGAAAATATCCAAGTGCAATCCCCTGCTGGCCGGCGCCGACTATTAAATAGCTGGACATAGAGTCTCCTAATTTTTAAGTTAGCTAGGAAAAGCTTACTACCTTTGCATTTTTAATTCAATGCCAAAGTGTTAAAATAAAAATAATATGCAGAATACGATTAACTTAAGAAACAAGCCTTCCAAGAACAAGGAGCAAGGCCGGCCGATTATTCCACCTAAGCTTCCCGTTCCGGACAGAGAAGAAAAAAAACAGGTAGAAGCGCCCAAACCGCCTGCTCCCCCAAAAAATACAGGCAGGGCGCTTTTGGATGATATATCTTGGTCAGGACCGATGCACTCACATGAACCGGATATGAAATTCGTAATAGGCTCAAGCTTGGTCATGGGTGCTATTGCTGTTTTGTTTCTTTTATTCCAGAGAAGCGTAGTAACAACGATATTTTTTGCTTTGCTTGGGCTTATGCTTTTTGCTCAATCAAGGAAAAGGCCGGAAGAAGGCCGATTTGAGGTAAGCTTGGCCGGTATTAAAGTTAATAATGAGTTCCATCTTATGAAGGACGTAAAGTCGTTTTGGCTTGAATATCAGCCGAATGGTATTAAGGAATTAAGCCTTCAGCTTAAAAAATGGTACTCACCATATCTGAAAATTCCTATTGGCGAGCAGAATCCTTTACACATCAGAACATTATTGGTACAGTTTATTCCCGAAGAAGAGCATGAGGATACGGTTATAGAGATAGTGCAGCGCAAATTGGGACTTTAGCCCCAATTTGCAGGGTTAAGTATAAAGTATTAAGTAGTAAGCATAAAACAAGAGAGCTCCCATAGTTCAATGGATAGAACGTGGCCTTGCGGAGGCTAAAATCGAGGTTCGAATCCTCGTGGGAGCACAAATTAATATATAACCTATGGAAAAAGAACCAAAACCAGAATTGCCATATGAAGAAAACGACGAGAGTTTCGGTAAGTGGTTTCGTGAAAAGGCAAAAGATAAATGGGAAAAATATTTGAATGAAAATGAAGCAGGCATTTCTATTGAGGAGAGAGACGCCATGAGAGATTTCTTAATTAAACACGGTACAGAGGAAGAAATAAAAACTAAGCTGGACTCCTTAATTGAATATAATTTTCTGGCATATGAAGCATTATTGGAGGAGCTTAAGATCAAACGGCCTGATTTTAAATTACCCAAATTTGAGGACGAGGATTTATTTTAATCTTATGCAAGCAATTAACAAAACAACGGCTAAAGCCGTTGTTTTGTTTTTGTGTCAGTGCTATTAATTATTTATGTTAAACATGGATTTGCCGATAGAAAAGTTATATTCTGTCGGTCCCAAATATCAAAAACGTCTGCATAGTCTTGGCATAAAAACTGTCAAAGATTTGTTGTACCATTTTCCGCACAGGTACGATGATTACAGCAAATTAATGCCGATAGAAGGTATAAGCGAGGCCGGAACTATTGTAACTATCGTCGGAGAGGTTGCCGATATCAGCGTGGTAAGAACCTGGAAAAGAAGAATGACCATAGTTAACGCAAGCATACAGGATGAATCGGGCTTAATGAGGGTCGTTTGGTTCAATCAGCCATATATTGCCGACACTCTAAAAGCCGGAACGGCCGTAAGTTTATCCGGTAAAGTTTCTCTTGATAAAAAAGGACTCTATCTATCATCGCCATCGTATGAACGCTTATCGCTTAGTGACTATGGGCTATTGCAAGATAATTCAAAGAATAAGCCATCGCCTATGGTCGATAGTCAATTGTCGGGGAGGACCCATACGGGCAGGCTGGTTCCTGTTTATCCTGAAACTGAAGGTATCAGCTCAAAATATATTCGTTTTTTACTCAAGCCTTTTATTAAACAGTTAGGCGGGCTGAGGGATGGTTTACCTGAAGAAATTAGAAAAAAATATGACCTCCCGGATGTTAATGGGGCCCTGGCTTCTATCCATTTTCCTGAGAAAATTGAAGAAGCCGAGCTTGCCAGAAAAAGATTTGCCGTTGAAGAGCTTCTTCTGTTTCAATTAAGGGCTCTTTTGGATAGGCGGAAAATTGAGCTGACAAAGGCTCCGCAAATAAACTTTGATGAAAAACTTATTGCAGGCCTTGTTAAATCACTGCCTTTTGAGCTCACCAAAGATCAAAAGATTTCAGCTTATGAAATACTGAAGGACTTAGAAAGACCGCACCCCATGAACCGGTTATTAAATGGCGATGTTGGTTCCGGTAAAACGGTGGTGGCCCTAGTTGCCGCTTATCAGGCCGTACAAAATGGATATCAGGCGGTTTTTATGGCGCCGACAGAGATACTGGCCAATCAGCATTTTAATACTATTAAAATGCTGATTGGCCGCTTACAGCTTATCGCTTACAGCTTACAGCCAAGAATCTGTTTGCTGACAGGCTCGGAGGCGAAGCAGTGGCCGGTGGACATAACGGAAGAGGAAAAAATATCTAAGAAATTATTGAAAGATAAAATTGCTAAGGGAGAAATAAATATTATTATCGGCACCCATGCCGTAATTCAAAAAGACATGCAGTTTAATAATCTAGGGCTGGTGATACTGGACGAACAGCATAGATTCGGAGTTCAGCAACGTGCTGCATTATTGCGCAATCCGAATCTTAAAACCCAAATTCCTAATTCCAAATTTCTAATTCCGCATTTATTAAGTATGACCGCCACCCCTATCCCCCGTACTTTAGCGTTAACTATTTATGGCGACTTGGAAGTATCGCTCCTTAAAGAAAAACCAAAAGGCAGACAGGAAATAATTACCAGGGTCGTGGCGCATACTAAAAGGCAGGATACTTATGAATTCATAAGAAAACAGATTAAGTCTGGCAGGCAGGTATTTGTAGTTTGTCCTCGAATAGAACTGTCAAAAGCAGGCCCCGAAAAGCTTCGCAACGGGGCAGGCAATAGACAACTGACTATAGACAATAGTCAGTCCGCAAAGCCAATTTCACAGGCGAAGCTGGTATGGGCGGATGTAAAAGCTGTTGAAGATGAATATGAGAAGCTATCAAAAAAGATATTTCCGGAGCTAAGGGTTGCAATGTTGCATGGCAGGATGAAGCCGAAAGAAAAAGAGCAGATAATGTCCAAATTTAAGGATAGGGAGCACGATATTATTGTTTCCACATCTGTTATTGAAGTTGGCGTTGATGTGCCTAACGCCACAATAATGATGATTGAGTCGGCTGAAAGGTTCGGTCTGGCCCAGCTACATCAGTTTCGGGGCCGTGTAGGGCGGGGCGAGCATCAGTCGTACTGTCTGCTTTTTACTACCGATGACGGAAATGCCGGGCGGCGCCTAAAAGCGCTTGAAAAAACAAATAACGGTTTTGAACTTGCTGAAATGGACTTAAAGCTTCGCGGGCCGGGAGAATTTACCGGCGTTAAGCAGTCGGGGTTGCCGGACTTAGCCATGGCTTCGCTGGCTGATGTTGAACTTATAAAACAGACCAGGGCCGAAGCAAAATTATTGCTAAAAGAGGACCCGGCACTTAAAAAATATCCAGGATTGGTTGAAAGACTTAAGAAAATGCAAAGAATGGTTCACTTTGAATAATTTAGTCCACATGTTTACAAATGAAGAAAGTGTATTGAACTTTAGTGCTGGGGGCGTATTATATTGTCAGATAGACTTTAAAATTGTAAGGTTAAAACATGACACAAGAAAAACCAAAATTTGACGATATGGATGCGGCCTTTAATGAAGTTGCAAATAGCATTACCGCAGAAGATAAAAAGTCAAAAGATAAAGGCGTGGAAGACGTCTCCGATGCCTCCATAGACAAAGAAATCAAAGAATTGGCTGTCAGCGATAAAGAAAGAGACCAAAAAAGTATTGATGAGCTTGGGCATGTTCTTAACAGGATATATGGAGTTTTAGGGCAAGGAAAATATTTGCTGGGCAATTTAAAGGAGCCAAGCGGCGAGAATACTATTTCCGGTGAGATGCGACTCAAGGATGTATTCGGAGTTCTTGAAGAAAGGCAAAAGGAAATAGCTGAAGAAATAAATCATTTGCAGGAAAGGCTTAAAGTAGAGGAAGCACAGGAGGGACTAAAAGTAAAAGTAGAGGAAGAGCAAGAATGACTCAAGGCAGAGGAAGGTATCGTAAAGAAGGTCAAATAAATTATCTATAAAGCCGATATTCAAAAATCGGCTTTTTTGTGGTATAAAGTAATAGATTTTATAGGGTAATATGGAAGGGTGGCCGAGTGGTTTAAGGCGCCGGTTTCGAAAACCGGTGGGAGCAATCCCTCGTGAGTTCGAATCTCACCCCTTCCGCATTGATAATTTAAACGTATCCGAAGCGGTATGTTTAAATTATCTATCAGGGCTGAGGTTCGAACTGTTTTGTCCCCGTGGTGGAAATATTAAAACCGACAGAGATTCTATGGACTGGCTAAAGCACAGTCCATAAGAAACTTCTCTGAGAAAGGTTTTAAAGTCGGGGGGTCGGGGACAAAACATATGTTTATGTGAGATTCTCACCCCTTCGCAAGTCCTACGATTAGGGGGGGGGGAGGCAAGATGGACCCCACACGAAATATTTATTATTTGGATAGGCATTGATAATAAGTTATAAATTACTATAAAATATACCAGCTAGGAGGTGATTGTGTCTGATATTTCGTACGGGACAAGCAAAGAGTTCGTTAATAATTTCAATCCGTTGCGAGTGCAATTTGGGAAGTTTTTTATAAATTATGAATTTTGGGTCAGGGATTTTATTGAAGACAAGCCATTTGAGGAATTGAGTGGTTTCTATCATGAGCTTGAGGCAATGAAAGAAGAAATAGATGTCATGGTAAGACCCCTAAGAGAAATTCAGGGCGCTGAACAAAATCATCAGAAACAACAAGAGATTAAGGTTGTGATAAATTCTGTGGTATTCCCAGCCCAAGCCTTGATGTATAGTCTCCAGAATCTTTTCAGCTGTCTTCAAAGAAAAAACCAGAACGACGGCAAAATTAAACCCCCGGTATAGGGGTTTTTAGTCGGCTAAATCACTGATCTAGCCGACCTTTTTGTCCGTATCCTACAGCTTGTGGCTCCGACTGAAATATCGGAGCTTAAGATTTTTTTGATTTATGGAATTTCCGATGCACTTCCTGCAGGTGCTGATTGGTAACGTGAGTGTAGATTTGGGTGGTAGTAATTGAAGAGTGACCGAGCATGGCCTGAACTGAACGAATATCCGCACCATTGCGTAGAAGGTCCGTAGCAAATGTATGGCGCAAAGAGTGGGGTGATACTTTTTTGCCTATAATTCCGGCTGTAATAGCATGTTTTTTTATTATTCTTTGAACACTTCTCGGCGTTAAACGTAGGTTCTCGTATCTTTCATATTTTTCGTTTTTAGGAATGCGAATAAAAAGCGACGGGTCTGCGTCCTTGCGCCCTTTAATGTAAGATTTAAGGGTTTCCTTGGCATCATCCGATAGAAATACAACTCTTATTTTACTGCCCTTGCCTCTAACCGAGAACTCTCCCCTGTTTAGGTCTATTTCATCTCTATTTAGTGAACAGAGTTCTGATATGCGAAGGCCGGTTGAAAAAAGAGTTTCTAAGATGGATTTGTCCCGCAGGTCAGCGGTGGTTTTCTGGCTCCCGCCACTGGCGGAGCCCCGCTTTAAGCGGTGGCCGGGGGCCGATATAAGTCGTGCCACCTCGGAAGGCTCAAGGAATGTTACTTCCCTGTCTTCCTGTTTGCCAAGCTCTACTTTTTCAGCAGGTAAGGTTTTAACATCCCGCTTAGCCAGATATTTTAAAAATGCCCGCAAAGCGATTATGTGATAATTCTGGGTGATTTTTTTAAGAGGTTTGCCGTGGGTGTCTATCATTCTGTTTAACTGCAAGCGGAATTTTCTGACGGAATCCATGTCTATCTCGGACGGATTTTTGATGCCGGTGGTAGCAATGAAGCGGTTTAAATAGTGGCCGTAATTTTCTACAGTTTTTCGAGAACGGTTTTTTTCTATTTCCAAATGTTCAAGGAATTCATTTTTGAGGTCTGTGATACCCATTTATGTTAATTATACCAATTTAATTGAGTGTCGCACAATTGATAAATGACAAAAATGATCAAAAATAATAAAAATGACAAAAATCAAGTCATTTAACATCTTTTTGTCATTTGGAGCATGTATGCTATTTTAAATCCAGGTTCATTTAAAAATTCACGAGGAGAAAGCCATGCGTGGAGACAAGCTGGTTTGGTTGCGTGGTATTATTATGCCTGTTATTCTAATTTTTTTGGCATTTCTTGTTGCCCACAATGCCCACTGTCAGAGCATATTGTTAACACAGGCAGGCCAAGAGGCGCATGAGGTCGGCATAGAAGAGCCGGAATTTCAACTGACTCCGGACTATTTGCTTGAGGCTATTTATCAAGGCAGGCCGGTGCTAGAAGGGATGGAGCTTAATCATTCAGATGAAACCGGCAAATACAAAGTTAAAAGACGGCTTCCTTCCGGCGCAATCGCCGAGCAGGAAGATACAGACCCGCAATGGAAAGAAATGGCCCTGCAGCTCATGAATTTAAATACCGGTGAGGTTAGATTTATTAAGGCCCTGAAGGTTTTGGATGAGCTTGTTTATACCGGAAAAGATTTTGTCTTAGAACTTGAAGGCAGGCCTGCCGGTCCTGAATGGAATGCTTACAGGACGCGCATTAATGTGGTGTCCCCGTCCGGTTGGGCGGTTATAGCAAACAAATATAAAAGATACCGTAAAAGCGGAGAGATTGATGAAATTATTTACTCTGCTCCGTCCAGCGCTTTAAACAGGCCAGAATTTGTTCAGGAGGGTCTGTCTTATTTTCGGGAAGCTGTTGATGAGGCTGTTGATGAAATTTTAAATTCAAAACCAAATAATGTTGAACTGCCAACCTTTGCCATGGGCAGAGAATGGGTTGCGGAAGTCGCAGAGCGTATAGGACTGATAGAGCAGACCGACCCTTATGAGGTTTTAGAGTTTGATAGGCACAAAATTAAGCCCGGCCCATTTGAAGATGTCTATTTAGAAATGTTTTTAAATCAAGACTTTGCATTTGGTCCTACGGTTTCAACTGCTAATGCGGCAGGCCTGATGCAATTCATGGAGGCCACCTGGAATGCAATGATGTTCGAATCCCCCTGGGCTAATTTGCCTGATTTTAAAACTGGAGTGGCGAGCCATGTGCAGTCAATAAAGGCACAGATTTTACTCCACAATCATAATGCAAAATGGCTTAATGACAGATTTAAAACCAATGTATTGGATTGGCGAGAACCTGAATATTATCCTACCGCATGCCATAATGGTAGCTGTGTGGCGGTTGCTAAAGCTATGAAATGGGCCAATGCCACAGGGGCAGGTCCCGGTAAGTGGCGTGAAAGATTGCCGAGATATCAGCGAAACCGAACCACTGAAACCCTGTATTTTCTTAAGAAATTGGACGTGGCGATAAAGAATGGGTATGGAAGAAGGCAGTAAGTATTAAGTAGTAAGCTGTAAGCAATAAGCAGTAAGAATTAGGCATAAGTCCTGCATGAGCGGGACTTTTTTATCCCAGTGACATCCGGTATTATCGGGGTTGTCCGATTTTTTGACGAGGTTCAACCTCGTCAAAAACATCTACGCGGAGTACCTCCAAGTTATTGAAGTATGGTGCGGGGCTTTTCTTTTTTTGTGGATATGTTATATTATTAATAATCAAGCATTAAAGCCCTCTAGGGGCTTTAATAAATTAAACGAAAAAGTAATAATGTTAAATCCTAAGCAAAAATCGGGCATAATCAGTGATTTCTCAAAGCATGAGAAAGATACCGGTTCATCTGAAGTTCAGGTGGCTTTGTTTACTAAAGAAATAGAGCGCTTGTCTAAGCATCTCAAGAAACACACTAAGGACAACAGCTCAAGAACCGGGCTTTTGAAGATGGTCTCAAAGCGCAGGCGCCTTTTGGAGTATTTGAGAAAGACTGATCTCAAAAAGCACGCCAAGGTTAGTAAAAAGCTAGGACTCAAAGTTAAGTAACATCATGAGGAGAGAACAATCAAGCCCTGATAAAGCTAAAAAACCTAGTCTAGTATCTGCGCTCGCCCATAACCAACGGGTGGGTGTTTTTGTTGATGCCCAGAATATGTACCATTCGGCCAAGAATCTGTATAAGGCCAAGGTTAATTTCAAGAACGTGCTTGACCAAGCAATTCGAGGCCGTCAGCTGGTCAGGGCATTTATTTATGTCGTCAGAACTGAAACGGGTGAAGAAAAAGCATTTTTGGAAGCCCTCGAAAAGGGTGGCTTTGAACTTAAAGAAAAAGATCTCCAGATATTTGCCGGAGGCATGAAAAAGGGCGATTGGGATGTGGGTATGGCTATTGATGCCGTCATATTGGCGGAAAAAATAGATGTAGCGGTATTGGTTACTGGTGACGGAGATTTTCTACCTCTTGTGGAGTATTTGCGTATTTCCCAGGGCCTTAAAGTTGAGGTCATGTCTTTTGGCCGTTCAACTTCCGGCAAGCTCAAGGAGTTTGCGGATGACTTTGTTGATTTGGGCGAAGACTTGGGCAAGTATCTCATCAGGACCCGCTCACCTAAAAAATAAAGCTATAATAAAAAAAATAAATCCCCGCTATCCGTCAGTTGACGGAGCGGGGTTGAATTTTAATTATAAAAATGGAAGCGTGCGGCTAATCAATCATTACGATTTTCCAGCCTTCTCGTATTCTCATTTCTTTGTCGGGGTTAGTAATCTGAAAATGTTCACGTATTTCTATCCACAGGAGGCAAGCATATGTGTTTATTTTTTTGGTTAATGCGCTAATTTCTAAATGATTTTTATCCCGGGGATTTATTGTGACCTCTTCTTGGTTCAATATGGCTATCTCTATTTCTAGATTTCTTTTTTCTTTTAATGTGTCTCTTTCCTCTCCCAGCTTGTCTATTAGATATGCCAGCATCTTAAGGTTTTCAGGCAGGATTCCAACTGTATATTCTTTTGGGTGAATTTCTACTTTCCAAGAGAACTTTTCTTCATCGGTTAAGCTATTGATTTCCCGGTTGAGATATGGCAGAAATGTATTTTCCATATTTTCTTCTCCTTTTTAATTATTTCAAGGTAGCCGATAATATGATAAATTTTATTTAGCATAAAGTCAAGTACTTATTATGGTTTATCACAAGACTTGGCTTTTTTGGCCGAATATGTAATACTAAAGTCGGTATATTAATAAAAATTAGTTAAACAAATTAACTTACGGAAAACTGTAGAAAGCACGGGAAACAGGTCCGACCCCTTTTAAGAGGTGTCGGACCTGAAACTCGTTTCTCTTTTTCTGCGATAATTTGTTTTGGTTTAGCATGGAAGTAAAAAAATACTCTCTGGATTTTGGCGGGAAGACTCTTTCCGTTGAAATCGGCAAATTGGCCAATCAGGCCAATGGTTCTTGTTATGTCCAGTACGGTGATACTGGGGTTTTGGTTACCGCAACAATGGCATCAAAACCAAAAGACGGTGATTACTTTCCCCTCTCGGTTGACTATGAAGAGAAATATTATGCCGCCGGTAAAATAAAGGGCTCAAAGTGGATGAAACGCGAGGCTAGGCCATCTGAGGAAGCAATATTGAGTGCCCGTGTTATAGACAGGTCTTTGAGGCCGAGGTTTGATCAAAGAGTAAGAAATGATGTTCAGGTGGTAGCAACTATTTTAGCCTTTGATAGCATAAATGATGCGGATATGCCTGCGCTTTTCGGCGCCTCCTTGGCGTTGATGATATCAGATATTCCTTTTGCCGGACCGGTTGCCGGAGTCAGGGTGGGCAGAAAAGACGGAAAATTCATATTTAATCCTACCTATGAAGAAAGAAATTCTTCGGACCTTGATGTTGTCGTTGCCGGAACTGCTAATAAAATAAACATGCTTGAGGCCGGAGCCGATGTCGTTTCGGAAAAAGAAATGGCAGAAGCTATTTCTGCAGGCTTTAAAGAATTTCAGAAACTTATTGATTTTCAGAATAAAATAGCCAAAGAAATAAATAAGCCCAAAAGAGAATTAGATTTAGCAAAAATAGACGACTCTTTAATTAAAATTGTGCGGGATTTCACCGGCCCCAGACTTGAAGATGTCATATATACCAAAGACAAGATGAAATTTGTTCAGGGTTCACACACTCTTGAGAAAGAATTGCTGGAGCATGTCGGAGGCCAACTCAAAGACGACCCCGAGTTGGATAAAAAATTGAAACAGGCAATACATATTTTTGAAGAAGAGATAAACACAATAGTTCATAAAAATGTTCTTGAGTCAGGCAAGAGGCCAGACGGAAGAAAGACGGACCAGCTAAGAGAAATATGGGCCGAAGTTGGCATACTTCCTAATTCTCATGGTGTCGGATTATTTAATCGCGGAACCACCCAGGCCCTAACATCTCTGACTTTGGCGGCGCCCGGGATGGAGCAATGGATAGAAACGATGGAGATAGAGCTGACCAAGAAAAGATTCATGCATCATTATGTTTTTCCGCCTTTCAGCGTCGGCGAAACAGGCAGAATAGGCGGTACCGGCAGGCGGGACATAGGTCACGGAAATTTAGCTGAAAAAGCAGTAAAACCCCTGATACCGGATAAAGAAAAGTTTCCATATACAATACGTTTAGTTTCCGAAATATTATCTTCAAACGGCTCATCTTCCATGGCGTCAGTTTGCGGTTCTACTCTGGCCTTGATGGATGGCGGAGTGCCTATCAAGTCTCCGGCGGCAGGCATTGCTATGGGCTTGATGACTGATGATAAAGGGGAAAAATACGAAGTATTAACGGATATTCAGGGACCGGAAGATCATCACGGCGATATGGATTTGAAAGTTGCCGGAACAAAAGATGGTATAACTGCCATGCAGATGGATGTTAAGGTTGAGGGCATCAACGAAGAGATGTTGGCTAAGGCCCTTGAGCAGGCAAAAAAAGCACGTCTTGAAATACTGGACGTAATGTTAAAAACTATAAGCGAGCCAAGAAAAGAGTTGGCACCTTCTGCGCCTAAGATACAAATAATAAAGATAAATCCTGAAAAAATTGGAGCCCTTATCGGTCCGGGAGGCAAGATGATTAATGAGATAATTGATGAAACTAAAGTTGAGATAGACATTGAAGAAGATGGGATGGTATTCATAACTTCAACAAACGGTGGCAACATGGAAAAGGCCATACAACTCATAAATCAGGTAACATATGAGCCAAAGCCAGGTGATGAATTTGACGGCGAGGTAGTTAAAATAATGGACTTCGGAGCTTTCGTTGAGATAATGCCCGGTAAAGACGGCATGGTCCATGTATCAGAAATTTCTAAAGAGCATGTAAAGCATCCCTCTGATGTTTTGAAAGTTGGCCAAGTTGTCCACGTTACGGTGAAAAAAGTGGATGAATATGGTAGAATAAATCTATCAATGAAATAGCTATAAGCTATAAGCGATAAGCTATACGAGGTTTAGCGTCTAACGTTCTAGCTTACAGCTTACGGCTTAAAGCCTAAAGCTGTTTTGGCTGACGACACTCAATTTGATTTTTTCGGTAAACAAGATACGCCGTCATCTTCCGGCGGTGGAGGTTTGCCGCCCAACTTGCCTACCCGGCAATCGCCTGTCACTTCTTCCGGTCAAAGTATGGGCCAGAGCCAACAGCCATCTTTTTCAAGGCCTGATTTTGGTCCGCCTAAATTTTCTCCCCCTCCGGTAGCGGAGCTACCGTCTGTTCCAAAAATTTCTGAGAGGCCAATGCCTCCATCAATACCGCCAAGCAAGCCGGTTTTACAGACGCTTGCAGAACCACCGAAACCAAGTCAAATGACTTCATCCCCTCCAGCTTCTAAGTATCCAATAGAGGTGGGGCCGCCACAAAAAGAAGGTGTTTCTAAAGAAGAACCAAAACCTCTGGCACAGGCCGAGCCTTTAATATTGCGCTCGTCTATTCGTACCATGGCTGACGATGTTGCTGCTTTAAGGCGAGGACAGCCGACTGTAGGGGTAAAAACTGAAAAAATGGCGGAAACTCAACCTAAAGAAATCAAAAAACAGCCTGGCCAACAGGTTTCGCGAGGAGGCGTTATGGATAATGTAGAGCTTGGAGAGCTTGAAAGAGCTAGGACCCTTGAAGGAGAGAAGGCCAAATCCTTCCGCTTAGTAAGGCCTAATAAGGGTGAAGATTTTGAGGAGGCGTCTTCTCCTCCCCCGCCTCAGGCACCAGCTGAGCCCGGTAAGACAAGAAGAGATTTTGCCATAACCGACCAAAAACCCGGAGAAGCTCCCGAGAGAACAGTCCGGGCCCCGGCATCGTCGTCTATATTTTCCGGATTCTCAAGATTTTTTAGATTTGCTAAAGGACAAAAACAACCTGAGTTGCCCACCGAGAGAGTCCCCGGAACTCCCCCTTCCGGCGTAAATGTCCCGGCTATTAAAAAATTACCGATTAGTCCCCGCTTAGCTATGGCCTTGGTGGGTGTTCTGGTTATTTTTGGGGCTGCTTGGTATTTCATAACCAAAGAACCTAATCAAGTCGTTCAGGTTGAAACCCCTACTCCCGAAGTAATAGAAACACCTTTTGATGACACTCCCCAGCCCACAAGTAGGCCGGAAACTGACCCTCTTGTTTCAGCATTCGGAGAAATAGGAACTTTTGTGTTTCCATCAACGGCGGACCCCTTAAGTACATTTAATAATTTTGTTCAGTCAAGAACCTTAGATATA
Organism: bacterium; assembly: GCA_030698885.1. Taxonomy (GTDB): domain Bacteria; phylum Patescibacteriota; class Minisyncoccia; order 2-02-FULL-40-12; family IGHO2-01-FULL-4-A; genus JAUYLN01. The sequence goes on from JAUYLN010000030.1 coordinate 13,892, forward strand.
CAGGAAGTAAAAATGTATAAAGTAGAGGATGAGACCGGAAGTCAATATAGTTTTAAGGACTTTCTTGCCAAGTTCCTCATACAAATTCCAGAAAATATTAGTGCCACGATTGATTCAAGCGATTTCCTGGTAGTTATTTATAGGCCTGAAGTAAGTGGAGAGTTTAAGGCAGGTTTAATAGTACGCTCAAATGACAGTATTAAAACCGCTTCAGGCTTAAGAATCTGGGAAGGGACTTTATCTGAAGACTTCAACGATATGCTCGGGTTTAATACCCAGAATGCTGCTTCGGCCGGATTTCTGGATAATGTTCACAACGGCGTATCAATACGCTACCGCAACTTCCCTACTCCTGCCGATACTATAGATTACGCGGTAATAACGTTGCCTACCGGAGCCAACTATCTGCTTATAATTAATTCAAAAGAAAGTGTTTATATGGCAATAGAGAAGTTATTAGGACTGTAATTAGTAACTGGTAACTAGTAATTGGTAATAGTAAACTAAACCCGCTGTGAGGCGGGTTTTTAGTTATCCACAGAAACTTATTGCTATCCACTTTCGTCATGATAGAATGAAGGCAGTACCTTCAGATTGCTGGTCAGATTTATACCCCTCTTTGGGGATGACTGGCATCAATTTTTTTAGCTGAGGGGTTAAAAGCTTCACAACAACGTAGACGGGGCTTTTTAACCCCTCTTTTTCGTTTCTTAGTAGGAGAGCAGGATTCTAACTTTCATCAAGTTGAGAGGTCCGAAAATGAGATGATTTCTGAGGAGATTCTATGGGCGGGCTACGCACCGCCCATAAGAAACTTCTCCTGGAAGGCGCGACCTGCCTGCCGGCAGGCAGGCGACGAAAACGTGGTTTAAACCACATTGAGGAGGATCAACGACGAAAGCATCCATTTTCGGACTTCCCTTCGGGCGGAGTGAATTCGAGCAAACTTCTTTGTCGCTCGTCGCTCACGTACATTAAAGTACGTATCACTCCTCGCTTCGCGAATCCTGCCCGAATTCGCTCCGCTCAAGTGATGCTAGTTCGAATCCTGCTCTCCTAGGAGGATAGGATTTAAACTTGCATCGGTCTGAGAAGTTAAAACTATACTCCCCTACTTCCTTGTAATTTCATTAATGATTGTGATAGAGTTATTGTTTGGTTTTAGTTAGTAGGGTTATTTATAATTTATTTAAATTATTTATGGAAAAAGGAGAATTGCAAAAATTATTAAAAAATCTTGAAGGAGAACAAAAAAGGCTTAAAGGAGAGCTGGGCCTTATCGCCGACGAAAACCCGGAGATAAAAGGAGATTATAAGGCTCATTTTCATAAGCCGGACTCTTCAGACACCGCAGATGAGAAGGCTCAAAGTGTTACTGAATACGAAAGAGAGAGGGCCATGGAACAGGACATGGAGCAGAGGCTGAAAGAAGTTACCGAAACTATAGAAAAAATAAAAAAGGGCGAATACGGTGTCTGCGCTAATTGCAGTACAACTATACAGCCAAAACGCTTAGAAGCTATACCAACAGCCAGGCTATGTATTAATTGTGCAGAAAAGGCGTCTTTAATTTAACTATTTTTTGGGGAGGGCAAATTTATTTTATCTGTGAGCTCAATAAGACTATTTTCAGCTGCCCTCATGGGTTTAGATGCCTTTCCTGTTGAGGTTGAGGTAGATTCAAGTCCCGGACTGCACTCTTTTAGCATCGTCGGATTGCCTGATAAAAGCGTTGATGAATCTAAGGATCGTATTGCATCCGCTATTAAAAATAGCGGATTTATTGCGCCAATAAAGAAAAATAAAAGAATAATTGTTAATCTTGCTCCGGCAGATATAAAAAAAGAGGGTTCTTCATATGACCTGCCGATTGCCCTTGGTTATCTTTTAACGACCTCTCAAGTCAATTTTGAAGCAACTGACGCTATTCTAATCGGCGAGTTGTCGCTTGATGGTTCGTTGAAAAAAGTTAACGGTATTCTTCCAATAGCAGTCATGGCTAAAGAGCAGGGGTTTAAAAGGTTGATACTCCCCCGCGAAAATGCAGCAGAGGCTTCTTTTGTGTCCGGCGTGGATATTATAGGCGCATCAAATATTTTAGAAGTTTCGGACTATTTAAGCGGAAAAAAGGTTATTGAACCGGAGCTAAGGGCTGATTATGAAAGTTTCTCAAGAAATCAGGAAGTCGGAGATGGCCTTGATGTGTCTCAAATTAGAGGCCAGGAAAGTGCAAAAAGAGCATTAATCATTGCCGCGGCCGGAGCCCATAATATATTGATGAGTGGCTCTCCCGGTGCCGGCAAAACTCTTTTAGCAAGAGCTTTGGCCGGAATATTGCCTGACATGAATCATGATGAAGCCCTTGAAGTTACCAAGATATACAGTGTATCGGGGTTGGTCAAAGACCAGCCTATAATAATCAGAAGGCCATTTAGAAATCCCCATCATACGACATCGGCCGTTGCCGTAACAGGAGGCGGGACCTGGCCAAAGCCGGGCGAGATAACCTTGGCTCACCGTGGAGTGCTGTTTCTTGATGAACTGCCGGAATTTCCCCGCAATGTTCTTGAGGCATTGCGTCAGCCCCTTGAAGGCGGTCAGGTGGTTGTTTCTCGGGCCGCGGGCTCGGTTAAGTTTCCGGCCAAGTTTATGCTTGTTGCGGCTATGAACCCATGCCCTTGCGGTAATTTTGGTGATGAAAAATTAGCCTGTATTTGCAGTGCTAATTCAGTTTATAAATATAACAAAAAGGTATCCGGTCCCCTGCTTGACCGTATAGATATTCAGATAAACATTTCGCGTGAAACATATGACAAAATGACCGGTCCTGCTCGAGGCGAAACCGGTGAGTCAATTCGCCAGACGGTAAAAAAGGCCAGAGAGGTACAGGCAAAGCGTTTTGCCGGCTCTGCTACTTTGACCAATTCCGAGATGGGTATTAAGGAAATAGGCAAATTCTGTGTTCTTACAAATGATGCCGAATTGTTGCTGAAGGAAGCTTTTGTATCGTACAATCTTTCCGGTCGTGGCTATCACAAAATATTGAAAGTCGCGAGAACGATAGCTGATTTAGACAGCGTAGACATTATTGGAGCTAACCATATTGCAGAGGCCATTGGTTATAAAGTAAAACCGACCACAGAGGGGGTCGCCTAGATTAAGGATTAAGATATAAAAAATGCCCCCGCCTAGGCGGGGGCATTTTTTATTGGGAGGATGTTTCGTGAGAAACCCCTTAGCTTCTTATTTTTCCTATACTCACTACTCACTAGTATCTAGCCAATGGATTTTTTGCTCCGTGTACTTCAAAGTGGAGGTGGCATCCCGTAGAACGGCCGGTAGTTCCCATTAGGGCTATTAACTCTCCTTTCTCAACTGATTCACCGGAAGACACATATATTTTACTCAAGTGGGCGTATAGTGTTTCTGTACTGTTTGGATGTAGAAGTCTTATGAATAAACCGAAACCGCCATTCCAGCCGGAAGTCCTTACCAGGTCAACGGTTCCTGATGAAGCGGCATAGATGCCTGTTCCGCAGGAGTTAGCTATGTCAACACCATTCCTGCCATGAATTCGGCCCCAATTATAACCGGTTGTCGGTTGGGCGAAGTATCCCCCAAGATCAGGCAAGTACGCGAATCTGGTAACGCTAGCAGCTGCAGTTGCTGTTCCCGAAGAAGTCTTTAAGGTGCCGCCGGGTATTATTAATTCCTGGCCAATTTTAAGTTGGTCAATTTTGGGTAATAGGTTGTAGGATAGTATTTTCTCTTGTTCCACGCCATATTTTTTAGATATGGAGCTTAGCGTATCTCCGCTTTTTACTGTATGTAAAATACCGGTAATCGGTGGTATTTTAAGTTCAGTTCCAGGTTTTAAGTAATTTATATTTGTTAAATTATTAGCCCAAACAATAGTATTAACGCTGACGCCATAGTCCTCGGCAATAAAAGAGAGGGTATCTCCCTCTTGTACTGCGTAAATAGATATTTGACTGCTTGTGCCTGTAAGCTGTTTTGATAATTCGGCGGTGTCCGTATCTACGGAATTATATGAAACTATGGAATTATCCTGAATTGTAGCAAGGGTCTGTCTATTTATGGTTACGCCTTCTCCGTTGGCGGAGTAATTCTGTGTATATAAGCTATTTATTTCAGCCAGTTGAGCTGACGTAGGTCTTATGATTGATGCGGCAGTTTCGTCTATATATTTAGTAAAAAGAGCACCCAAGATGCTCTTTTGTCCTTCTGACGGCGAACCTTTAATAGCTAAAAAACTGATGACTAAAATAAAAACGAAGAAAAAGCCGAACCTGTCGCCTTTTAATTTCTTAAATATTATGCCCGTCTTTTCAGTTATTTTCCGGAGTAAACCACCATTGGGGCTTGTGTCGGGAATGTCCATTTGTTTATTAATTACTGGATATATCCAATAAAACAACCTTCCGAAGAAGGTATTATTCATGTTATTCCTGTGAAGGGTATAAGTCAATAGGAGATGTGAACAGGGGGTGGGTAAAAGCAGTAAGTATTAAGGGGTAAGTATTAAGTATAAAACAGGCGGGGTTTCGCGGGAAACAAAAAAAACAGCCAGATTAGGGCTGTTTAGTCTTTTTTTAACTCATCATTTATTATTCTGATTAATTTGTCAGGGCTTAAAGAGCTACCTGTAATTCTGGGGCTGCCACCGATTGTTGAGCTACCACCCCAGGTATCATTCACGCATTCTTCTTTATTCAGGCGATCTATTACCCTCAAAACATCAAAGGGAATACATTCCGAGGCTCTGCCAATACTATAAGACCATTTGCCATCATCTCTCTCACGAGCAGAGACAAATGCTCTTATGCCATCGCTAAAAGCGCCTTGCCTCCCCTGGTTGCCGATTTCCTCAATCAATGACCAGCCTTGGCCACCACCTATTATTTTGTATCTTGTATCTAGCGGGAGATCTTTTCCGTCGCCGATTATATGTTTCTCAATTCTAGTACAGACATCGGTGACTACATTAATAAAAGAATCTGCATCCCTCAAATCGATTGCCCCGCCAAATCTAAATCTACGGTATGGTTCCATGACCCATGCCAGCTGTCTTTGTATTGGAACGTCAACCGAAAGGGGATACATGCCGGCAGTGGTATCCATTATTTCAGCCACATCAACCAATCTATTTAGGCATGGATTTATCATTGATTCAGCTATAAAGTTATGGCTCAACAGATACCAACTTAAGCACACATCTTCATCGCAGTCATTTGTCCAAACATGGGCCATCGGACCATTTTCATTTCTGAATAGTCTGAATAGTCCCAGGCGTATCAGTAGATGTATCTGTGCACATGTAGCCCTTGTTTCAAGCCGGCTTACTCCCTCGTGGTGGTTAAAGTTTGCGTATGGGCCCTTTGTATTAAGTCTTGGCCTTTCAGCAACATAGCCATCTATAGCTATAGAAAAATTGGGCTTAGTTTCGGTAAATTCTTCCCAGGAAATAGGCTTATCATTAGGTCGCATTTTTAGTTCAACAGGCATCTAAAGCCTCCGATTTTATAGAGCTTTGACTAAATTATAATTAAACCTGTAAGATGTCAATAATAAAAAGACTTCTATTTTTTGATACAAAAAATGAATGAGCACAAAAGACTTGGGCAATCTCGCGGAGAATATTGCGGCCAGATACCTTGAGGAAGGGGGATATGAGATATTAGATAAAAATTACGAAAAGGCGTGGGGGGAAATAGACATAATAGCCAAATATCAAAGATCAAATATCAAAAATCAAAATTTTGGTGTCCCGCTGGACGGGACGGCTAAAAAGGATGATGATGATGCTAAGGTAGCAGATGGTGATGATGATAAAACCATCATCTTTGTTGAGGTAAAGGCAAATAGGTCGGATTTTGCTGGTGATTTTGCTCCAGAAGAAAGAGTTAATGCACATAAGCTGGCGAAAATAGCTAAGGTCGCACAGTTCTATATGGATAACGAATTTGAGGGGCAGGATTTAGAGTGGAGGATAGATGCCATATCCGTTGTTTTTGATGAGCAAAATAAAAAAGCGAAGATTAAACACTTTAAAAACATATAATCACTGATTGGTCAATATTTTATTGCTTACAAAACGAGCGTATGCTGATTTAAAAGCTTTTTAATAAATTAGCTGGAGAACAATATGAGGCGACTAGGATTGTGCCTGATTTTTATAATTCATTTCACTTTATTTTTAAGGGTAAATCTGGGGATGCCGCAAGACCAAGGGCAAAAAGAAGATAGTAGCAAAGCTGAACCTGGCGAAGCTACGCTTAGCTGTGCGGATTCGGGCTCGCTGGCTTTCTATGAAAATTTATCCCAAATCCCAATTAAATTTGTAAGTATATCGCCGGACAAAGATATTCTAACCGGACAGTTCGCTAGCCCGACGATGATTCTTTACAATAGGCTTGAGTTCAAGATTACCCCTGTAACCAAGAATGAACAAAATATATTCTTTGAGACCGATGGTGACTGGGCACGAGAAATTAGCCGTAAAAGATTTCTTAAAAAAAGTAAAAAAGATTTTTGGTTGATTACATATCTGACTATAAATCAGGAAAATATTATTTGTCAGGCATATCAATTTAAAACTTGGGAGGCCTTGCGTGGCACTTATTCCCAGGAAGCAAAATTTGCTACCGATACTTTTGAATTCTGGAAAAACACAAGAATCAAATCTGTTCATTTTTATCAAGTGGATGAGGTGCGAGATTCCGATGGAGAGGTTTCGGGTCATCGCGTTTATTGGATATTTGTTACCCCAACTAAAGGGGTTGAGATGTCCGGCGATGATGAGGTGATAGCACTAGACAGTGGCAAATTCATCAACAGAATACAGTATTTTGCTGATGGAGAGGCCAGAATTGTTGACTACGGTTTTTTTATAATTGATAACAATACCGTTTTTCATACTGTTGAGCTAAAAAATCCTAGATTGCCTAGAGTTAAATTGTCCATAATGGAGTTGGGGATGCTAAGGGTCAGGCCGAAAATAGTAGACAAGAGCTATTTTTTAAATAGAATTGAGGCTCCGTGGACCTGTTTTTATGATATCGAGAGTTTAAAAATTTCCCGAGCCGTGGAGGGTATTTCCCCGGAGGAAAACGGAGAGAATAAAAATAACGGCAAAAATGGAGAAGGCGACAGCAAAAATGATGTACAAAAATAATTATTCGAAAATATAAAGCCCTCTTATTTGAGGGCTTTCTCTTTTCTGTCTAAATATGGTTGTGCCCAAAATTGGTGCTCATGTTTCAATCCTTCGGGCATACTCAGGATTTCAGATGAATTATTATCGCCCCGCTTATTTAATATGGCTTATTTAAAATACAAACCTAAAATAGGTTGCCACGTTTCAATAGCTGGTGGTATTTATAATGCTCCCGAGAGGGCGGCGGTTTTAGGGTGCGAAACTTTTCAGTGTTTTACCCGTTCACCGCAGGGCGGGCCGGCGCCGGTATTAACGCCAGAAATAGTCGCAAAATTTAAATCAGAAATGAAGCGGTTTAGTTTTGAAACTTTTTATATTCATACGCCATATTATATTAATTTTGCTTCTTTAAATCCTGTGGTCAGGCATTCATCAGCGCGTATTGTGCGGGAAGAGCTTGAGCGGGGGAGTATGCTTGGCGCAGGATACATCATGACTCATTTGGGTTCTCACGCGGGGCAAACCTTGGAAGAGGGCATCGCAAGAGTTGTGAAAGGGGTTGGGAGAATCCTAAGCGGCTATAAGGGGACGACTAAGCTTCTGCTTGAGATATCCGCCGGGGCCGGAAATGTTATAGGTGATACGTTTGATGAAATTGGGGCAATATTAAAAGAAGTTAAAAATTTGCCCGGGTTTGGCGGAGTTTGTTTTGACACCTGTCATGCCTTTGCTTCCGGGTATGATTTTTCATCACCCGATAAGGCCAAAAAAATGTTAAAAGAATTTGATGAGAAAATCGGACTCAAGTGGTTGAGATTGTCCCATGTCAATGATTCAAAATTCGCTTTAGGTGGACATAAAGATCGTCATGAGCATATAGGTGCCGGATACATCGGCAAGGACGGTATAGCGGCGATTTTAACGTCAAAACCATTTATGGGAATAGACTGGCTTTTGGAAACAGAGGATGAGGGGAGGGAGAAAGACATAGAAAAGCTTAAGGAGATAAGAGACAAACAATTTTAAATTCTAAATTCTAACTCGTCATACGGGTTTAAATTTTAAAAAAAGCAGGGGTGGCCACAAGCTACTGAACCATAACAGGGGGTTGACTTTTGAGTGTAAATAGTGTAGAATTATAATAAGTAGTACCCTAAAAACAAGGGAAAAAGGAGAAAAGGAAATGAGAACACTTCTGGTGTTGAGTTTGAGTTTTTTGTTTGTCGTTGCGCCGACCTTCGGTCAGCGCGTGGATGTTGACCGGAGAATCGCGGAGGTTATGGGCGACCGCTCATACAATGACATCAGCTATAGCATCTGCCAGAACGGCAGATGCGAGGAGCTTGATGAGAGTCGCCGAGGTCCGTTACCCCGCAGGACACGCATACAGCGCGTTGCCGGTTTTGTTGGGCTTGCTGCCGGTATTGGCGGTGCAGCCGGTGGGTGGCGTGGAGCTGCTGCCGGAGCTACCATAGGTGGTGGCGCAGGACTTTTAGCCGATACTTTCGGTAGTCGCCACAAGAGCTATCGCCTGAATCATAATGATGGCGGTGGTATGGCTGCCAGGGTTGGATATTCGGGTCGGGCAATTGAGGCCGATGTTGAGTATGTCCGACCACGACCAAGGCCCAGATTCTCAAGCGGCAGGGAGTTTAGTCCGCCGGAAGAGTTCCGCGGGCAGATGGAGCTTATTAATGATACGGGATTCTTTGTGTCGGTGCTGGCTGATGGTCAATGCATCGGTAAGATGCATCCAGGTCAGAGATGGCGCGTGGAGGACCCCGGTTCTGAATATGCTTACAGTGCGGAGGCCAGCGTGCCAAACCGCAGCGGCTCAACCAGTTTGTTAACGGCTCGCAATGAGCCGTTAGATACCGGCTGGAGATTCTACTTTCCAACGGTAGAGGAGTAATAATGGCAGAAGAAGCAGAAGAAAAAGAAACTTCAAAGCCAAAAATACCATCGGATGACGGCTCTACAAAAAGATTCTGTCGTCTAATGGAGACTATGATACCCGGCCTAGGAGGAAAAAAAATGAAAGAGAAAAAATCCTCGAAGGATACGAAACCGAAGCTGCCTCCGGTTAACAAGGCCGGGTCCGGCGGAGAAAAGAAGCCGGAAAAGCCTAAGTCGGTGGTCCAAAAGCCACCAGATGGACCCGGTTGGTTTGAAAGAAACAAGCCGAGACTCCTCTGGACTTGGAATTACGTTTTGCCGTGGACGTTTGCAGCTGCCTGCTTGGTGGTACTTTATATAGTTTTCAGTGGCGTTTGGACCGGCTATCACCAGCCGGCAACGGTTGAGCAACAAGAACCGGCGGCGACTGCAGAAGAGAAGCCATCGCCCCATGGTCAGTCAACTGAAATGTCGCCCGGAGACATTTCAGACTGGGTTCAAAAGCTTATGCAGTCTTATGCAGAGCTGGTGTCCCAGAATGAAATGCAGGGCGAGGCCATAAGTGCCATCAATCAGAGGGTTAAGATTGTTGAGCAGAGACTCAACAACCAAAGGTCGGTCCCTGTAGTGGCTCCTCCACAGGCTCCACCTCCGGAGCCAGAACCAGCTCCGGATTTAACGGAGACCGGAAAGGTGCCGTTAATCAAGGCTCCTCCTGAACGACGGTCCAGGGCCCAGTCAAACGGGGCTGGGGATTTCTACCCGTCCAAATCCCGTGTTCGTCGGTATGACGAAAGTCAGCTGACCGAAGCGGAAAGGAGGGTGTTACTTGAGAGGCGATAGCAGTTCTTTCGTGTTATACAACTTACCGCCATGATTGCTTAAAGCAGTCATGGCGGATTTATTTTTTGACGAGGTTGAACCTCGTCAAAACCGTGGCCCGCCGGGGATTAAAACCTGGTGGGATTTTTTTGGCTAGGTTAGGCTTTTCTATTCTATAAAAATGCCTTGTGAAAAAGCTTTAAAAACGGTAGTATTTGTTAATGAAGATAGTTTCAAATAGCTTAAAAGAAACTCAAAAAATAGCGTCGGATTTGGCCGACAAGATAGCTGAGAAAGGACCGGGTAAATATGCCGCAGTTATAGCCCTTGAAGGCGAGCTTGGCGCAGGTAAAACTACTTTTGTGCAGGGATTTGCCAAGGCACTCGGAATTAAGCGGCACCTCACCAGCCCTACATTCGTACTTATTAAAAGCTACTCACTACAAGCTACTCACTACAAACTCTTAATACATATAGATGCTTATCGGCTTAAAGACTATAAGGATTTGATTAAATTGGGCGTTGATAAGGTGGTTAATGATTCAGGTAATATAATTTTGATTGAGTGGTCAGACAGAGTTAAAAAAATACTGCCTAAAAAATATATTAAAGTGCACATAGATCATGTCTCGGAAACTGAAAGGCTTATAAGAATTAAGAATTAAGAATTATGAATTATGGTTTAAATGCCTAATTCCTAATTCGGGATTCCTGATTCTAGTTTTTTGCCAAAAAAACTAGTTCTAATTGACGGTAATGCGTTGGTTCACAGGGCATTTCATGCTTTGCCACCGCTTAAATCTCCAAAAGGCATAATAACTAATGCCGTTTTTGGTTTTAGCTCCATTTTAATAAAGATGATAAAAGAACTTCAGCCTGAATACATCGCGGCTACTTTTGACTTGGCCGGTCCGACATTCAGACATGAGGAGTTTGAAGAATATAAAAGCCAGCGCGTTAAGGCGCCGGATGAACTTTATGCTCAGCTTCCGCTTGTTAAAAACGTACTTTCGGCTTTTGGCATTCCAATGTATGAAAAGCCAAACTATGAAGCAGATGATGTCGTAGGCACGATGGCTGAAATAGCTAAGAAGAAAAAAGACGTTCAGGTAGTCATAGCTACCGGCGACCTTGATACTTTACAGTTGGTTGAGGGCGATAAAGTGGTTGTCTTCACTTTAAGAAAAGGCGTGACCGATACGGTCGTTTATGATGAGAAAGCGGTCATGGAAAGATACGGGTTGAAACCCGAACAGCTGAATGATTACAGGGGATTAAAGGGCGACCCATCCGATAATATTCCCGGAGTGCCAGGAGTGGGGGAGAAAACGGCATCAGCCCTCATACAAACCTTCCAAAGTCTGGACGGTTTGTATGAGGCAATTTCCAATTTCCAATTTCCAATTTCCAAAAAAGACAAGGAGAAAATAAAATCTCCTTTATCTGAGAAACTTATTCAAAAGCTTCAAGACAACAAAGACCAGGCTTATTTTTCAAAACAGCTTTCAACCATAGTTACGGATCTTGATATTGATTTTTCCATTGAAAAAACGGAGTGGCGCAAGAATTTTAATAAAAAAGAGATTGAGAAAATATTCCGCGACCTTGGATTTACCAGTCTTATAAAGCGCCTCCCGGAGCTTGGTGAAGGCTTTGAGGAAGATGTTAGAGAACAAACATTGTTTTCGGTAAAACAAGAAAAGACTGTCTATGATTCAAAAACGGCTTATTTCATGGTGGGCATAGAAGACGAAGTGCTAAAAGAAGTTGCCTCAAGACCGGATTGGATCATTGCCGGTTATGACCTTAAATATCTTTATAAAAAAGCCATCAAAATAGGCCGGGAATTAAATAATCCGGTTTTTGATACAAAGATTGCGGCCTATGTTTTAAATTCTGATCAGAAAAACTATGAGTTTGAAAAAATATTTTATGACCAGTTTAATGAAATGCCGGGGCCCGATCTTAAGCGTAATATTTCCAGACTTAAAAAAGCATTTGAAGATAAGCTAAAATCCTATAATTTAGACAAGGTTTTCAATGACATAGAGATGCCGTTAATAAAAGTTTTGGCCGACATGGAGTCAAACGGCATTAAAGTTGATACGGATATTTTAGCCGGACTGCTCAAATCATCAAGCAAAGAGCTGGCAAAGCTTGAGAAGGAAATTCATAAATTGGCCGACATGGAGTTCAATATTAATTCGCCGTCTCAGCTTGGGGATGTTATTTTCAATAAACTCGGTTTGCTTGGCAAGGTTAGAAAAACCACCGGCGGAGCAAAATCCACTGCCGCCCCGGAGCTTGAGAAGCTAAGAGACGAACATCCCATAATTGAACTTATAATGCAGTATCGTGAGCTTCAGAAGCTTAAGACTACATATATTGAGCCGTTTCCGGCATTAATCAGTGAAAAAGACAAGAGAGTCCATACCACATACAACCAGGCCGGCGCAGCTACCGGCAGGTTATCTTCGCAGGATCCTAATTTGCAGAACATTCCTGTCAGGACAGAGCTTGGTCAGGAATTCAGGAAGGCCTTTGTTGCCGAGCCCGATTATCTGCTGACTGCTTTTGATTATTCTCAAGTTGAACTCCGTGTCGCGGCCCATCTGGCCAAAGATAAAAAAATGATAGAAGCGTTTCGGGCAGGGGAGGATATTCACACTGCAACGGCCGCAGAAATATTTGGCGTGAGCAAGGACAAGGTTGATAAGGAAATGCGACGTCAGGCCAAGGCGCTTAATTTTGGGGTGCTTTTTGGCATGGGCCCGATAGGGTTTATGAGGTCTTCGGGTGTTGATAGGAGCACTGCAAGGGAATTCATAGACCGTTATTTTGAAAAATTTTCAGGTGTGGCACGCTACATAGAAGAAACAAAACAAAAAGCTCATCGCGACGGATATGTTGAAACTTTATTCGGCCGTAAAAGGCCGATGCAGGATATTTACTCAACCATGCCCCAAGTTAGGGCATATGCTGAAAGGATGGCGGTTAATATGCCTATTCAGGGCACCGAAGCCGATATTATGAAGCTGGCAATGATTAAAGTTTATGAGTACCTCAAAGAGAATTTTAAAAAAGAAGATGTCAGAATGCTTCTTCAGGTTCATGACGAGCTTGTTATAGAAGTAAAAGAAGATATTGTTAAAAAAATATCGCCTGAAATAAAAAGGCTTATGGAGTCGGTATGCGAGCTTGATGCCCCGCTGGTAGTTGATGTAAAGTCGGGCCATAATTGGCAGGAAATGAAGAATATCTACTAATTACCAATCTCATACGAATATACTAAATCTACCAATTACTAATTAAATCACTAATGTACGAATAAGAAATAGATTAGTATAAAATCAGTAATTAGTAGATTATCATGCCGGAATTACCGGAAGTTGAGACAATCGTTCGCCAGTTAAATAAAAAGGTTATCGGCCTTAAGATTTTAGATGCCTGGACTGATTGGCCAAGAACCATTAAAACGCACAGTCTGATCAAATTTAAAAAAGAAATAAAAGGCCTCAAGATTTTGCGCGCCCATAGACGGGCAAAATATATAATGATGGATTTGTCCGAAGGAAAAACTCTTATAATCCATCAGAAAATTTCGGGGCATTTGCTTTATGGGAAGTGGATAGAGAAAAATCAAATATCAAATATTAAAAATCAAAATTACAAATTAAAAATTAAAAATGACCTTAAATTAAAAAATCAAAAATGGGTCGGGCTAGAGCCGGAGGCTTTATGGCAAGATCCGTTTAATCGTCATATCAGATTTTTATTGTTCTTAAATAATGGGAAAATGCTGGGGCTTTCTGACTTAAGGCGTTTTGGCAAAGTGTTTCTTGGTGATACTGAAAAAATTGAGCACATTAATGAAATCGGCAGGTTGGGTCCGGAGCCCCTTGATGCTGGTTTTAATTTTAAAAAATTCAGGGAATTGTTTCGTAACAAAAAAGGTAAAATAAAACAGGTTCTGATGGACCCGTTCTTTATTGTAGGCATAGGCAATATTTATTCGGACGAAATATTATGGTTCTCGGGAATCCATCCGGAACATCGTACGGAATCACTGAAGGAGGCGGAGCTTAAAAAAATATTTAAATATATGAAATCAGTACTCAATAAGGCAATAGATGCAAAAGGGGATAGCCAGCAGGATTATAGGACTTTAGATGGTGGATTCGGCAATTATCAAAATATGACCATGGCCTATCAGATGACAGGCGAGAAATGCAAGAAACATGACGGGGGAGTAATAAAAAGGATAAAAGTGGGTAGTAGAAGCGCGCATTTTTGTCCAGTCCATCAGAAATAAAAGAGGGCCGGTCGCCTAGGCGACCGGCCCTTGTCCTGGCCGTGTATCAACCCCTACCGAGGACTTCAAGAATGGCGGGTTCCCGCTTCCGATAGGACCTCTCCGTTTCCTTTCGGTTGGCAATGTACCCCTTCTTGAGCTCTTGGTCCAGGTTTTTTCCTTCACTTGCCTTTAATACTTTTCCGTTTCGTGCGGCTGCCTCTCGTATTCGGCGTAGCCTTTTCTTCTTATCTCTTTTCTTCAAGCTTCCTTCTCCTTTCATGAATTTGGCTATTTTAAGCCGGCCGGGGCTTGTCCCGAAGTGTAGTCCTGCTTCGTTTTTCGGCCGTTAGGCCAGCAGAATACCTACTGCGGGACTTGAAAAATCTAATAATATAGTATATGATTTAATAAAGTATGTCAAGTCTAATTTTGAAGAATAAATTCTTGTTAATGGGCGTGGGTATTATTTTAGCCGTTGTAGTGGCTTTTTTTGCGTTTGGAGGAGAAAGAGTAATAAGTATTTCAGGAGGCGGTGAGAAGGTTCAGCTGGCCGGTATTTATCCGATAAGTGCCCTTTCCGGTATTGAATGTCAAAATGCCGACAGGAGGCCGGTTGCGGTTATGCTGGCTTCAGACCCGGAAACCAGGCCGTTATCAGGGGTTGGTAGGGCGGATATAGTTTTTGAAATGCCGGTTACGCCGGATGGAATAACCAGAATAATGGCCGTATATCAGTGTGAGCTGCCTGACGAAATTGGTTCTATTCGTTCTTCGCGTCTTGATTTTGTTCCATTGGCCAAGGGTCTGAACGCTATATATGCCCACTGGGGAGGCGAGAGAGAGGCCCTGAAAGAACTTAACGCCGGTGTTATAGATAACATTGACGGTTTGAAATACGAGAATATTTATTATTTCCGCAAGCCGGACAGGCCAAGGCCCCACAATGGTTTTACGAGTGAGGATCTGATAGAAAAGGCCATAGCAAAACTTGGCTACAATAATACAAATACTTTTTCGGGATATACTCATGCCGCCTCAAGGGATAGGGGTAGTATCTCTCCGCCCGAGATATTTAATAGTGATTTCAGCGGCAAGGTTAAATGGGAGTATGAACCCGTGAGCAATTTATATTTGCGTTCAAGAAACGGAAGACCGGAAATAGATAAAAATACCGGCAAACAGGTAGAAGCAGCCAATGTTGTTATAATGGAAACCACTTCAAGCCCCATTGATAAAGATTATATACGGGTTAAAACCTTAGGTTCGGGCAGGGCTGTAATATACCAAAACGGCTTGGCCGTTTCCGGCAAGTGGGTAAAGGAGAAAGATAGTGATAGGCTATTATTTTCAGATGATGGTGGCAGGGAAGTACCTTTTACTCCCGGAATGATTTGGATAGAAATCACTATAAATTGAGACCTAATTTTAAATTTTAAGTTATAAATTTTAATTCAAATCAAAATATTTTAATTTTAAAAATTGATTTAAAATTTTAAATTTAAAATTTGAATTTGATTTAGTTTGGTAATTTTTCTATACGGAACCGATAGCTATAGGATGAAGCAGGCGATTGACCAGCTGATCAATCAATATAAAGAAAAGCACGGTCCGAATGCTGATGTTTTTTATACTGATTTTTCGGAGCCGGGTGATGATATAATCGGCGCAGTTGAAGACCAATTTAAGGCGGTTTCTTTTTTTGATAATAAAAAGATATTAATTTTAAAACAGGCTTTCGGTGGCGGTAACGGCGAAAATGTAGCCGAACTTATAAAAAAGCGTAATTTAGCCGAAGATAAAAATACAATATTGATAATAGCGGAAAATGGAGATGCTAAAGAGTTAGCCAAAAAAAGCAAGAAACTATGGGATTTGCTTTCATCAAAAAATATTCAGACCAAAGAGATTGAGCCGTTGTCGGGTAAAAAGCTGGAAAGCTGGTTAATAAAAGAAGCAGAAAATCTAGGGTTGATGCTTGGGCCGGCTCTTGCCCAAGAATTGATAGCTTTTGCCGGCGAAGATGCCTGGCGCTTGAGCCGGGAAGTCGCAAAGTTGGCCGCTTATAGCAGAAATAAGACCTTAAAATCAGATGACATAAAGCTTCTGGTCAGGCCCAAAGAAGACTTGAACATTTTTGAATTCTTGGATGTTCTATCTTCCAAGAATAAAGCTAAGGCGCTAGCATTGCTTGAAGAGAGGCTTGCTTCGGGAGATGACCCGCATTATTTAATATCCATGATAGCTTACCAGTTGCGTAATCTTGTAGCGGTTAAAGATTTGGCCGACAAAGCAGTGCCTTTTTCAAGGATGGCCAATCTGGCCGGAATCCATCCTTTCGCAGCAAAGAAAGCATTTGACTGTTCAAGAAAATTTGAATTGCAGGAGCTTAAAATGCTTTTTTCAAGGCTCGCCAGGCTGGATAGAGATATTAAAAATGGCGATATTAAAGATGAAGATGGGCTGTATAAATTCATTCTAGAATGGTAATCGTTCGCTAACTTGATTATTTTTTTATCACGTATAATCTTTATGCATTTGTTTGCTAATTTATAATGTCTAATTGACCTAATTATTCTAAGTTTTTAAGGGCTGGCTATTTGGATTCGTTTAGATTAATTAGGGTAATTAGAATAATTAGTAATTTAACTTGGCTGATTATAATTACTATTCAAAACTATCCCGTGCAGCTGATGTAGCTGATAAACGAGACCGGTTATTATACCGGTTCTTTGAGATGTTGCCGGGTATTTTGGCTTGGCTGACCCTGATTGCTATTTTTGTCTTTTCTTTTCGCTTGCCTACATTCATGGCAATTTTTATTATAATTTTTGATGTATACTGGTTCATTAAAACTGTTTATCTTTCACTCCATTTGCGTTCGGCTTTCAGACAAGTGAGGCAAAATATGGGTATTAATTGGCTGGAGAGGTTAACTCAACTACCAACTACTAACTACCAACTACCAACTGTTCATTCCTGGCATGACATTTATCATCTCGTGTTATTGCCTATGTACAAAGAGCCGTTTGAAACAGTGGACGCATCAATTGCATCTTTGGCCAGAGCAAACTATCCGCAAAATAAAATGATAGTGGTGCTGGCCCAGGAAGAAAGAGCAGGGGAGGAATTTAACAGGGAAGTTGCCAGTATGCTTGAGGCAAAATATCGTGACACTTTTTTTAAATTTGTCACAGTTGAGCATCCGGGCAGTATCACAGGCGAGCTTGCCGGCAAAGGTTCAAATATCGCTTATGCCGGAAAATGGGTCAAAGAAAATATAATAGACCCGGCAGGCATGTCTTATGAAAGAATAATTGTTTCTGCTCTGGATATTGATACGGTTGTTTTTCCTGAATATTTCGGACGTTTGGCCTATGTTTATTTAACGGCTGAAGATCCACTCCATGCCTCATACCAGCCGGTGCCATTTTATACTAATAATATCTGGGAAGCGCCGGGTTTTGCCCGAGTGGTGGCGTTTTCGGCTACATTCTGGCATACCATCAAGCAGGAGAGGATAGAGAGCTCAACCACATTCTCAAGCCATTCAATGCCTTTTCAGGTTTTGGCAGATATTGATTTTTGGCAGGTTAATATGGTTTCAGAGGACTCGCGTATTTTTTGGCAGGCATTTTTGCGCTATAACGGCCGGTACCGAAACGAGCCGCTTTTCTACCCTGTATCAATGGATGCTAATGTTGCCCACTCTTTCAGGCAGACCATGATAAATGTTTACAAACAGCAAAGGCGCTGGGGTTATGGCGTTGAGAATGTTCCTTATTTTCTTTTTGGTTTCGCAAAAAACAAACTCATACCTTTAAAGAAGAAATTATTTATGGGTTTTACAATTCTTGAAAGTTTTTGGTCTTGGGCGACAAATGCGATTATTATATTCTTGCTTGGTTGGCTGCCTATAGCTTTAGGTGGTGCAGAATTTAATAGAACCGTTCTATCTTATAATCTGCCATTCATCACCCGTGGCATTATGACTTTTGCCATGGTCGGCTTGGTGTCGTCAGTCATCCTGTCTATGCTTATTCTGCCTCCGAGGCCGCCAAGATTCGGCCGGCATAAATATATTTTCATGATAATCCAATGGGCGTTGATGCCATTAACTATGATATTGCTGGGCGCTTTGCCCGGTCTTGAAGCCCAGTCCCGGCTGATGCTCGGGAAGTATATGGGCTTCTGGGTCACACCCAAGGGAAAACAAGTATTAAGTAGCAAGCAGTAAGTATTAAGCAAAACGCCTAAATCAGTGATTTAGCCGACCTAGGCGACCATTATTGACGAGGTTGAACCTCGTTAATCTGGGCCTAAATCCATTTGACGGGGCCCTAAGCCCCGTTTGACGGGGACGACATTGACTTTTGGCTATATTTTATGCTATAATTAAAGTAGTTAGTAAGTTCTTAGACAAACAAGGAGAAAACACCATGGAGAAGAAGGGTCTGTTTACCGTTGGGGTTCTGTCGTTAGCTATGTTCCTAATTTCAGGGCTATGGCTGGCCGAGACGGAGAAAGAAGTAGAGGCCAGCCACGGGCAACTTGTAGCGTCCTGGTCAGTGATGACCGAACTGGTAAACGGCATGCCAGGGATGCACACGTTTTCTGACCAATTCGGTTGTGCCGTTGTCACTAAATATGACGATGGTGTGGCACGAGTAAAGAGGTTTCGCATTTGCCCTGGTGGCGAAGTTTTCACTACATGGGACAGCGAAGCTTCGGTAAAGTACAACCGTGGTGACGACCCATATTGGGTCAATCTCGGCAAGCCCGAGAAGGAGGCAAGGTGAGAGCAATTATTAACCTAGACCATGCTGACCCGGACTTGAAGTCCAGGGTTAGCCAAATCCGGCGTGAGCTGGAGTGCAGGGGAGTTCCATGCACCCTGCCTCTTGAATGGCAGGTTGCCACAAGGCGACCAGGCAAGATGAAAGACGTCGTCTTTCAGAATATCGTTAATGGGCTTGCCAGGCCTGTTGGTGCCGTTGTTCGGTTCGCTGATGATATCACGTAAAGGAGATGTGAATGATTATTCTCGGTTTCCTGCTCTCTTTTGGGGGAGCGCTTCTGGCCAGACTGGCTTGCCGTCACTGGCAGGTATGGCCGGTCTGGCTCGGGTTCTCCGCTCTCGGCGCCTCTGCAATAATGGCCGCCGGGCATCCTGCCGGTCCCAGCCTGTTTTTTACGGCTGGCGCATCCGGAGCCGGATTCATCGCTCCGGAACTCTGGTGTTCCTTTCGTGCATGGGTAAGGCGCGAAAGATCCTATGCCTGGCTGATGATTTTTATCGCCGGGATTGTGACTCTTGCCTTTTTGCCCCAGTTGTTGGTACAGCTTGCGGGCATTGTAGCCATGCTTTATGGAATTAAGGTTATGTTTACCGGCCTTAAACCCAACAAGAAGAGCGGGCGCAAAAAATGAACCGGTCGGAAAGCAAAGATAAGCTTTCCGGCCGGATTTTTTTATCTTTCATAATTCATGTTTATGTCATCTTAATATTATAAGCTTCATATTAGGTTTTTCTGAATTTCGTGGAGTTTGTGGTCAGGAGAGTTAAAAGATGCTTGTTGTTCATCTGGTGCTAGAGGGTGAGCGTGTCCGGGTTCACCTTGATAATCAAAAAAGAATCTCTGCTTCGGAAGGGTTTAAGATAACGAGAGAAGATGCTTTCTTGTCTATCGGAGCCCCATCGGATGAAGAGATTGAGGCGGTATTCGGGGCGCTTGGAGCATTGACTGAAGGCGGCGAAAGTTTCAAAAAAGCTTTAGGCTGGCTTATTGAGCAATCCTTTGAGTGTGGTCGGATGTTTGAAAAGAAAAATACCCATGGATTATGGTTGAGCGCGGGACCCAAAGTGAAAGGAGTCCTGGGCATCAGCAATGTTCCGCTTAGAGTTTCAAGGGACATAGAGAAAAGACTTCGCGACATGGGCATGGAGGTGTTTCTTCGCCCCGGTAAGTATCTTGAGGTGAGTAAGCCAAACAATCTCAATACTGACCAGTTTCTTTTTGAACTGAAGGCTGTTGCCGGAATGTTTGGACTGCCAGAGAGGGACAATGTTCCCAATGTACCCTTAGCTTAAGTCATCTCGTCTTTGCTCTTTTTCTCCTTGGATTTGCAGTTCTTTTTCCGCCTGGTCTTCTCCGGAAGGGCCGGGCGGGTTTTTTTAATGTGACTTGTGAAACAAAAAATCCCGCTAAAGCGGGATTAGTCATTATCTTTCCTTAAATTTGTCTTTACTTTTTGTCTCTCTTTACCGCGTCCTTTTCTCTTGTCTTTCTCAACTTGAGTAGGCTTATGTATCATCCTTCTCATTCTATTGAGGATATTTTTTTGCTTGATGATTGTTTCTACCTTAGGTGCCATTTATTTATAATTTACTTTAATTTTAGAATTATCTCCAGCCCCTGTTCCTATAATTTGTTGTTCGGTGGTCGCTTCCTCCTTGACTTCGTCATCTGTCGAGGTAATCTCAAGTTTCGGTTCTATGCGTATGTAACCTCTTCTGGGGGATAGGGCATGGTTTGCCAATAATCCAGCTAAGCCATCATCTATTTCTTGAGAGAATGAAACCGGTTCGCGGTCTTGATAAATCTCATTGACTATTCTGCGCATTAGGGGTCCGACTACCCATCCGGCTGATTCGGACATTTCCCGGTCTTTGCTTGCTTCAAACATGTATTCCGGAAGTGAAATCGGTTTTGGTACATCATAGCCTATTCTTATGGCAACGATTATCTCGGGCGTGAAGCATACCAAGAGTAAGTCGTTCGGGCCGTCAGATGTACCGGTTTTGCATGCAACCTGCTGTCGGGCATTACGAAAAGTAATTTTGGTTGTGCCTATGTATGTTGCTGCCCGGAGCATGATGGTCATGAGATTTGCCGTGCGCTCACTCATTGCCTGATATGGCTTTGGTTTTTTTGCCTCGTGCAATATTTTGCCGTCGTGGGCGGTAATTTTAGTTATCATGCTTGGGGCAATATATTTGCCTTGTCTGGCAAACGGTCCGTAGGCGGCCGCAAGCTCAAGCAAATTAACATCTGAACCGCCGATGACTGTGGGCAGATATGGCTCAAGGCCCATTTCTGCTTCTTCGTCATCCGTTTTAATTCTGGCAAAAACCACATTTCCTTCAGGATCAACTACTCTGTTGCGCTTACCCCGTAGGCCAACCTGTCGGTACATACGAAAGACACTGTCCAAGGTGATTTTTTTAGCAAGCTGAAGGGTGGCGAGATTGACCGAACGGTCCAGTACCCAATAAAGAGCATTATTACCCATGGGCACGGGGTCGCGCTCTTTAAAGTTTTTGGGCGCCCACCAATCTACTTTTCCGTTGGCAGTTACAGAATTCCTCATCCTAAAAGGAGAATTGTTTACAGGATCATAAATATCCATGCCGGCATATTCAAGGGCCGCCGCATATGTGAAAGGCTTCATAGCTGAACCGCCGGAGCGTCTTGCAAATATGCGGTTGTACTGTGTTTCGCCGTATTCATTTCCGCCGGTCATAGCCAGTATTTTGCCGGTTTTAACATCAAGAGTTACGCCGTATCCCTGAAGCTTCTCTTCTTCTGGAATTTCACCCAATTCTTTATTTAGCCGAGCCAGATGTTCTTTTATGGCTGTGCTTAATATGTTTTGGTAGTGGGGGTTTTGGCTTGTGTATATTTTAAGTCCGCCGGTTTTGGTGAGGGTGTCATCGCTATATCCGCGGGACATAAGAAATTCTTTTACGGTTCTGCTGAAATATCTGTCTTCCGGTTTTCTTATTGAGGTAATGCTTGCATTTTCAACTGATTTGAAATTATCAAGCGGAAAAGCTGCTGCCAGTTTTTCCTGTTCGGTTATGCAGTCCTCATCTTCCATTTGGCCGAGGACGTAATTGTAGCGATCTTTAGCTCTCATGATTCTTATGGCTTCTTTTTTGTCATGCTGTTTTACCAGTTCTTCCAAATCTTCGGGTGTTGTGTCAGGAGGAACTCTTGAGCGGTCAAATTCATGGAATATCGGACAATAATCAATTGGTTTTTTAACCATCGCCACAATGGTAGCCAGTGCCCTTAACTTTTTAACTGTTTTAGGGGTGTTGCTGATATTATTTGCCAGGTCGCTGTCTTTGTAATATGTCCTTATAGCCTCAAGGAGGCCGTTTGCGCCATGGCCAAAGTAGGTTCTATTCAGCCATTCTTCAAATATTCTTTCTTTTGAGTATCTTTTTTCAAGCTGAATAGCTATCCTTGCTTCAATTATTTTTCTTGTATAAGTTTGCTCCATTGTGCCTAGTGATTTTATCTCATCACCATAAATATATCTCGCAAGTTGTTGTGTTATGGTGCTTGCACCTGAACGATGCCCATAACCAAAATTAGCTCTAATATTTTGATCTACCGCTCTTAGTATTGACCAAAAGTCTATGCCCGAATGTTCAAAAAATCTTTCATCTTCAGCTGCGAGAAAAGCTTTAACCAGCAGAGGGGGAATATCTTCATATTTAACCGGGTCTCGTATTTCAAGAAAAAATACGTCCATTCGCGAACCGTTTGCAGCAAAAACTTCAGATGCTTGCATGGGTTCTTGTTTTGACATTTTTTCAAAATCTATCAGCTCACCCTTGTCATTTGTGAGGCCTGTTGTTGAGTAGAAAAACCAGTAATAAGAGCATAAAAATACCAGTATGGATGAGTAGAGCATCCATTTGAGAGGTTTTTTAGCCCATAAACTATGGGCTAAAAGCCACAGGGCCTTGCCTGTTTTTATTGTCTTTCTTTGCAGTGTCGTTTTCATTTATCCCCTGATTTTCAAAGACCTTGAATGGTAGATAGGATAGCAAAAATAATGCCGGTTCACAAATGGAAATATAAGCATTTTTTTGTTAATATGATCTTATGTCCAAGAAGGAGCTTCATAAAATTATTGCCGAAACCACAGGTGAAGATAGTTTTGATATCATGTACCCGCCTGAAGGCATGGGTGATTTGTCGTGCAACATTGCTTTTCGTCTTGGAAAGGCAAGACGTGCTAACCCGGCCGATTTGGCGGAAGAAATTATCTCTAACCTTAAAAATATAGAAGAAATTAATGAGGCATTTTCTAAAATTGAATTTGCCAAACCCGGTTTTATAAATTTTTATTATTCTCCGGCAGTGCTCGCGGATAATCTCAAGAAGATTTTAAAAAGAGGAGATGATTACGGCAGGGGAGAGACTCATAAGAAGGATAGGATTTTAATAGAATATTTCCAGCCAAACATTGCCAAGCCGTTGCATCTGGGCCATTTGAGGACGGCTATTATTGGAGACTCGCTGTTTAAGATAATGGAGTTTGCAGGATATAATATTGAATCGGACACGCATATAGGGGATTGGGGCACTCAATTTGGACTTTTAATGTATGCTTAT
>JAUYLN010000034.1 GCA_030698885.1 bacterium
GGCCGACCTTTTTAAGTTTTTAGTGTTTTCTACTTCTTCCAAATCCTGTCCAGCCCCCAATAGACACCCGCATTAAACAAGGCAAGTACGGCAAACACAAATATATAAATTATGTGCTCATCAACTATATATGAATGCTCGCCCACAATCGGAAATGCCAAGATAGGCAGGTAGAATAGAATCATCAATAAAATTCCTCCGAGAGACGACCAGCGAACCAGAAACCCGGCTATCAATGAAACGCCCACCAAAACAAGACCCCATTCTGCAAGAAAACTAACCCAACCAATATTGCCTGGCTGTGCAAACCAACTAAATAATCCCGAAAAGGTTTTAGCATTGCCCAAATATCCGGCCGCCGACCAGTTTGGATTTATAACCTTTGTAATACCTGCATAGAAAAATAACCAGCCCAAAGATATCCTTAACAAAAATAAAAATATTTTTTGATAATGACTCATAGTTTTAGCTAACACCTCAACACCAGGTGTTAAACTTTACTTGCATGATTTTTGATAAAGACAGACTTTGTCTCGCCGTAGGCTTAACTCCGTCTGCCGAAGGCGGACCCCTTCAGCCTTCTTAAATATTCCTACCCCTATATTATAGCTCCTCCTATTCATATAATACAGGCGCAACAACAACAGGCCCTACTAACAAACCTTCTTTCCGGTTTTTTCAAAATATTTCTGATGATATTCTTCAGCAGGGTAAAATGGCACTGCCGGAACAATCTGGGTTACGATAGGCCCATCAAATTTACCGGAAGCATCCATTTCTTCTCTAGACTTCTCGGCTGATTCTTTTTGCTCGGGCGTATGATAAAAAATTACCGAACGATACTGACTACCCACATCTGGCCCTTGCCTGTCAGCTGTGGTCGGATCATGCATCCCCCAAAATTCCTCCAAAAGTTTTTCATAAGGGACTACGGATGGATCGTACTCTACTTTAACCGATTCGGCGTGGCCGGTATCTCCGCCACAAACCTGTTCATAGGTAGGATTATCTGCTGTGCCCCCACTATACCCGACCTCAGTTGAAATAACTCCTGGAATTTTATCAAAATCCGCTTCCACGCCCCAAAAACACCCCGCCCCAAAAGTCGCTGTATCTACTTTATTTGATTTGCGTGCGCTACCCGTGGTGAGCATTCCCGAACCATTTGTAAGTGTATCTACTTTATTTTTATTCTCCATCTTTTTTCTCAAGATTTAGACAAACTGAATTAATGCAGAATCTCTGCCCGCCCTTAGGGCCACCTGCCTGCGCAGGTAGGTCATCAAAGACATGTCCAAGATGAGCTCCACATTTTTTACACCTGACTTCAGTCCGGCGCATCCCAAGACTATCATCCGGCACTAACTCTATATTTTCTAAATTTACCGGCTGGGTAAAACTTGGCCAACCCGTGCCCGAATCAAACTTAGTATCTGACGAGAAAAGCTCATTACCACAAATAGCACATTTATACATTCCCTTCTCATGATTATCCCAATACTTGCCCGAGAACGGCCTTTCAGTGCCACCTTTGCGTGCAACATCATAAAGCTCCGGCTCTAATTCTTCATCTTTTTTCATTTTGATATTTTTTTCTTCTGCCAGTTAAAACTTAAAACTTAAAAATTAAAATTTGCCCTTTAGGTGTCTGTCAAAAAATTCCAAATTTCTTTCCATAAATAACGGCCACTCACCTATAAATTCATGAAGTCCGTCAGGATATGTATATAGAATAGAATCCTTACCTCTAATTTCAAGCTCTGCCTGTAAGCGCTCCGACCACTCAAACGGCACCGCATCATCCGCCGTGCCGTGATGATTTATGATAGGTGTTTTTATTTTTTCAATAAAAGTAATAGCTGAAAGATTATCCCAAAATATAGGATTTAATTCCGGTCCTCCGTAAAGCTCAATGATTTTATCTGCTACTTCCGGCCTGTCTGTTGTCCATTTATCAAAATTATCCCTTGCGTCAGCGCTAACCGGTGCGTAAAGAACCGCCGCATCAACTAAATCAGGCCTTGCCACTAAAATATTTATAGTAACACCGCCGCCCATAGAATGGCCGAGCATGCCTATTTTTTCTTTATTAATATAGGAGAGGCCCGAACTCTGAACCGCCAATACGGCATTTATCATATCTTCCACATATCCCAGCCGATACCGGAGCTCCTGGTCCGGCTCCTTATCAGACTGCGCATGATTTCTGTAGTCAGAATGAAAAACCACATAACCGTTCCTGGCCAAATAATCATACTCCCTCTTAAGCCCCCGGCCGTTAGTATATATTACCGGGTCAATGTATCCATGGTTAGTGAATATAACAGGGAATCCGGTTGCCGGCGGTTCTTCTTTGGGTACAAGCATCACGCCCGAAATACTCAAACCTCCGCCTTCTGGCGAGACAGGCTCGCTTTTATAAGTTACAAAATATTTCGTATACGCCGAACTATCATCTAGCACCTCCCTCAGCTCCAAGCCTCCCCCATGAAATTCTTTTGTCATGAGCGCCGGCAATGATACCGGGTGTATAGTCTCCCCGCCATCCCGGACTGTTGCCGGTTTTATATCTTTAATAACCACGGGGGCTTCTATCAGCCGGTTGGTCTTAAAAGATATAAGACCCATTGATATTCCGACAACGAAGCTGATAATGATAACGGCATTCATAGCCTTAGCCTGTTTTTTATTTATCATAATTATTAAATTGTATCATGCTTAGAAAATTATTTAAAAAAATTATCTGGATAAATGAAGCTCCATGGGCTCAGCCCATGGAGCTTCATTTCAGAATAAATAATAGGGAAGGATTTGCCTTCCCTATTATTTTGAAACCACTATTATATTTTTATTTATGCCTATTATAGGTTCGTGGTAACCGCTCGGATAATCACGGATAGCATTAAACAAAATATTTTTATCATACCTATAATCCCTGCCGCTCCTTGTCCCCGGGTCATTGGTTATAAATTCTTGGGTGCCATAGTCATAGCCTATGATTACCAACATGTGACGTTCGGGTCCCGGAGAAGTAAAAAATGGATTTCTTAAGGCCTGACCGTCCGCAGGTATAACAACCAGATTTTCTTTCTCAAGCTCATTAATTATATCACCGGCTGAAACTCCATTTAGAACTTTTACATTTTTATGATTAAAATATTGTTTAAAAATTCTATCTACAGTATCCTGCGCCGATGTATCATGAAAACTTCCGTATGACATCTGCTCCCAGTCAGACATTCCGATAATCTGGTCGCTCGCTGTTTGGGCGGTAATGCCTGAAATTCCCCTGGCCCAGTATACTGCCATCAAGGCCGAGGCCTCTTCGCATCCGTCCTGATATCTGGGATCAGACCAATCTCCGAAAGGCGCCTGCGAAGTAAATGGAACTTCGGCCTTTATTATTTTTCCCGGCAATTTAGTCGGCAACGATATTGGCGCGGGAGTTTTAGAAACTTGGGGTGTTGAACTAGCTAACGAATCTGGCGTAGGAGTTCTCTCGCCATAAAATCCCGGCAAAGGAGTCCTGGTTGCCGAAGATACCGTATCCCTGGATGAACCCAAGTAAGACCAACCGAACCAAAAACCAAGGCCCAAAACCAGAATCATTGAAACAACTAATGTTATTATTTTATTATCTTTCTTCATTTGGTTCTAGCTATAATAAACCTTACTAATTCATATAATATTTTTATGATACTTTTCTAAATATTTTATATGCTGTGCCTTAGACATTTCGTATACAGTATCTTAGATATTTTCTGGAATATTTTAACCTCAAGCCGTAATCTAGGCCTGCCCCCAATAATATCTCTGTATCCCGGATATCCATCCCGATATCTGTCTGGCCAGCATTGAGCTTGCCCTTACTCTTATTCTTAACAATCCGTTCTGTGAATTTTTAATAGTTTGTCTTTTAGTTTTTTTAATTCTTATTTTCTGAAAATATATTCTCGTAAAATCTTTTTCCGGAAAACCGGTTATACCGGACCAATGAGCAATGGCGTTGTTGGTTTTCTTGCTTCTGCTTCTGGCCATAAAAATATCAAATAATATTTCTTCTTTTGTGAGCCCTCCGATGTCCTGAAGCCACTTTAAAAATAATTTTATTAAATTAGAATCAGAACTTGTGAATCTGACACCTCTTTGCATATCGCTGTCATTCTTATTTAAAAATCTTTCCCGCCAATAAAGCATCAGCCCCATCAGCCATAATTCTCTTTTTGAAATTTTTCCGATATCACTAACGGATATTTTTTGTATCTCTCTTATCTGCTCCAGCGTTCGCAAAGTTTTTTTTCGTGAACCGGCCCGGGCGGCATCAGTTCTCTTTTTTTTCAAACGACCGGTCTGCTCTTCCGACAGTTTTATATTTCTAAGCCAATAGGCCAGGGTCGTCTTAGGCACTAAAACCTGTTTTTTTATTTCTGAATATGAAAATCCCTGTCGGCGGAGCTTTCGGGCAAGCTTTTTTTGCTCCTGTTTGTATTGTTTAAATGTGTTTAGGGCCATATTTTGCTATTCGTACTACGCTACTTATTTATTAATAATACTATATCATAATACAGCTTTCAAGTTATCCCCAAATCCCCTTTTGGCCATACAGGGTAATAGAATTATAATTTTTTAAAAAATAGCCATTTAACACCTTTGAAAAATAACTCTATTTTTATGAATTTTTAGTGTATATTTTTATTATTCAATGACATTCAACAACATTCCATCAGATTTTAAGGATATCCCATTAAAACTTGCTCAGATTTCTGTTAAAAAGCCCGGCTATAATAGTCATAAAAATGAAAAAGCGGTAAAATTTTACCGCTTGGGGTCCGGCCAAGGCAGGGCCTCCTCTCTCTATAAATAGTTCTTATTGAAGTGACGCTATATTTCTTTCGCTCTCTGAATCCGCTTCCGGCGAAAATACCAAGCCAACGAAGGAAGATACATTGCCAGTCCTTCGTATACCGTTGAGAGTAATTGCTTCCATGGATTCATCAATTCCCAGCTTGAGGTTTCAATGTTAACACGGTGGCCAAAATAATGTTTTGTCAGCATATCTACTTTAAGAGCCCTCGTCGCTTCACATCCTACAATAATATTATCGTATTTGAAGGGCAATGTTTTAATTTCCGCATATGCTCTCTTGGTATTATCAAGAGTGATATAGGAATCCTCCTCAAGAGTAAGAATATGTTCAAATTTAAGCATTGGCATAAGATACATAGCCATAAGTCGTGCCTCTGACATGCCGGGAGCGGTTTTTCTTTGAGTAAATCCTCCGCAAAACATAATGACCCTTGGCTTTATAGTATTGGCAACTAAGGCCATCCTGTTTAAATATTTTTTAAGTTCCGGTGTTAAATGACAACCGTAGCCATAAATGACAAATACAGTATTTCCCACCGGCTACCTCCTAGTTTTTAAAACTACATCTACTCAAACAATATTAAATCACATTACTAGTTTTGTCAACTAAGCATCCCTCCGCCCACATAAACCTACATAAACATAATTAAAAATCTGCCATTTTTAGGCAGATTTTTATAAATCCAAGCTAATCATATTACTGCTAGTCATAGCCCGGAAAGTCATCTATTTTAATATTTTTATCCGCAACTCCCATTCCGGCGACAACTTTTTGAAGACTCCTGACCATCCCTTCGGGACCTGAAATATAAAATATCCTGTCTTTAAAATCTTGAACTTTATCTTCTATGAATCCGGCATCTATTTTTTCCGAACGCTCATCCAGCGCATAGAATATTTTAACCCCTACCCTCTCCGCCTCCTCAAACAGTTCCCTAAAAACTAAGTCTTTTTCTATTTTGGATGCATAAAGGATTACAATGTCGCGTCGTTCATTTTTATCAAGTAAATATTTCATCATACTCCTGAAAGGAGTTACACCGATACCTCCTGCAACAAATGCTAATTTCTTTTTTGAGTCTTGGGGCATTATGAAGTCTCCGGAAACCTTTGAAGCAATTATATGCTCCCCAATTTTAATTTCTTTTAAAGCTTTCTTGAACGTACTGCCGGGTTCGGAGAATCTGGTTGTGATTAAGATATTTTTTTCAGTCGGTGAGGAAGCAATAGTAAAATATCTTCTAACTCCCCTGTTGTCAGAATTTTTATGATGGAGCATGTATTCCAAATATTGCCCGGGCTTAAAATCAAACGGCCTCAACGGCTCAAACCAAAATGCACTGATAGCCGGCGATAACCCCTCCTTTATCTTCAGGGTGAACGATTGCCTGAAATCAGCCTTGGTAAATCCTGCCAACAAATTGCCCGCCAGCAAAGACAGCTCAAGTGAATACGCTATGCCCGGAGTAAATCTCTGCAATAAAAACAGCACTCCCCCAATTAAAGCCCCGAAGTATTTTTGTTTGAATAGTGTCTGGGGCGAAGTTAACGGCTCAATAAACATGACTGAAATAAAAAATATCAGTGGGGAATGTATCAATAAATTTTTAAACGAACCGAATAGGCCCGATATACTACCCCCTCCAATTAGAGTGTCCAGAGCAACTAATCCAAAATATGCTCCGATAAAACTCAATGCCATGAAAAAACGTTTTAATTTATAAATAACCAAAAATCCTCCGACAATAATAACGGGCAGTATGGTGCTACTGCCTACCCACCAACTGGCCGGATATCCTACCACAAAAGCCGACGCCACAGCTCCGAAAGCGGCAGGATTAAATATATGGCTTGAATTTTTAGTGATAACATATTTAGAAGCCATCGCGACAAGTGATGCTATGATTAAAATCATCCAATCTCCCGGCAAAGATAAGGGCCCTATTATTAAAGAAAGGATAAGCCCGGTTATTATGGATGATTCCGGATTTGGTTTGGTTTTAAATAAAATCGCGAAAACAGCATTAACTCCTCTGCAAAGAGCCGCGAAAAGCAAGGCCTGAATTGCAATAATCACATAACCGTAGGGCAACAGGCCGAAAAAGCTAAGAAAGACTGCGACAATTAGAATAGCAATCAAAAAATTAAGCATCAGGCGGTACATAGTTATTTTCCCCAAAAATTTATATATAATATTCATATTATAAGTTTAGATTCTTTTTACTCTATATGCAAAAACCCCCGATGAAGGGGGCTTTTGCTTCTTTATGAATATCTGATTACGGAGTTGCTGTCGGTGAGGGAGATTCTGTCGGAGTGGCCGTAGGAGAAGGCGTTGCCGTCGGTGATACCGTTGGAGAGGCAGTCGGATTGACTGTAGGAGAAACAGATGGAGATGGAGAAACACTTGGCCTGATGCACCTTCGTGCCGGCAGCGCCAAGGTGTGCGGAGGGCCTATGCGTCTCAAGGCATTAATAAGTCCATGTTCTGCTGTAGCTTTTCCGGCGGCGCCCAATCTGTCGTATGCTTCCTTGACGGATTCCCTGGCTTGTTCAGGACCTATAACGGATTTGCAAATTTCCTGTTCGGGCAAAGTTTCTACCCAAGCGACCAAAGCCGCAAGAGCTGAATCTATGGCATCAAGATATCTCTGCTTATCTTCTGCACTAAGCGTGCCCGGTGCTCGGACAGCTTCCTCATATGCCTTCACTGTCTTAAATAATGCACCATAATATCTGTTCTCTTCTGAACCTCTGAAGTCACGCAAGACATCTTTTAAGTCCCTTCCGAGATGAAAACCGCGACCCCCGGCATCAGCCGGCCTATGGAATACCGCGTCATACAGGGCATCCAGAGTTTCGCCATCAACGGCCTGGTCATTATTTTGAGCACTTACCCAACTATCGCCATGAAATGCCACTACCCAGCCGAGTGTACCAAATATAGCTAAACCTATTACTAATGAATAAACTAACGGGTTGTTTTTAAAATTCATATATTTATTTTTAAAAAAAATGACCACTCCCTGCCATTTGGCCGAGAATGACCACGGTTAATTATAAATTTCGACCTACTTTCTTTATTATACCTAAGTAAATGAAAATACTATGTTTACAATTTTTGAATCTCCTTCAAGTCTTTATCGGGCAGATATAGTATAAGAAGTCCGGCTATAATCCCTCCTACAACACTGACAACATGATTATTGCCTAATAAAACAACATCCAGCCAATCAAGGGCATACCATACTCCCCGCCATATCAAAACCAGACCTATGACAACCGCCAAATTTTTGGAAAAATAAGAAATTAGGTTCCTTTTCATTAATTCTATTATACTCTGATTCTATCCGATCACAAACAATGGGCATCTTTGCAGCTGCAAAGATGCCCATTGTTTGTTCTATTTATTCAGACTACTGCCTCATCATGCGCCAATCCCAGTAGTCAGCGCCATAATATCCATGGTGCCAGAATGGTGCCACAACTCCTTTTACAAATAAAGATGCAATTGCAACAATTATCAAAATTACGAGCAGTGCCTTCAAGAGTTTTCTATTTTTTTGATTCTGCTCTTTGGCTTCTTCGCTGACAGATTCTGATTTGTGGGATTCCGGCACCATTATCCACAAAATAACATACAGCACTCCGAACGGTGCAAACTCAGTCATTACCAGCAGTACCGCGAAAATAACCCTGACCAACGTAGGATCAATATCAAAATACCGTCCTATTCCACCAAGCACTCCTCCCAAAATCCGGTCTTCATGCGACCGATAAAGCTTTTTAGGCCCATGCCCGGAATGTCCCGGGTGATGTTCCTTTTTCTCCTGGTCTTCATGACCCTCATGTTTTTGTTCGTTTGTTTGGTTCATATGTTTAGATTATAGTTAAATGACATAATAAATCAATTTCATGAAGCTAGTATGACAAAATTACCTACCTGAAATCTCATCTAATCTTCTCTGTATTTTTTCGTAGATTTCAATCTCATTTTCTTCTTGAGCTTGTATCGCCGCATCCTCTGTTTATTTACTTAACATCCCAAATTTCTTATTCTGAGCCGTTTTTTTCAAAAAATTATCCAGTGCCTTTCTAAACATCTCCGGGCTACGATTTCTATAATGCTCAATGAAGGTTATCCTGATGCGTTTATACGACAACGGAAATTTTTGAAAATTTTTCCAGACGTCCTTATTCTTCTTTATCTCATTTAAAATATCCGGTGCTATTTTAAATTTAGCATTAAGGTTGCCTGCATGAATAATTCCCTCCCCCGTCATCTTGCCGGCCCTTATCAACCGCCTCACCCGCTCCTTATTTATTTCCGACATCGGACTGCCTTTGCGCCTAGGCGTAAAACGCTGGGCTATTTTTTCATCATCAATTTTCTTTACTGTAGAATCTATCCAGCCAAAACACAGCGCTTCCTCCACTGCATCATCATACGGTATCCTCGTCTTCCCACTGGCTTTTTTAAAATAAATCAGCCAAATCTCTTTGGCCTTTTTGTGGTTTTTCTCAAGCCACTTTCTCCACCCTTCCCTATTTTTCACATAAAGCGTTTTAGTTATTTCCATTTGATAATAAACTATTTTACTAAATTTTAATCAAATAAAAAAGGAGCTGCTCAGGCTCCTTGATGACGACTCAGCGCCAGGTCTGGTATTGGACCATTTTTAGGCTAGGGCCGCAAGGTCATAGTAAAACGTCTATCACGACTCAGTTGACTCAAGACCATTCGTACTTCTTCCACTGTTACACTTTTAGCTGAACTTATATCATCAGCATAGGTAATTATATGTCCCCGCTCAGCCAAATCATAGCCCACCACATCAACCACTTTTCTGGCATCAGGGTCAATAATTTTATAGCCGTTAACCCGGGTCCGGATAAAACGCTGAATTTCATCAGAATCCCGTGACGCAATTCTAACACACTCGTCTATTAAACCCTCCATCGCATTAAGGTTTTCCCATTGAAACTTAGTTCTGAATGAAAACTTGTATGCTTCCAAAAGCCATTCCAAGCTGATATCTGAACCGTAATTCCAGCCCCTCTTCTCCCTTATCTCGCAGAAAAATGTTTTTCGTAGTGTATCCTCTGCCACTTCTAATGCCTTTGGATTAATAATACCCGGGATAACCGCCACAACATCAATACTGGATTGATGAAACGCTATTTTTGCTATTTCGGCAGCGCTTAAATCCCACTTATTTTCGGAAGGATTTTTGATTTCGGCCATAGGTTTCGGAAGCTGGATTCTATGACCGGGCCTTTCAAGGCCGAATGGGCTGGCCTCAAGAGCATCAACAAATTGCCCAAGCTCAATGCCACCAATCGCTACAATGCTTATATTAGCCGGGACATAACAACGGTCATAAAACTCCCTAATATCATCCAGAGTAATAGCTAGGATGGTTTCGGCTTTACCCAACGGCCTAAGAAATGTCCCGAGGCGAGTATCTCCAAAAAATACTTTATTTATTTTGGTCGCTATATCTACGCTGAGCTGGGTGGGGAATCGCTCCATGTACTCGTTGATGATTACCTGCCGCTCACGCTCAACAAATTTTTCAATTTTACAGTTGATTAGCATCTTGCCAAAATATCAAGAGCTAACTCCAAATTATTGCCCTCTAGTGGCACTGAACATTTGTAACTTGTAGCTTCATAGCTTGTACTGCCAAAATTTGCCGACCCGCCAATCTCGTCCAAATATCCCTTAACTTGCTCCTTCGTACAGCCATCAATATTATTATTAACTAAATGCTCAACAAAATGAGCAACACCATCTTTTCCTTCCGGATCATCCTTGGCTCCGGCATGAACGACCATTTTCATCTTCACCCATGGCCGGTCCCAGGTGCCAAGATAAACAGACAACCCATTCGGCAATTTTGCATGCTTTATCTCTGCATATGGATCCCACATATTGGCGATCTCCTTTGTAAAATAGCTAAGCAAGACTTACCAAAGAATACAGTATTTTTTACTGAAAGTCAATAATAATGTGGCTTGGGCGTTGCAAAAACCCTTTTTTTATTTTCTTCTATTCTCAAATTCTCAAGAATTTGAGAATAGATACTGCCTAAGATTTGCGGACCAAAAAACCCCTTGCATTTGGCCATTCAATTTTTACTCAAATAAACAAGCGACCTATTTTGAGTTACGTCCAACTAAAAACACGGCGACTGCCGTTGTTATGGGCACGGCCAAAACCAGGCCCGACGAGGAAATTAGAGTTTGCGCAATTTCTTCCGCAATTATTTCCCCGTTCACCACAAAACCTAGCGGAAATTTATTTAGCGTAAGCAAAAGCAAAAGCGGTAAAGCCGCGCCGGTATATGCAAGAACCAGAGTATTAATTACGGCTGAAATATGGTCCTTACCGACTTCCATCGCCTTTTTAAAAAGTTTAGCACCTCGAAGCTCCCCGGAAACTGAAACAAGACTAAACACGGTTGATGCCTGGGTCACGGCTATATCATCTAAAATACCGATAACTGCTATCAGAATTCCTGCCACTAAAATACCCGCCAAGCTTAGACTATTATCTGTTTGCGAACTCAAGTATATTGCTTCTTCCGCACTAAATCCGCTAAAGTGCATTGCGCTAATACTATAGTTTGCCATTAAACCAACGATTAATAGGGTAATTGAAATGCCGATAAGAGCCGATAAAGATTTCCGGTTAAATCCATAAGAAACATACAAAGCAACAACCAGTATCAGAACTGCTCCCGCCAGACCAATCAATATAGGATTTGAACCGCCCAGTATTTTTGGAATTATAAAAAGAAATATAACCGCAAAACTAAATACCAAACCAACCAGCGCATAAAGCCCCTTTTTACCACTGACTACCCCGACCAGCGCCGTAAAAAATATTGCCAGCCATAAAAGTCCCTTTTTTCGTCCGATATCTAAAACATAAAAAACCTCATCCGGCTCGCCGAGAAGCTGTCCCTGAACATAAATACTATCCCCCGCCTTGACCGGCACAAAATCATTGAGTACGGTTTTATTTTCTTTTTTGCCGTATAGACCCACCTCTACCAGCAGTTCCTGCTCAAGATTACTTCGCTGACCCACGGGATTAGGAACCGTCCTCTCTTCAATAACTTTCAATACCTTGCCTTCAAATATTTTTTCATCCGCCAAATTTACCGAACTCTCTCCCCCAAAAACAGCATAAAAAATAGCCCCTAATGATAGGGCCAAAATTGCCATCACCACAAAAAAATTGGGCCTGCTCAAAAAAGTCATAATAAATTAGCTTTTCGGATTTTTTGCATAAAGCTTGTATTGGCTTCACGATAACACAAAACCGTCTTCCCTAGCTAGCCTCGCCCCCATTTTTTCTTTCATGCCCTTTAACAACGTTCTCACATTCTTAAGAATGTGAGAACGTTGTTAAAACAAAAACCAGGAAGTGAATTTTTGAATTGCCTTTCAGCTTTGGCTCGCCTCCGCCAGCTGGCGGAGGCGAGCCCTTCAAAAATCTACTTCCTGGAAAACCCCGCGCTAAGTGCGCAGGATTCGTACTAATAACTTCTGTAAGACGTGCCGGGATGAAGCTTATGCTCTTTTCCGTCCGGTCCAACTGCCTCAGCGAACCAAATAAAATGACCTGACCCGGAAAGATCTTCTTCAAGTTTTTCAACTATTTCTTCACAAGCCCTTAAAGAATCATGCTTCTCTGAAGAAGCATCTCTAGATGCAAGACTACCGTTATGAGTGCCTAGCTTTAAGATCCACTTCTTTTTTTCCGGCATTTTACTTTCAGCCATTCTGTCTCCTCCTCACCTGATTTTTTTAATAAAATCCCGAATATTTTCCGGAACATAACCATCATCAATCATACCCCTTATCATAATCTGCTCCCTGATGACGGTGGAACTTATATGAAAATGTTCCTGTCTGGCGGGTAGATATACAGAGATAAGTTCCGGCGCAAATTTTTTATTGTTCAATGACATCTGGAATTCATTTTCAAAATCCATTGCCATGCGCAAACTTCTTACTATGAACTCGGCCCCCATAGCCCTGGCACAATCCACCAAAAATCCGGTAAATTGTACTACCTTAACATTAGGAAATTCATTGGCTATACTGACCATTCTTATTCTATCCCCTGCAGTAAACATAGGATTTTTTACCGGATTAGTTCCGACCGCCCAAATCACCCTTGAAAATATCCTTGAAGCATCCCTGACTACATCAATATGGCCCAGATGAACCGGGTCAAATGTCCCGGGATATATTGCAACCTTTCTGTCTACCATTTTACCTCCTCTCCTATAACAAAAATATGATAACAAGCCAGAGACTTAAAAGATGAAACGTATTATCTACTACGGTATAAACAAGCGCAGTAAAAGCTACGTCAAACTCTCTATGCTGGTCTTTGGAAAGATAAGCAGATTCAAATGTTCTGCCTTTTATAAGCTCAAGCCAAACAGAAGCAAAAGAAAATCGGTCAATTATCCAGTGCGGTATGAATACGGCCAGCCACACAAATATGTTTGGCGTCCACAGCATCAAGCAGACTGCTGTGGTATATATCAAGACATGCCAGGAACAGACATAAAATCCATCCCAACTTGCCTTTGATTTATTCAAAGCCATCTCCTTAGTCTGAAAAAGATAATCACCGATTAAGTGTCCCAACAAGGCCAGAATGAATAATTCCGCCATTTGATCCTCCTCCTATCCCCTAAATCCTTCGTCCTTTGGATTTTTGCACGGATGTTCAGTAAAAAAATTTGACTTAGCCCAATCCCATTCAGACACACTCATGTGCGGCTGGGCCACTAGAGTTTTTTCGCAAGTATAGCAGGTGAGCCTTGTCAAATTAAATAATCCGACACGGTCTATGGCCACATTATGGTCTTTTGTTTCTTCTTGCACTGGCATATATCGCTCTCCTCTTTTTCAAAGAATATCCCAACAATACGCCAGAATTGGCGTATTGTCAAATACTTTCTCCCTCCAGTTTAAGCACAGAAAAATAAAAAGCCCGCAAATACAGCAGGCTCCATGCGAATATTTTAATAACCGAAATAAGTTTTTCCGATTCTCCGGTTAGTATATCCAACTATTTCCTTTTTATGTTTCTCTATGAATTCTAATTTAAGTGAACATGACAAGGCCTCAACTTTATCTTGGCTCAATCTTGAACCCCCTAAGGCGTGGCCAATAAGCCCCCAACCTTCTGCAAAAAGCTCATCTTCATCATGTCCCGTTAGCTGATTCCCGGTGCCCTCTCGCTGAGGTTCGGTTGTAACCTCACACCCTCCATACCAGAATTGCTCAAATGCCTGAAGAAATGCTGAAGCCGAAAGATCCTTCAGGTCATATACGAATTGAACAAAATTTCTGGCAGGCCCTTCGCCAACTTCGGTCTTTATACCCTGATAAATGGCTTCTAACATCCATGAATTTAAGTCGCCAATATTTGGTCCGCGCCCGGTATAAAAACTGCTTCTTGGGTTTAGCTTGCCTTTAGTCCAGCCTCTAATCGCTGAATTAATCTCAATCGTTTGGTTTTTCAACTGACCCTCCTTTTCAAAGAATAACACAACAATACGCCAGTTCTGGCGTATTGTCAAATAGTACAGTTTGTCTTGGTAAAAAACGTCTAAATTGTTGTAAAATCAAACGGCTCAACGATATCTATCGTTGAGCCGTTTGGGTAAATCTAGGAAAAACTTATTTTTCACCCTAGAACCCGAAAGAAGAAAGCGAGTAGATGGCGTAGATAATTAAAGCATTTATGATTACTGCTGTAGCTGAAACTATAAGCCATAATTTTTTACCACTGCTCTTTATATTCGAGATCAGTACAAATACAGAGCCTGCCAAAGAAAGCGCGAACAGAAATATACTTATGTCATTTCTATTGTCATAGCCCCATCTAAAAAAATTGTAGCTAGAAATATAACCGTTTAATACGGCCAACAAAATAGGCAAAAAAATTATAGATATATATTTCTTAGTCATTATTACCTCAGCAACCACTCAATATCTTCCTTAAGAATATCGTGGGCCCGTTGATTTATATTACCTTTATTATACTCCATCTCTAATTGGTTGAGAAATGCCGTGCCTAGCATGCCATCAGCTTTCTTACCTTTAGATTTTGTGGTTTCTTCCGTAGGTAATGACGCCCAAAGCAAACTGGATAAAGAATTCTTAACTTCTCCGGTGGCCCAGCCCAGGCTATAAATCCTTTCTAGATCGGAAATTGTACTTTGAACCGTAGCAATAACTCTAAAGCCCAAACTAGTAGAAGACGTATTCCCCGCCCTATCTGTAGCTATAATCTCAAGCGAATGACTACCCAAGGAATAGGAAAATAGGTCCAGGCTTGAGGATGGTACAATCGTACCATACGTTCGCACTGCTGTGCTCAGTACTTCCTCGTTCAGCACTCGGTCGCCCACCATAAACACTGCAGACAATACCCCGGAGTTATCATCGCTTACATCAACGTTAATGGGTAAGAAAACCGACCTCTCGTATGAAATTGAAGCCGGAGAAATTATATCAATTTCGGGCGCCGTTAAGTCGTCGGCCTCTGTACCTTCCAACAATGCCGTTAACTCAATAGGTATGAAGCTACCTTCTCCGTTCTCATCCACTTCTATTTCGTTTATCTTGTCTTTTCCGTTGGTATCAAACCTGACCTTAGTTAAAGGACTGACCGGAACGTCATTGAAAATTTCCGCTTCAGTTACTACCCCGTCTTGATTATGCCTGATGGAAAGATCAAAGGTACCGTTGTCCAGGCCCAGCGCGACAACACTATACTCGCCGTCCGCTGGAATAAATACAAATTTCTCATGACCATAAATTTCATAATCCACTCCGGGAACGCCATATTCAATTCCTCCATCTATCGGACCGGTATGCCTGCCTTCAGAGTCATAGATATGCACCTCAACCGGACTTCGCCAGATAAGTTCTTGACCCTCTATACTGCAGTTCAAAATATCAGAAGTTACATTATCGTAGGCGGAAAGTGATTGGCCGGTTAAAATATCGGCAATAAGCTCGCGAACGCCCGGCCTGCTTGGAAGCTCAGCGTGGTCGCCTTTAGTCGCGTAAAACTTATACCCGTCCGGAAGCTGAATATAATCAGAACTATTTAAAGGCACAGTTTTATCTCCTGCCTCATATCTTGTGAGCTTTATGGAATTATTGTTTTTTACCGCATAACCGCTTTGGGTGCCATCCCCGCATCCGACGATATTGTACGCATCTACTCCGGAAAGGTCTAAATTCTCAAGCCCGCCGGCAAATAGATTTTCGGCTGATTCAAAAACATTTGCGGATGAGCCGTTATTTATTAAAAACTGTTTGGTATCTTCATAATTAAGCATGGATTCTGAACCGGACATTAATTTTTTAATATAATACCCAAATTCGTCAAAATAGGTTTGATTCGGTAAAAGCTCATGCACGGCAATTGAATGCTCGCCTATCTCTTTAACTCTGTCTCCTTCAAGCCACGGTATGCTCATATTGTCCCCCTCAAAAATTATCTTGCCTGCTTTTGGCGCGCCAATGTGCGGTGTGCCGACAAATATTAATTTATCAATACTGTCCTCATTGTTTTGTCTTATGTATTCTTTAGCCAAAAGCCCGCCCATGCTATGAGCTACGATATTA
Organism: bacterium; assembly: GCA_030698885.1. Lineage (GTDB taxonomy): Bacteria > Patescibacteriota > Minisyncoccia > 2-02-FULL-40-12 > IGHO2-01-FULL-4-A > JAUYLN01. Next base: position 16,543 of record JAUYLN010000034.1, read on the forward strand.
ACTTTTGAATAACCGGTTTGGGCTTTTATTTCTTCAATTTTTTCGTTTAGTAAGCTCGCTGTATCTGACAGGTCTAGACGCCAATCGTATGGGAAGTAGAATAAATCTTGATCTAAGGAGTAGCCTGAATCAATAAGTTTTAATCTTAGCCCCTCAAAAATATTAATATTTACCACGGGGACACCTCCAAGAATTTTTTCTATAGCTTCTCCTGTCCTGATCTGACTATCAATAGGTACCCCATTCTCATCCAGTGCCAAGCTCTCCGTCAAAAACTGGTCGTTGATATCAAAAAACATCTGACCTAAATCAGCCCAGATTAAATCTTCGCCATTATATAATTCGCTTCCGGCAATACCGGGAATTATCAAAACTGGCTCCTTGGTGGTCGGGCCTTCTAGGCCAAAATCCCACTCTCGGTTTGAGTATGTTTGCCAATAATAAGGTCCGTATGTTTCAAAAATCCAAAATTCTGTATTAGGACTGCTGTTGGACCATCTTATTTTTGAACCATAGCCCACACCAAGCCGAATAGTTGTAAATTTATCTCTGGTCCAAACGAACCAGTACGTTGTGCCGCTTTTTAAATGCAGACATGGGTCAAGCTCAAAAGAAGTTGGTTGATTAAATAAAACTATTTTTTTGCCTATCAATGACCCCAACTCTGGCTTTAAACCTCCTTCATAAACTGACATAACTAAGTTATCTATTAGTAGGGATGACTTTGAAACACCATGCAACACATTGCATACTGTTTGGTCAGAATCGGGCATATACTGGACGGCTATCCTGTCCGGCGTAGTATTAGTCCCCCAACCCCAGGCCTTGGATGCCCAATATGGGAATGGCGGGTCTTCTATTTTAAAAATAATATCTCCGGCCACGGCTGTGCCGGCGCCGACAGGCGCTAAACTAAAAAAACAAATAAAAAACGCTAAAAGCGTTAAAAAATATCGTTTCTTCATAATACCGCGACCATACTCCCCCTCCCCACCCTCCACAACCTTGACAATAAAAACTTTTTATATATTACCCCTTTCCACCTTCTATCCCTAATTCGTGCGAATTAGGGATAGAAGGTGGAAAAATAAATGTGTAAAACAAAAAGAGTATGACTAAAAACACGGGAAGTAAACGACTTGAATGAAATAAGTTATAGGCTATTTAGAACAGCACCAATTTCCTTTTTTAAGTCTTTTGTGAGCCTATAGAATACCTCAATTCCTCTTTGCTCTTTTTCCAATATGTCTGCCAGCAATAACAAGCTTAAATGTCTTGAGGTAGATTTAAATGAAAGCTTGATGGCACTAGCTATATCGCCTACCGTTACTTCGTCGTGCCGTTTTAAATATTGCAAAATAGCTAAACGTCGTTTGTTTGCCACGGCCTTCAAGCTTCGCTCAAGCCTTTTTAAATTTACATCGGATATATTCATGTGCGATAAATTATCACGAATCTATTTTTTATTCAACCTTTTTTGAACTCTTGATTCTTTATTTAGCTCTTTAGCTCTTTGGCCCCTTGCCTCTTTGCCTTCTATCCTTAATTCGTGCGAATTAGGGATAGAAGGATACAATATTAAACTAAATTAAAGCAAGGCGCTGGCTAGGATAATCAGGAACACCTGAGATGCAATGCTTAGCCATTTTTGGTTTCGCATATGGTTCGTTGAGTGAATCCACATATGGAATCGCTGGATGGAAATAAGCGGTTCTTTTTTGAAACGATAATAAACTGCCTGCAAAAAATCAGGGAGCATGCCGAAGGCGGCGCCAGCTAAAGTCAGCATTCCAAGACCCGGAAATACTGCCAGTGAAATAGCCGTGCCCAGCAAACCATCAGCCGAAATCTTAACCAGGTCTTTCAAAAATTTTGAATTAAACTGCATACTGCTTTTCATCGGCTCCTTATCATTAAAGCTCAAAGAGCCCAGACGATAATCCCAGTGCGGAATAAAATCTAAAATAAAATGACTGCCGAACGCCAAAAAAATCCCGAGCATGGGATGATTCGGCATAATATTTACAACAGCCGCACCGATGAATGCATGTGTAGCAAGACTCATTTTAGTTAATCTTATATTATCAAAATTTTATATCATAAACAATAAAAATCCCCACACCTAATGACTAGAAATCTTCCAAAAAATAAAAGCCCATTAGGGCTTATTTTTTATTAACAACCGACATGTCTATTCGTTCTTCAATGACTCCAGGTTCTTTAAAGTTACGGGAGGCATACCGAAATATTTTTCTGAAACCATATCAACCACATCATCCCGGTACAACTCTTCAAAACTTACATGCTTCAACTCTTTCTGATCCCGCAACATTACGTGATCAGCCCTTGAGTCACGGTCATGAACTGAACTATGAGACACCACCTGCCTGCAAAGATTACATGCAACGGTTTCGTAATAATGCTGATGTTCCGTATAATCGTGGTCAGAATCTCCTATTCTGTGATCAACTTGCCAACTTTTTACCATTTTTATAATTCTGGTATTTTCTAGCGGCACCACGCACTCTTCCGGTTTGCTTTCATGAAATACCAGGGAATGCAATAAACAGATTGCCTTATTTTTTAGCAAAAGTGAATCCATCACCCTTTTTATTCTTTTTTCGTTAATTTTGCCTATCATATAGAAAAGGTCGTCTTCGTCTTTCCTAAGTTCCTTCCTTTTTCCTTCTATTCTCTGGGCTAACGTCTTAACCTCACCAAAAATAATACCAATTGACTGTCCCCATATTTCTTTTTTCTCTGCCTGCTCTTGAGACATTTTTGACTCCTTGCTAAAGAACTTTTCTCTTAGTTTATATAACACATTTTAAAATAATAACAAAACAAAACGTCCCCGCGGTTTTTAGAACCATCGGGGACGGATAACGAGGAGAAAAACCATCGTCGTTTCTATCGCCGTGAACGTTAAAGGCTGGAGAGCATTCGCCAAATTCCACTTGCGGATGGCTAATAGCGCACAGATACAGGAGGCCAGCCATAGGCACCAGGCAAGCGGGTCTTCTAGGGCCGGGTTTTTATAAGCTCCGACTACTGTCGGGACGGCACCAATCAGAACCGCCATCTGCGAACAGATTATGGCCGTAACAGGATTTCCCGTTGTCTGCCACAAAATAATTCCTGTGGCGGCGCCGACAATACTCACCCACTCCATTGAACCCATGGTCGGCTTGCCCAGGAACAGCGACAAAACCGCAATGGCTCCGGCGCCCACAACTGTGCCGATTATCTGACCGCACTTAGCGCCTTCTCTCATCATTGCAAAAAGTGCTAATGCATCAACTGTGGCCCAGATGACCCATGAAACGGGTGATGCCACCGTTTCGCCGGTAACCATCGCCCAGATATAGGGAAGGCAACCGATTACCATGATAATACCCGAAGCGGCATTCATTGCCTGTTTGTACCTCTTTAACTCTGGCACACTAGCCTCCTATATTTTATTTTCCTCTTTTTTTAACAAAACAGCGAGTACGATACCTAAAAAAATAAAAGTTAAGTTTTGAGTAGCAGCGGCCATGAAAAACCCGACTATTATCCATGTAACGTTCACGGCGAGTCTCCTTTTTCTAGTTTTTTAGGTACTTCAAAGCTTAAATGATTATATCACATTTTTATTAAAAACGCAAACTAAAATACCCTAGCTTCGTTGTTTTTTTGCAGAAAATTTTTAATTAAAACTTTTTGGCTTGGCTAGCTACGAGGCAAAAGCGAGGCTTTCGACAAGCCATACTTAAAGTATGGTGAGGAGAAAAAGTAGCTTTTAACAAAGTAGGTGGCCAAGAGCACGCTTAAGGCCGCCAAAGGCGGCTAGCGTTGCGGCCATAAAGTTTTAAAGTTATTCATAGCGTAACGCTTCAATAGGACTCTTGCGCGACGCCTGCCTAGCCGGATAAATCCCGAACACGAGACCTATGAAAGCCGCCACCCCAAATCCTATAAGGGCACCCGCTATCGGAAAACTAAATCCCCAGTCAATTTCCAAAAATTGAGTCAAAGCAAAAGACATACCCAGCGATAACATCGCTCCAAGAGCAATGCCTATTACGCCACCGGTTGAAGTAAGAATAACAGATTCAAAAAGAAACTGATTTAAAATATTGGCAGTAGTAGCCCCGACGGCTTTTCGCAAGCCTATCTCACGAGTCCTCTCGGTTACAGAAACAAGCATTATATTCATTATGCCAATTCCACCTACTATCAAAGATATCGCTGCGACCGAAATGAGAAGAGCAGTTAAAACACCAGTGATAGTTCCCACCCTCTCGGCCAGATCAGCCTGAGTTGCAACGAAAAAGTCGTCCTTGTCGGGATCGGTAATTCCGTGCAATTCGCGTAACGTCAATCTTATGTCATCCGCGGCTGTCTCAACCACGCTTTCCGATTCCACTCTCACCATAATAACCGTATAGTGATTGGCACCCAATATATATTGGTTTGCCGTTGTCGCAGGAATGATTATATTGTTATCAATATCAAAAGCTCCTATCTGGCCCACCTTGCCAAAAACTCCTATCACTTTAAAATTGCGGTCAGCAAACTTTACGGTTTGCCCGACCGCATCCGATTCACCAAAAAGCTCTTTCTTAACTTCGTAGCCTAAAACTGCTACGCTGGCCCGGCCGGCAACATCGGCATCATTAAAAAATACTCCATGCGTGGGATAAATTTCTAATGCCTGAAGAATATCCGGCGTAGTGCCGAGCATGCTCGCATTTTTAGTCTCACCGGCATAAAGCGCCGTGCCAGAACCGATTACGTTGGGCGCCACCGATACAACACCCCGCACCAGTGATGGATTACGTAATGCCTCAACTTCTCTGTCTTTAAGTGACGTGGTGAATATAGAAGCAAAGTCAGATGGGCCTTTTGGTTCAGCACCGGCGCGAACAATAATAGTTTGCGAACCCAAGCCCTGTATCTGGGCTAAAATTAAATCAGTCGCCCCCTGGCTTAAGGCCATGACAAGCATAATAGCCGTGATTCCGATAACAATACCCAAAATCGTCAGCACCGAGCGCGACTTATGAGTTGAGAGACCTATTATTGCAGTTTTGAATGTATTCTTTAGTGTCATAATTTTTCTGTTTTTAATTCGCGTGCACTATTCGTAAGTGTATGTAACCATTATTTTCTGAATCCGCCATCATGGCGTTTAATTACTTTTCTGTCGCTATCAATAACGCCATCTTTTAGATTAATTATTCTTTGGGCATATTCCGCCGTATAAGTTTCATGGGTTATCAATATTATAGTGCGTCCGTCTTCGTGCAGTTTTTCTATAAATTCCATAACCTGTCCGCCCGATTTTGAATCAAGATTTCCCGTCGGCTCATCAGCAAACACAACAGAAGGGTCATTAACCAAGGCCCTGGCGATAGCAACCCTTTGCTTTTCTCCGCCGGACAGTTGAGACGACTCATGACCTATTCTATGAGTAAGGCCGACTGCATCTATCGCTTTTTTGGCCATCCTGTCCTGTTTTGAATCAGGAACATCACTGTATTGCAGTGGCAGTTTAACATTATCTAGAACTGAAGTTCTAGGCAGTAAATTAAAAGATTGAAAAATAAATCCGAATTTTTTATTACGAATTCTGGCCAACTCATCATCGTCATAACTGTCCATGCTACTTCCTTCAAGCTCATAGCTTCCGCCGGTAGGACGGTCCAGGAATCCCAGTATATGCAGAAGGGTTGACTTGCCGGAGCCCGACGGTCCCATAATAGCTACGAACTCGCCTTCGTGTATATCAAAAGACACCCCGCTTAAAGCAGGGGTCGTTACATCACCATCGCTGTACACCTTTTCCAGTTTATCAACCTTAATTATAGGCTCCTTGTTGATCATGGAATGAAAAATCCGGCCTAGTCATTTATGAAAGTTATAACTCTATCACCCGGGTTCAGGCCTTCGGTAATTTCAACAAATCCGTTCTGACCGGTAATGCCGGTTTTAACTTCTAATTCGCTTATGGCATCCCCGATTACAATCCGGACAAGCTTTATACCATTCCTGATTATAACCGCTCTTTGAGGAACAGAAAGCACATTTTCTTTTTTTTCTGTTTCAATATCAATATTAGCTGTCATATTCGGACGCAGGCGTTCGTCGTTTTGCGAAAAATCAATAGTGGTTTTATAGGTTGTTACGCCTTCCACTACGGTTTCTCCGGGTTCAATACTTGAAACCACACCGACAAACACTATGCTTGGCCCATATGCATCCAGGGTTAAAGAAACAAGATCTCCGGCTTTTATTTTTGATATATCAAACTCCGTAATATTGGCTTCAACCTGATATCCCGAAGCTGATATCATTGAAACAATAACTTTTGAGGAAGTAACCGTTTCGCCTCTATCGGCATCAACTCTTGCTATTGTTCCCGCGAAAGGAGCTGTTATTAAAGACTTCTTAAGCTGTGACTGTGCGGAAACAAGCCCGGCTTGAGCCTGCTTAACCACCGCCTGTTTTTTTAAAATATCTTCCTGGGTGGGAAATGCCGATTTGGCTGAAGACAGCCTAGCTTCAGCATCAGAAATATTTCTATCATTAGTTGTTTTTTGAGTAATTATATTTTGAATGGCAGAAGTAACATCGGAAAGTTGAGATGAGACAATCCCCGCCTCAGAATTAATCTTGTCCCTGTCGGTGGAGGAAATACTGCCAAAATCGGCCAGCACCTCTGCTTGAACTATCAGATAAGCATTCTTGAGCTCGGTCAGCCCGATTAACATTTGGCCTAAAGCGATATCAATATTTTCATCGGTTTTTTCCAAATTAGCTTTTTTAACATAATCTTCGGTACCAAGACGGTTATAAGCATCCAAACCATAAAGTTCATTTTTAACCGATTCTTCGATGCCCTTCACTTTTAAATCCGACTGATTTAACCCATTAAAATATGTACTGCGTATATTTTTAAAAAAAGTAAAAGAGGTATTGGCCTGAGTCATGGCCTCATTCATAGTATTAAATCCGGCGCCATAAACTGCCGCCGAATCATCATCGGCCTTTTTCTTAACATTAGCCAAATTGCTTTCGGCATTATTCAAATCCGTTTTAAGAGCCGTACTTATGGCTGAGTCATTTAAAGAGTTGAGATTTTTAATCGTCTGGTCAAGGTCCGCCTGCGCTGACTCAAGTACCGCTTCTTTCTCAAGAACTTGCGCTTGTGAATCCTGATTATCAAGCGAAGCTATGACCGCACCCGAACTTACCTTGTCTCCCGCTTTATAATTTATGGAAGCTATCCTGCCGGAATTTTCAAACTGGAGATCAACTGACTGGGCGGGTTTAACTTTGCCGGTAACGCTTACACCCTGGATAAGTTCACCCGGTTCAATAATTATAGATTCATAATTTAATTTCGGCTCTCCCTTGAATAAGCTTAGGCCAACGATAATAAGAATCGTCAAAATAAGACCGGCCCATATTTTTGATTTTTTGCTTTTTAGAAATATCATAATATTTATTATAACACATTTATGCCTATACGGCTTTGAATTTATACGGGCTATTTGAATTTATCTGTTTATGAACAGCTCTCGGCCCGATAGGGCCGAGAGCATTAAAATTCACTCCGCAGAAGGTGCGGTACTAAAAACAAGGAGGAGGAAGTCATTTACTCCTTAAGCCCGGGAAAAATACTTTTTATGAACTCCTTTAATTCATCTGCGGGGTTCACTCTTGATGGTGACGGCGGAAAGGGTATCGTTACTCTGTTCTTACAGCCGCATTCTTTACATTCAACCGTTCCGGTTCTGCCGTAATTTTTTTCGGTAATTTTAAACCTAAGGACGGTTTGGCATCCTCCGCATTCTATATGCCTAAACTCTTCCATTTTTTGCCTCCCCGCTTAAAGTATCTCTAACTTAAAATAACTTCAGAAATAGTAACACTAATTTTAGCTATGGCCAACAAAAGTAAGGGCTTTGCCTTGCTTATTGGCCCGTCCGGTCCGGCCAATACGGTGGATATAGTCATCGTAAGTAGCAGGAACATCATAATTGATGACGTGGCTGATATTATCAATATCAAGTCCTCGTGCGGCAACATCCGTAGCCACTAGAACCTGAATACGGCTCTCCTTGAACATGACAAGAGCCCGCTGACGCTTGGATTGATTTTTGTTGCCATGAATTGATTCAGATTTAAAGCCTCTCTCAATAAGCATGTCCGAAAGACGTTCCGCCCCGAATTTTGTCCTCGCAAATACCAGAACTTTTTTAAATTCCGGCTGAGCTAAAAGTTCACGAAGCACATCAAGCTTATTACCTTCAGCAACCCTGACTACATCCTGGTCCACATTAGCCGAAGTATCCCGCTTCTTCACCGTAATACGAACCGGGTCGCGTAAAAATTCTTTAATAAGGGAATCTACTTCTCTGGAAGTCGTGGCAGAGAAGAAAAGCGTATGACGCTCTTTGGGCATCGCCGACATCACCAATCTCATATCATGGACAAAACCCATATCAAGCATCCTGTCGGCTTCATCAAGAACTATCGTATTGAACTTGGCACAGCTGATGAATCCCCGACCTATCAAATCCTTCAAGCGCCCGGGAGTCCCGATGACAAAACTATTGTGGTAACGTAGCTGGCTTATCTGCCTGCCTATACTCATACCGCCAACACATGACACCGAATAAATACGCATCCCCCTCGTAAATCCCCTAAGCTCATCTTCTATCTGAAGGGCCAACTCGCGGGTCGGAACGATTATTAAAACCTGCTCTTTTGGATTCAGGATAATTTTATTTATCAGCGGTATAAGAAACGCCGCCGTTTTGCCGGTACCCGTATCGGCAACACCGACTATATCCGCACCGTTTAAAATATGCGGGATTGTTCTGTCCTGAATCGGAGTAGGAATTTTATATCCTTTTGCTTCTATAGCCTGCTTTAAGCGCGATTCAACCTTAAAATCCTGGAACGCGTGTTCCGGAACAAAATTATCAACTTCCTCAGTGATTACCGCTTTATTAATAAAAAGAGACGGGTCAATGAAATCACGACGACCCTGCCCTTGCGAGCCTCTTCCTCTTCCATTAAAACCTCCCCGTCTGAAAGACGGTCTGCTACCGGGCCTGCGCGAACGGCCACCCGGAGACACCCTAAAACTTCTGGTTCTCATATTTAATTACAAATCCCCTGTCCTTTATGGGGATTATTCTCGTGAGTTTCTAAGTACAGCGTATAAACGATGTGTGCCCGTCTATAATAGAATAGGCAGAGTAGTTGAGACAGCCTTGAGGATATCTCAATGAATACTTAACAATTAAAAACTAACAGAGATGTTATTATTTACTATATACAGTATATATCAAAACGTATTATTGGTCAACCCCGTAGTAGAATTTTCGAAAGCCTTTAGGGTTTTTCAAAATTGACGGGTATATAATGGCTAGCGAGCAAAATTTAGATAGGCCATGCCCTACCGTCTACCGGCCAAAAAACCAATCGGAAATTTCACTACGGGGTCAAAGAATACAACAGAAATTGAATTATGAACTATCTTAACAACTATTGTAACCCAGTTCGGTTCTATAAAAGAAATAATCCTCGCATAGCGAGGATTGTGTGGGTCGAGCTAGGCTCGACGATGGGTTGGGTCGAGTAAACTCGACGAGAAAAAGGAAAGAAGGAACTGTGTGTCCCTTTGATAGGCCGAGGCTTATCTAGAGGACATTTTTATATTATCATACCCGAAGATGAGTGCAAACATTAATTGTGGATAACTTTGTGCCTGATCAGATCTAATTTCTTGCCACATTCGCGGCGCTCCGCTCAGTACTTCCTCGCTCAACGCTCGGTCGCTTGTTCAGTATTCAATCGTCAACTTTTAATTTAATAAGGTTAAGTTTTTTCTGTCTATTCCATCCCTTTATTTCAGCTTCCCTCTTTAATGCCTCGGACCGGGTGGCATACTGTTCAGTATGCAAAATTCTGACAACTTTCCTTGAGCCGGTATAATGCCCTCCTTTCTTTTTTTTATGCTCGCTAAACCTCCTCTGAACATCCGTTGTAATGCCCGTATAAATACTCTTATCACTACACTCCATCAGATAAACAAAATACATATTATTCTAGCGATGAGGACAGCCGGCCCAACAACAGGGCCTGCGCTTCCCCTCTTTAAGTTCCTTGCGTGTCCTTCTAATATGGTCGCTCCTGGTCTCCGCTTTCTTTACAGACTCAACCCAACAAATCCACTCATTACGTGCAAGCGGCGTAATATCCTCCCAGGCTGCCTGTGCTACCGAATCGGAAATTATAACTTTTCGCAAATCTGCCGGCACCTTATGCAAGGTGCCGGCAGCAAACCCATGATGAGTCTGCTGAACTATTTCTTTTTTTGTCGTGGCCTTAATAAACATTCGTATTTTATATTTTTTCGAAAATTAATTATTAAGATATTCCTATCACCTAGGTACTACGAGATTGATAGATGGCAAACCTAAATTTTACCATAACGAACGGTCTCGAGCGAACTACATCCCAATCATTTCGTGGACACCATGGTTCACCCTCCTTTCATATATAAAGAACATGATTTCATAAGCAAACTAGGATACAGGGTTGGTTTAGCAGAATGATTTAGTTGGTGGCCAGCAAGTTCCTGTGCGCGGACTAAATCTTATTTGCTTGGACTAAATCTTATTTGCTTGGTCGAAATCTAACTTGCTAATAAAATAAATATAATAAAATGATAAAAAAATCACTGCCAATATTAATTGTTCTAGGATTATTTGTTACTCTTTTGTCGGTAAGTGCCACTTCTATTAATGATTCGAAAAATATAAATGCCAGAAATGCCAGAGCTGCTTGCCAGGTTAAGGCAAATGCCGATCGTCATGTAGCGCTTGACATAGCAAGGCAAAACCTTCTCGCCTCGAGCAGAACAAAGGCCGATTGGATTGATTATAAAAATGCCAGAAAGGAAGCAAATTTCGACTTTAAAATGGCAAAAAATGAATGTAAAAATATCAGAGGTAATTCTTCACCTACCCCGACACCCTCTGTAACCCCGACGCCTACGCCGAGTTCACATACAATCAGTTTTGAAGCTTCAGGAACTTCATTGAACGGAGTTTATCCTATCGTAACCCTAAACCTTGGCTCAACAGTTTTGGGTACGTGGCAGATTACTGACAACTTGCAAACATATCAAGTCAACACTTCGGCCAACATTAACAGCAATAACCTACGCGTCATATTCACCAACGATGGTTATGATCCATCAGTAGGAGGAGCTGATCGTAATCTTAAAGTTACTCGACTTGTCCTTAATAATAGAACCTTCCACACAACTGACTCGGGTGTCTTTGCGACTGGTGTATTCAATACAACCACCAATAGCTGTACCTCGGGTTTCCTCCAAAGCCAATGGATACATTGTGCCGGTTACTTTGAATTCCCAACCATTACTTCACCCACCCCGACGCCCTAAGCCTAAAATAAGCTTAAACAACAAAATTCCCTTAAGGGAGTTTTGTTGTTTAAAGAAGAAATAAACTCAAGTTTCTATCGACTGGGGAATCTCGCGTCATGGCCTTAACAGCCATTAATTGCTAGAAAGCTACTACTATAAAAATCAATTTTTCCTGGATATGAGACCGCAAAGCTTACATGACTTCGCCCATCTCAGTAGGATGCTAAGCTAATAAATTTTGACTTAGTAAATGAGCATAAGGGAGCGAATATTAGCATTACGTAGTTTTTGTGCTATAATAAAAACAATATGTCTAAAGAATTAAAAAATTACATTGATTCATTGGTCGGGCGAAATGTGCCTCGTGAGCAGATAAAGGCCAAGCTTTTAGAGGCCGGCTGGGATGAAAAAGATATAAGTAAAGCCATGGAGGAACTGCCTATGCCTCCTGCGCCTTCGGGCGACGACATGCCCGAACCGCCAAGACCGTCATCTCATAGTATGGTTGATATTTTTATCAACTTTTTCTCGTTTATTCTTTTAATAATTATAGCCATATCCATTGGTACTCTGCTCTTTAGTATCATTGACCAGTATATCCAAGATCCGGTATTTGAGTTCGGCTACTACTACAACGACAATACAAGATCAATCCATTATGCCACAGCGGCCCTGATAGTATCTTTTCCTTTATACTTTTGGGCAATGTGGCTCTGGCTTAAGAAATTCTCGGGTGCCGACAAGGCCGAGTCCAAGGTCAGCAAATGGACTACCTATTTTATACTTCTGGTTTCAGCTCTCGTGATTATCGGTGACTTAATCAGTATTATATTTAATTTCCTTGAAGGCGAGCTTACCAACAGGTTCATATTTAAGGCGTTATCGGTTTTGGTGATAGCCGGCGTTATTTTCAAATTCTATTATCTGGAAAGGAAGATGATTCAATATAAGAAGTCCGTCTCATCCTGGAAGCTGAAAGCGGTTATATCTATAGCAATTGTACTTGTTGCCGGTTCCGTTTCTGCCGGCTTTGTAGTTGGCACCACGCCCGGTCAGGCCCGTCTTCAGAAAATAGACAATGCCAGAATAAATAATGTTTATAATCTATCGTCAGCAATAGAATCATTCGCTCATCAGAACAAACGCTTGCCTGTTGATTTCCAGGAGCTTGCCCGGAGCGCTACTTTCGGCTGGGGTGTTAATCAAATAACGCCTGATGAGCTTGGCAAGATATACACATACAAAATAAATAGCCAGACGGGGACGACGGGGTCATATGAGCTTTGCGTATTTTTTGAAGCCGCTTCTGTTAATAAAGAATCCTCTCCTGCGGCCATAAGGCCCTATGGCGGTACTGATTGGTATTTGCATGATGCCGGTCTTAACTGCCATGATTATCAGGTTAGTTTTGGAGTAACTCCCGCAGATTTGCCCACTGGTGTACCACTAAAGTATTAAATACAATTAGATTCACACTCTTAATTTCAAATCCCGCCGAGCTAAGCTCGGCGGGATTTTATTTATATAAGATGCGGGGTCTTTTTTCTGAATACGCCACCCGGGTGGCGTATTGTACACAGCAATGCAAGGCTATACTACGCTATTCCATAGCTTCGTAGTAGCATCGGATAGTCTTGGCGAAGGATAGTTGCCTGTCTGGAATGAAGTTGGAACAAAGCTATTCCCCATCTAGGGGTATTTTCTTATAAAGTCTCCAGGATTTTGTCCAACCTTGTGTTTTCCAGCGAAAAAAGAAATGCAGGCATACGCCGGCAATAGCACCAAAAAGCAATAAATATCCGACAGCATCCCAGCCCTTAAAAAAAATATATCACACCGACAATAACCGACAGTACTATATATTTACGGATACGAAATTGCCTTGATTGAGCATGTAAGGCAACGTGCTTCTCTCTTTTAAAAAAATCTTTTAAAGTCATGGATTAAATAGATATGCTGCCGGACACTTCAACTTCGTTCGGTACAAGCTTGGACTCCCTTCGATAAACTCAGGGTAAACTTCTCGTCCAAGCCCTACAATAAATCACCGAACTCACTGCAAGCTATTATTTATCAGCAATTGTTTTTTATTGTGACTCCAACCCTTTAATTGCTTCTCTCTAGCTGCTGCCTGAAATTTATTGTTA
>JAUYLN010000001.1 GCA_030698885.1 bacterium
AAACATTATGGCCTGATAATCCAGGGCTTTGAGCGTTGGGTTTCCATTATAGAGACTGTCTAAACGGCCATCATCAAAAGTTATAACGATAGACTTTTCAGGTAGTTCCAGCCCCTCTTTCATGTATTTGTAAAGGGTTTCTGATGTGATTGTCTCGTAGCCGGCTTTCTTTAGGGCAAACATTTGATCTTTGAATTTATCAATTGAAATGTTGAAACCGGAAGCATCCTCATCTTTGAGTATGCCATGATAAATCAAGACCGGAACTGATGTGGCTGTTTCTCCGGTTTTTCCATTCTTCCCCTGGACTACCCATGTGTTTTTAAGTGCCCTGAAAGGCGATAGCATCACGCTAAGTGCTACAGGTTCTGTCTCCTCACCGATATATTTTTGGTATTCAATTTCTATTGCCGCAGTTTTTAAATATTGGGTGGTGTCAAAATAAAACCTTTTAACCATAAAAATACCGGCTATCATAGCCGAAACCAGAATTATAAATATTATTGAAAAATAAATTTTTATTTTTTGGGTGTATGCCATGCTCATCTACTAATTACGAATGAAATCACTAATGTACTAATGAGGAAAAAGAAATAGATTAGTATATTCGTATATAATTAGTAATTAGTAGCTTATTTTATCTCGTGCCCCATTTGCGGTTATTTATGGTCGCTAATGCGTAGAAAAGTAAAAATGACAGCAACACCGTATTGATACTTGCCCATACAAGTAAATAAGGCCAATATTGGTTTTGCCTTGAAATCATTCGGTAGTAAACAGTTATGAGTCCTGCCATAAGTAAAACACCCGAGAAATAAAAAACAAAAGCAAAATTGTTATTGATAACTGGTATAAGGAGAAGCGATCTGACTGCCATGAATGGCGTTATTATTGTTACGGCTATCAGCGGAAGAAAATAGGTAAAAGCCACGAAGGGGTCTCTCTTTATAATAAATTTGCTGGCGAATAGAGAATTCACAAACCATCCTTTTTTCCATCTAACCTGCTGTTTTAAAAATTGTTTTAGATTATTTGGCACAATTGTTACGGCCCTGCCTCTGTCGGTATATATGGTTTTATGACCAAGCTTTAAGACCCAGTTCGTGAGGGCCCTGTCGTCTCCCCAGGTTACGGGCAGGCCAAGAAATTTTTCATTCAGCCAGGTATTCATTATGGGCATAACAATATTTTTTCTATAAGCAGATGAACAGCCGCTACAGCAGAATACGGTAAGATAGCTTGATTCCGCTGCCTTAAGAATTCTAAAAGACATAAAGTAGTATGCCGCCTGCATTTTTGTTACCCAGTTTTCCTTGGCATTTTCGGGGTCAGCATGAGCGCATACTGCGCCTATGTCCTTATTTTTAAAGGGCTCAATAAAGTCCCGCACGGTTTCCGGCATTATGTGGCTGTCGCTATCAAGCTGGATGACTATTTCACCGCGGGCCCTTTGGAATCCCTCTGCCATGCCGTGTCTTTTGCCTTTGTTTTGTTTCCAGTCAACGACTATAAGTTTGGGAAACTTTTTTTTGAGATTTACCAATATTTTCCCCGTGTTGTCGGTACTGCCGTCATTTATTACTATTACCTCTATTTTATTTTTTGGATAATCAGCCACGAAACATTGAGTTATGGTATTTTCAATGGCTCCTTCTTCATTTTTACAGGGTATGACAAAACTTAAATACGGTTCAAACCTTTTTGCTTCAATGCTATTTCTGGGAATCGGTCCGGTGGAGTAATTTAATAGGGATGGCGACGGATTTAGCTGGCCTGGAGAGCTTTGTTGTGCCGTGGCAATTACAGATTCATAGGACTTTTTATAAAACATGGCACTGACAAGACGGGATAATTGAAAAGAGGTTACAAAGATTGAGTATCCTATCAGAAGAGGGTCTGCTATGAACCTTGTTGTAGTTTCTGATTTGACCAGCAGTAACAATCCCAAAATAGCTATTCCCAATATCAACATAAAAGCATAATATAACCCCTCCCTGTCGCCGGCCTTGTCTGCCGACATGTAGTTAAGGTCAAACCTAGCCCGGCTTTTTATTGTTGCTGTTTTACCATTCAAATGATTTATATCAGATCCACCCCAATTTATTTTAAATAAACTGTCTTTATTTAAAATAAATTGGGGCGAGAACGATGAATTAATTATGAGAGAGGTTTTGAAGTCATCTTACTTCATAAAGATAGATAAGCAGGGTGAACTGCAAGTGAAGTTGGGAGTGCAGATTTCAAACTTCAATTTCATGTCAGCATCATCAAGTATTGTTTAATGTTTAAAGATAATGATGACGAGAGATAATTATTATTTTTTAAAAGACCGCAAAGCCCGCCGGAACATTATGTTTCTGACGGGCTTTGTGGTCTTCGCGGTGCTATTTTTTTATGCTCAAAGCGTTTCCGCGGCGGGAAATTTAATTTCAAATCCTTCTCTGGAGGAGGTAGATGCTTCTTCCGGTCTTCCAAAGGATTGGTTTCAAGGCAGGTGGGGTGTTAATAGCGCTGTGTTTGAATATCCTGTAGCGGGTTCATCCGGTGCCAAAGCGGCCCGCGTAACATTGACCAGTCGGACAAGTGGAGACGCCAAATGGTATACCCGGGACGTAGCTGTTACCGGCGGCAAGGAGTACGTGTTTAAGGATGATTTCAGATCAAGCACAAGCAGTTTTATCACATTAAGATTCAAGCTATCGGATGGGTCTTTTATGTATCGGGACATAGCCGGTCCGGGGCCGTCATCAACCTGGAAATCAAGCGGGCAGATAAGATTCGTGGTTCCCAATAATGCGGTATCTCTGTCCGTGTTCCACCTAATAAACAGTGTCGGCTTTCTTGAGGTAGACAATTATGAACTTTCTCCGGTTGAGGCGGTTAATAATGGAGGTGATCCGGCTAATCTGATAACTAATCCCGGCTTTGAGTCGGCTACTCAAAATCCTAAATTGCCGGATGGCTGGGCGACAGGCAAATGGGGGACGGGCAATGCCGTATTTACGTATCCATCCGATGGGCGCAACGGTTCAAGAGGTGTTACGGTGGCTATGTCCGGATATGTCAGCGGAGATGCCAAGTGGTATTTTAATGATGTAAATATTCAGCCAAATATCAATTATATTTTTTCAGATTTTTATAAATCCAGTGTTAAAAGTTATGTAACCGTAAGATATAAGCTAAGCACCGGTCAGTTTTTGTATAAAGATATAGCTATATTACCTCCGGCGTCAGATTGGACCAATGCAAAATATACATTTACTACCCCGGCCAATGCTATATCGGTAACTATTTTTCATTTAATAAATTCAAACGGAACTCTAAGTGTTGATGATTATTTACTTAAAAAAGAAACTCAAAATGTTGGCGGACCGATATTCTCTTTGACTTTTGATGACGGTTGGAAAACAACCTATCAAAATGCTTTGCCGATTATCAATAATGCAGGATTAAAAGGAAGCTTTTATATAATAACCGGACGATTTGATTTTCCGGCGTATATTAATGAAACAGAAACTTTATCAATTCAAAGTGCCGGTCATGAAGTTACAGCTCATTCGCAAACCCACATAGATCTTGTTGCGGCGTCACCGGAAAATGCCAAGAAAGAAATAGAAGGTTCAAGGAGCGACCTCCTCTCTATGGGTATAAACCCGGTTAATACTTTTGCATACCCGTTCGGCTCTTATTCTGAATCAGTCAAAGATATGGTCAGGCAGGCCGGATATACCGGAGCCAGAAGCAGTGATACAGGTTTTAATAATATGAACAGTGATACATATGTTCTCAAGACGCAATCGGTTGAGCTTGATACGACATACGACATGATAAAGAATTGGGTAGATCTTAATTTTACCCAAAAAACCTGGCTGATACTGGTTTTTCATAGGATTGATGACAGCAAAACCGATTACAGTACTACTCCGGATATTTTCAAGAAGACTATGGATTATTTATTAGTCAGAAATGCTGACGTGGTAACCGTTAGCGAGGGAGTAAATCGCATAAAGTAGATATTTTCTTAAAATGCTCTCCTAAATGAAGATTTGATAAACTACAAAAACACCGCTGATTCAGCGGTGTTTTTGTAGTTTCTGTGTGTAACTCACTTCATAAATCTATTGTTAATTTTTTTAAATATCCTATCCTTATATTCTCCCCGTTGAGTTATTTAGTTGATAAAAGAAAGTCAAAGTTCATGAAGTAATCTAATATTATCTTCAAATAACTTTTTCGTGGCCAGAGCCCCGTTTGACGGGGTCACAACTTCATATTGTAAAAAAACAACTACATATTATCTACAACTTAATATGGTATTAATTAAGCGATGCTTATATTTGATCGGGCTCATATATTTAAAAATAATGGCCGGAAAGGATAAAGCAATAATTAAAATTAACGCTAGAAAAGTTCTAAAAAGTATTCCTGTTGCGGCAATGGTTTTGACGTTGCTTGTAAATTTTACGATTCCCGGACAATCCAAAATAGGCAGTTATCCTGCCGTTGCTGCTAGCAGTTCCTCCTTCCGTTACTACTTCTCTTCCAATGGTGTCCTGCAAGAATCTGACAGTATTAGTAAAAGCTCAAGCCCCTATTGGTGGCTTCGCTCGGGAGGTTCCCTTACCATTTCCGGCGGCACCGGAAAAACATTGCAGGGAAGACTCCCGAGCCAGGACTCTTTGCGTTTATCCTATGCCGTTTCATCGCCCCAAATAAGCGATAACGGCTATCATCCCCAGAATATTTTCAGGTTATTTACTAAAAGTTCTTGGGATAATATCCACCAGAAAGTAACCGTAACAGTTAAAGATGAAAATATTGTTAATCAGGATAATGGCCACGGCTGGAATGGTATATCTCTGATAAGCCGTTATCAGGGTGAAGATAGCTACTATTATGCTACATTACGGATGGATGGCTACGCGGTTATTAAGAAAAAAGCTAATGGTATTAACTATGAATTAAGTTCAGAAAAAATATTTTTAGGAACTTATGATAAAAATTTAAACCCAAGCCTTTTGCCGGAGAATAAAAAACTTGTTTTAAAAAGCGAGGTAGTCAATGAGGGGAGTGACAAGGTAAATATTAAGTTTTATCTTGACGAGGGAGCAACCGGAAACTGGAAGCTTATCGGCCAGACAGTGGATGATGGCAGTGTCGGCGGCAGTCCGATAACCGCAGGCGGCTTAACCGGTATCTGGACTGATTATATGGATGCTGAATTTGACGACTATATTATTGATGAGGTCGCATTGGTATCATTATCGGTAACTCCATCGCCTTCTACTACACCCACACCTACGCTCACGCCTACGCCTACCCCGACACCCACGCCAACGCCTACAGCCGGTAGTTTAAGTTATTACGGCCTAAGTTCTAACAGAACAGTTGAAGAAGCTTGGCCTATGTCAGCAAGTATTGATGCAAATTGGTGGGTTAATTCAGGCGCGTACTTCAATATTGCCGGTGGTATAGGCAAGACCGTTCAGGGTGATTTGCCAAGCAACGATAAGTGGCGACTGGCTTATGCTAAGGCTAATCCGCTTGATACAGATAACGGCTATCATCCCCAGAATATTTTCCGCTTAGTAACTAAATCCCAATGGCAGAATTTTACCCAGGAAGGCTACTTCAAGATAAACAAGTATAATACAAGTTCAAGTCCGAACCGGGCGGAGCATAACGGAATATTGTTCTTCAGCCGTTATCAGGATGGAAACAATCTCTATTACACCGGCATCAGAGTTGACGGTAATGTGGTCATTAAGAAAAAGAAGAATGGAACATACGCAACCCTGGCCCTCAAAAAAATATACAGCGGAACTTATAACCGAACCAGCAACCCGAATCTTATTCCGGAAGGACAGCAAGTAGGGTTGCGGAGCGTAGTGAAAGATAATACCGATGGCTCCGTGAATATAAAGGTTTATGCGGACAAGAATGGCAACGGAACCTGGGAGCTTGTGGCAGAAGCAACAGACAAAAATAATCCGATCAAAGCCAAGGCATATGCCGGTGTCAGGACGGACTTCATGGATGTTGAGTTGAGTAAGTATTCGGTAAAAGAGCTATAAGACATAATCTAGTTAAAACATCAGAAAGGTCGGCTAAATCACTGATTTAGCCGACCTTTTGAGTTGAAGTTAGAGTGATTTTGTGGCAGAATATATAATATTGTCGGGTCGTCTAATGGTAGGACAGCGCCCTTTGAAGGCGTTTATCTTGGTTCGAGTCCAAGCCCGACAGCACTTCGGCAAGCTCAGTGCAAGCTATTATGAATAAATGGTTTACATATATTTTATTGTGTGATCAGAAAACTTTTTACGTCGGCATAACGACTGATTTAAAATCCCGATTACAAGAACATAAAAATAGAGAATCATTTTTTACAAAAAAGTTTTCTGATCTAAGGCTTGTATATTCAGAAGAATATAACAATAAATTTCAGGCAGCAGCTAGAGAGAAGCAATTAAAGGGTTGGAGTCACAATAAAAAACAATTGCTGATAAATAATAGCTTGCAGTGAGTT
>JAUYLN010000011.1 GCA_030698885.1 bacterium
TGCCCATCCTTGATGACTATGGCCGTGATGGCTACTTCATGGAGATATTGATTTGTTTGTTTTGCCAATTTTGTTCAAGAGTGCTAGCGATTGATTACAAAATTGAGCACCCCGCTCATATTTTGCCGATAGCATACTGCAGGATAAGATATATTAAATAATATTTGAAAATTTTTTGCGGCTTGCGTGTGTCGGATAGACACATCCTTCAGTGGGCGAAGCGAGCCGCCGTTACCCCATTTGCAAAATATGAGCTGGGGTTGGCATGGTAATAAAATTACATTTTTGTTTTTGAATTATAAATATTGACGCCAACTATTTTCCGTGACATCTCGTGTTCAGCCTGCACATTCGCTCTTCTGATCTCAGTATTTCTTCACTCTCGTTTAGTCACTGGCCTCAGTACTCCGTCACGCGCCGTGACATCGCTTATATTTTTTCTCGGACCCACATGGGCAGGGACAGTTTTTGAGCTCATCTATCCCGGCATCAATGGAAACCTGTGGTCTCCAGCCTAGCAGCCTTCTTGCCAGAGAATTATCTGCCAGAGTGTTTCTGGGCTCAAATCTCGCCAGGGTATATTCTATAGGACCGCCGATAAGTTTTGCGATGTAGTTAATGGACCGATTTTTCCCGGTTCCTATATTTATAATTTCTCCATGACCGACTTTGTTACTTTTCATCGCAAGAAGATTAGCCCTTACGACATCATGAACGCTGGTAAAATCCCGGGTTTGTTTCCCGTCCCCTGTAATTGTCATCGGTTTATTCAAGGAGCATTGTTTTAAAAATTTAGCTATAACCAGAGCATAGGCTCCGCTATCATTTTGTCTGGGTCCGTATACATTAAAATATCGCAGAGATACCGTTGGCAGACTATATACCGAGTACCATAGATGACAATATAACTCTCCTATATATTTCTGGAGTCCGTAAGGACTTTTTGGGTAGGCAGGCATAGATTCTTTAAGCGGAAGACTTTTTTGATCTCCATACGCAGAGCTTGAGGCAGAATAAATTACTCTTCTTACTTTAGCCTCTTGGGATGCGACCAAAACATTTAACGTTCCTTTTACATTCGTTTCGTCAGCCTCTAGCGGATGTTCAATTGAGAATTGGACCCGAGGGAGTGCCGCAAGATGAAACACATACTCGGCACCATTGATTATAGGTTGAATTTTATTCAGGTCGGTAATGTCGGTCACATGTAGCTTAACTTTTTTATTTACGTTTTCTCTTTTTCCTCCTGATAGATTATCAATAACATGGACGTTAAAACCCTCTCTTATGAGGGCATCAACTAAGTTAGAGCCTATAAATCCGGCTCCACCCGTAACTACTATTTTTGTTTTTTTATTTTTTATGATGGGGGGCATTTATCATTCCACATTTTTTCCATTTATAAACTTGGCCCGTTGCCGGACTAATCGCTCCACATGGGCAGGGGTCGTTGCGTCCGATTTTAGCAGAGCTAAAATCGGAATTTCTAATTCCTAATGACGAATTTCTAACTTTTTGGTCATTTGGATTTTGGGTTTGATTTGTTATTTGTGATTTGTCATTTGTAATTTCTTTAGCCCGGCCTTCTTCCATTTGCTTTTGTATCGGTGCCTGAACTAGAGAAACTTTAAATATTAAATTGGTAACCTGAGAGCCTATGGCAGATTGAAGCTCATTAAATAATCTTTGTCCCTCTACTTTATATTCAATTAAGGGGTCGCGCTGGCCATAGGCACGAAGCCTGACGGAATCGCGAAGGTGTTCCATGGTTTCCAGGTGGTCAACCCAGAGTTCATCTATTACTCTAAGCAGGACGAGCTTTTCAAGATGACGCATTGCTTCTTTGCCAAGCTGTTTTTCTCTTTGCTCATAAGCGGTATCGGCAAGACCATACAAAAATTCTTTTAATTGTCCGATGTTATATGTTTTGGATATTTCTTCAATTTTTGGCCTGACATCTTCTTCTATCGGTACCATTGCCTTTATGCTTTCGTTTATTTCCTCTATGCCCCATTCTCCGGAATCGCTTGAAGCATGAAATTCGGCAAGCTTGTCTATTTCCCCGTATATAAAGCCGGAGATAGTTTCTTCCACGTTATTCAATTCCAGGGTTTTTCTACGGAGGCCATAGATAGTTTCTCTATGCCTGTTCATCACATCATCGTATTCAAGAACATATTTCCTCATGTCAAAATTATGTCCTTCTATTTTGTTTTGGGCTTGTTCTATGGCCCGCGATATCAGGCGGTTTTCTATGGGTTCATCATCCGGTACGCCAAGAGTTTCCAAAACATTTTTTAAGCGGTCTCCTCCGAATATTCGGACCAGTTCATCTTCGGTTGATATGAAAAACTGGGATGAGCCCGTATCGCCCTGTCTTCCGGCACGTCCGCGCAACTGATTGTCTATGCGTCTTGCGTCATGCCTTTCAGTGCCTATAACATGAAGACCGCCCAAGTCTTTTACTTTTTGATTATTTGTTTCCCATCCTTCATATTCTGTATCCGTTTGTGATTTTGAAGGCGGTACTCCGCCGAGCATTATGTCTATGCCGCGCCCGGCCATGTTTGTGGCTACTGTTACTGCTCCGTATTTGCCGGCTTGAGCAATAATTTCAGCTTCTTTTTCATGATTTTTCGCATTCAAAACCTGGTGAGGAATGCCTTCCCTATTTAGCATTGCCGACAGTATTTCATTTTTTTCTATAGAGACAGTTCCCACTAACACCGGTTGGCCCTGGGCG
>JAUYLN010000014.1 GCA_030698885.1 bacterium
CATGAATGCAAAAGATATTATAAAATACGGACACTTGCATGTGCTGAATGCAATAGAAAAACTCAGTGGCGAAGACTGGCTAAAAATCGGCGTAACGACAAACTGGTCAGCTAAAGACGTAATGGCACATTTAGCATCCTATGAGCACCTACTTGAGGATGCTTTAAATTATGTGTTGAATCCCGGCACGCCTACTCCGTATATTGAGGCCCTGAGCGCAGGTAGCGATAGCTTCAATGATAATGAAATTGCAAAACGAAAAGACACTGCCATTCAGGAAATATTAGCAGAATATAATGACACTCAGAAAAAGAATGCCGCCACCATTGAAAAGATCTCTCCTGAATTATTGCGCCAAGCCGGAGCCATCCCATGGTATGGCTCAGAATATTCGCTTGATGATTTTATCGTTTATGCTTCTTACGGCCATAAAGAGGGCCACGTTGCGCAGCTAAAAAGATTTCAGAAACAAAATGAATAATATTTAAAATAACTCCTTAAAAAAACCGCCCCGTCAAACGGGGCGGTTTTTTTGTTAAATTTAGAAACCGAGATTTATTCTTATTCTGCTCTTTGAGCGCAACTCAGTATTGTCATCTTGCTGAACTTCTGTTTCGCTATCTATCTCTACCGAACCATTTACCGTGCTTGGCTCTGCGGTCGGTGAAACGCTCGGTGATGAAGATGGAGAAACTGAAGATGACGGTGTAGGCGAATTTTCCGGCTCTTCTTCAAATTCTACTTTTGCATTCAAAAGCAGTTTTACTTCTTGGGCAATATTCTGTGCCTTCTGGAACAATACGAAAGCTTCGCCATAGACGCCGGCCTCAAGTTCGGCCTGTCCCTCTGCTAATGTCTCCTCCGCCAGTTTTAATCTGGCTTCTGCCCCGACTACGACATCCGCGCCGAATCTTTCTTTCAGGCCGTTAAGAAATTTTTTAACTTCCTGAATCTTGTTGTTCACGGCTTTGGCCTTACCTTCAGCGGCCTGCATGGCAAACGGGCTGATTTCTGCTTTTACGCTGGCCTCATGGCCTTCTCTGGTTTTATTCCTGCTTTCTTTTTCAGACCTGACTTTTAATATCAGCTTGTCCAGCTCTTTCTCTACTTCCCCATCAAGCGACACCCCGATGTTGTTCAGTATTTTGACATGGGCATCCAGGGAAGTCTGGAAATTTGAATTCACCTCAAGAGCCTTCTGGGCATTGCTTGAACCGAATTTATCTATTCGTGCCTCAACTCTGCCGGCATGCTTTTCAAAATTTTGTTCTATTTTTGCCCTAACTTCCGCATTCAGCTCGCTTTTAACCGCTAATTTTTCGGCCTCCTTCAATCTTTCTTCGGCCAGCCTTGCTTCTAATGAAGCCTTGGCCTCATCAGACAATGCCAGCCATCCACGGACATTCTCATTAACCTCTAACTTAACAGGATATAAGACATCGCCGGGCAATGACTGTTGGGCCGCGAACGATGTTCCGCCTGTTATTAATAAAGCTATTATTATTGCTATTGGCATAGGTTTTGTAAAATTAAATTTAAATTGATAAAGTTTCGTCGACCATAATATATGACCGGGAGAAACTTTTTCTCTTACAGATTCGTTCATCATTTCTGCTTTTAAGAAATGTAAAATCCTGTCTTTTTCAGACTTTTCCAGTTTTATCTTTTTTGAATCCTCTACAAATTTTTCAAAATTTAATTTGCTCATCTTATTTATTCCATTAATTCTTTTAGTTTTTTAAGTCCCCTATGAATATGGACCGATACCGTATTGGCGCTCTCCCCCGTGATATTGGCTATCTCTTCGGGGCTAAGGTCGTCTATATACCTCATTACCACGGCCTGGCTGTATTTATCATCTATTTCACCGAGCTCTTCCAGGGCCTTTTTACCAGCCAGAAAATTATTAAGCGACTCCCTATTGTCAAACCCGGGGTCAAATCCTTTGTCCTGTAAAACCTCCAGTGATGATTCTTTCTTTTTACGGCTCAAATTTATCATCAAATTTGTAGCGACCTTGTATAAAAAAGCTTTTTCGTTGTCTATTTTATTGCCTTTGGCAATATAATGCCAGGTTTTGACAAAAGTTTCCTGGGCCAGGTCTTTGGCCTGTTCTTTATTTAATACGCTAAAATAACAATGCCTGAATATGGCATCCGCATAAGTTTCGTACATTTTGACGAATTTTTCTTCCATATTTTGAGGCCACACCATATAAGACGCTTAGAATAAGGCGAAATTACAATTTATTATCAATATTTATTAATTATCAACGCATAGATTGATTTCGTCAACTATATCTGGGCCTTAATTAACTTGTATAATTTCATCAGTAATTTCAAAAAGGAGATGGCCATGGCTAAAATTGAGGTCATTACCGGACCCATGTTCACTGAAAAAAGCTGGGAATTAATAGAGCGGATGAAAAAATTTTCCTATGCGGTAAAAAGGATTTTGCTCATAGTTCCCGGAAAAGATAATCGCCCGGAAAGAAATATCATCAAAATGGTAAGGCAAGATAAAGACCTCGGAAAATACAGTTTTATTCAGTGGTATCCCGCAAGCGAAAAAGACGAAACAGAAGAATTAATAAATACTTTTCAGCCCCACATGTTGGCTATTGATGAGGCGGAATTTTTTGATTATTGGATGCTGGATCTTATTGATAAACTTAGAAAAAGCAAAATCTCCGAGGAATTGACCATAGCAGTTGCCGGCCTGGACATGGATTTTGAGCAAAGAGGTTTTGGCATAATGCCGGAACTCATGGCCTGGGCAGGAAATGTTAAAAAGAAAACAACGGTTTGCTTTCACTGTAAGCAAAGAGAGGCCAAATTCACCTACCGCAAGAGCAAAGAAAAAAAAGTAATTATTGTGGGCGACAAGGAATTATATGAAGCAAGATGTGGGATATGCCATGCTATTCCTTATGAATAACCCCACGCTCATGCATGAGTGTGGGGTAAATCTGCCCGTTGGGGCAGATTTTATTTTGTCCCTATTTATCCATGCTAAGCATGGGTAACAAATTGAGGATCCCCGATTTTCTTGTCGCCACAAGCGACAAGAAAATCGGGGCTAAAATGTTAAGATGATAAATTGCTTTTAATATCCCCGTAGATGCTCTATCTTGTGATGCTGGCGTATTTTTTCCAGAGCCTTGGCTTCAATCTGTCTGATACGTTCACGGGTAACGGCAAAAACCTTGCCTACCTCTTCAAGGGTATGGCCAATGCCGTCCTTCAGACCAAAACGCATTTCAAGAATTTTTTGTTCCCGTGGAGTAAGATCTCCTATTATTTCACCGAGGTGGTCGCGCAATATTCTTCTTCCGGCGGAAGTTTCAGGAGATATAGTCTCCTCATCCGCCACAAAGTCTGCTAATGAGCTGTCCTCATCGTCCTCCCCTACCGGCGCCTCAAGAGACACGGTATCCTGGGAAATTTTTATGATGTGGTGAATCTTATCTATTTCCATGCCCATTTCAGACGCAACCTCTTCGGGCAACGGCTCACGGCCCAGATCCTGAACAAGACGCCTCACAACCTGCTGATATTTATTTATGGTTTCAACCATATGAACCGGAATCCTAATAGTCCTGGCCTGATCAGCCAAAGCGCGGGTAATAGCCTGCCTTATCCACCAAGTGGCATAGGTTGAAAATTTATAACCCTTTTTGTAATCAAATTTTTCAACGGCGCGCGATAAGCCGATATTTCCCTCCTGAATAAGGTCAAGCAGTGTTAAATTTGCCGAACGACCGACATATTTTTTGGCTATTGATACCACCAATCGCAAATTAGAAAGCATCAGCCTTTGTCTGGCGGATTCGTCGTTATGCTGTATTCTTTTTGCTAATTCAACTTCTTCTTCACGCTTAAGCAACGGGTAGTTGCCTATCTCGCGAAGATACATTTGGACAGAATCTGAACCGCCGGATTTTTCAAGTTCCTTTTCAAGTTCTCTTTTCTCCGTAAACTCTTTTGTGGCTTCCTCTTTAAAGGCCTTTGCGGTATCTATGATATTTATATTTGATGCTTCAAGCCTTTCATATAATCTTTCCAAGCCCTCAATATCTTTTTCTATAGCCGGAAAGGTATGGATAATTTCTGACTCTGTAACAAAACCTCTGTGCCTTCCGCGTTCTATCAACTTCAACATCTTGTCTTCAGTTACAACCTTGCCTCCGCCCGATGGCTTACGCATGGAAGACTTAGGGCTCTCCTTTTTTATCTTCTTAACGCCGCCCTTTTTAGCCGGCCTACCTCTTTTTGGATCTTTTTTGATTTTCTTTTTCATCTTATTTTTATTTTTTTGTTTTTTGTTTTTTTTAGGCATACCCGGTAGTGAAAATTCCAATTGCCTTTTAGGTTTGTTAAACCATTAAGGAATTAGGAATTTGATCATGCATTACTTTAATGCTTACTTTATTGAAGATTCCCGGCTATAACCTTTTGGGATTTCTACTACCGGGCATAATGATGAAATCTTAAGACTAAAAAGACCGCTCACGGGAGAGTCTACACGAGCGGATAATTTAAATTTTAATTATATAATTGGACAGCCCCATTATTTAATGCTTGAGAGCTGACTGGAAAGTTCCGAAAATTTAATAATAAGCTGGTTGAGCCTATCTTTATTCCCGGATTTTTCGGCCTCCTTAATATCAAAGCTTAGCGCGACGAGCCTGTCTTGAACATCCCATAACTTGGCCTTGCATACGAGATTTACCAGCTCAAGTCTTAATGCCTCATCATCAAAGCCCGCCCATATTTCACCTGCCCTGAACCTTAGAATTTCAGAGTTATTTTTGCTGTTGCTAGCTGTGTTTGAAGCCGTATTTTTTATCTTAACAGTTTTATCATGAATATTAAATGAGGATAATACAGCCTTTAGCTCATTAGACCATAATTCCAAATTCAAATCAACAGCATCTGCCATCTCAGGCTTTAAGGACAATATCTCGGCTATGCCTTCTTCATATTTTTTAAATTTGAATAAACCGTTGCTCGGACGCGGAGCTTCTTCATCTTGCCCGTCAAAAACCTGAGGTCCGCTGATATTGGCAAGTTCTGCATACAATATATCCTCTCCTGTCTTAGCTTCCATGGCTAGCTCCGATATCCAATGAGCCTGCTCCACCTTACTGCCAATCGCCTTTATCATAGGAAGCAGTTTTTGGGTTATAATTTTTTTGCCTAAAGCCGTAGTCGCATCTATGCCGGCAGCCGCTTTTTGGAAGAAGAACTCCATGAAGGGCCGTGAAGAACCGGAATGCTCTACCCACTTAGAACCGTATTTTTTTACGTAATCAGCAGGGTCTTTAACTCCGGGGTCGTTTATGGAAACAACGCCGACATTAAAACCGTAGCCGAGAGCCAAATCCACTCCCCTTTTAGTAGCAATCTCGCCGGCACCGTCATCATCGAAACACAAATCAAGATTATCGGTATAACGTTTAATTATTTTAAGATGGCCTGCGGTCATAGCTGTTCCCGACGTCGCGATAGCATTGGTCACCCCCGCCTGATGCGACATGACTACATCCATATTTCCCTCAACTGCCAAACAGCGGTTTTTAGTCCTGATATCAACTCTCGCCTTATCAAGCCCATATAAAATTTTGCTTTTATCGTATATCGGAGTTTGGGGAGTGTTTATGTACTTCGCCACGACGTTCTGATTTTTGTCAGGTTCTACTCGGACTTGAGGAAAATCAGAAGTCGTGGTCCCGGCCCCCGCCTGCTGGCGGGGCGTCGGGACAGGCTGATCAAATATCCTACCGCTAAATCCTACTACCTGTCCGGCCAAATCGCAGACCGGGAACATCAGACGGTTACGAAATCTATCGTAGCAGTTTGTAGCTTGCCTGCCTGCTGAAGCCTCGGCGTAGGCAGGTGGTTTGTAGTTTGTAGTTTCTCTCTTAATTGCCACGCCGGAATTAACCAGCTCACCCTCTCCGTAGCCACTCTTAACTAAAAAGTTGACGAGGGCGTCCCAGGTTTCAGGCGCATAACCTAAACGAAATTTTTTAATTATATCATCGGACGCCCCTCTGCCTTTTAAATATCCTAGAACTTTTTTACCTGTATTTGACTGCCAAAGTTGTTTTTCAAAAAACTTAGCCGACAACTCTGATATTTCGTAAAGCCGCGTCTTCTCGCTTTGAAATTGTTTGTACTCGGGACTTGCCGGCTCAAGGTCAACACCGGCTCGTTTTGCTAAAATCCTTAATGCTTCCGGAAATTCAACTCCCTCTATGTCTTTTACGAAACCGAATACGTCTCCGCCTTTTGAACAACCAAAACAATGCCAGATTTGACGTTCAGGGTTAACAAAAAACGAGGGCGTTTTCTCGTTATGAAAAGGACATCTTCCTTTATAGTTAACGCCGGCCTTAGTGAGCTTCAAATAACTGCCCACCAGCTCAACCACATCAACCCGGTCTTTAATTTT
>JAUYLN010000018.1 GCA_030698885.1 bacterium
AAAGCACATTTCCGGTCAGCTTGTTAAAAGGCCTAATACGACTCCAAGTACTTGCCCTGTGACCTTTATTACTATTATAAAAAGGTTTATTGCTAGTACCAGGGCCTCTTTTAAAAATCCCCATATAATTTCCGGGGCGAGGTCTTCCCTATTAAAGAACTCAAAATTTGAGCCGGGGTCATCTTCAAGGCCATTGGCAAGGCCCAGGGTCCTATCGGAGTTAAATAAAACGCTGTGGAGGCCCTGTATGCGTCCGAGTGTCTCGCTGACTATAGCTGAGGGATTAATCTGTCTTTCTGAATAATTTTTTTCTTCCGAAAAAAAATACGGCTCGTTGGCCGCGTTTACGATATTAGAATTAAAAACCAGAGAAGCAGAAAATACTAAAAGTAGAGATATAGTTATAACCTTGTTGCTGGTTAGGGGCATATCCTTAAACGCAGGATATAATAGGGTAATGTGTTGAACAATGAAGATTGTGAAATACTGAGATCAGCAGATTGAATGTGTTTAAGTACCTACCCCCTACCCTACACTTGACATATTATACGATATGTTGTGCTATTGTCAAGAAAGTTATCCACAGCTCCCTGCCGCACATTAGTTTCTGACTAGTATTTCCACTTCTTTCTTAAATAACCTCAAAGCATCAAATAGTGGTAAAATGCTCAAATAATACTTTAGGTCCACCACTTCCCTGGCCAGATATCCCATGAGCCCCTTGAGCTTAAACTTACCGATATGAGCAAAGGCATACTTTCTGCCCACGGGAGCCACCCAGAGGTCATAGTAGGGCTTATATCTTTTTAAGACGGTATTTCTATTATCCAAGTTTTGCTCCCCTGCCATGAGTCGCACAATATTATCCGCAACAACTCTTGCCTGATCAGCTGCTAAGTAAGCCATTTGGGGAATCGGCTTGTTGTTTGCCGGATCTATAAATTCAATATTGTCGCCTATGGCGAATACGTTATTGTGTCTGTTGGCTTGGAGAAATTCGTTTACCAATATTCGCTGTCTGCTGTTTAGCTCCAGCTCGGGAGAAGAGGTTATAAGTTCTGTGGCCTGGACGCCGGCGGTCCAGACGGTCATGTCAGTATTAAGTCTATCTCCGCTTTTGAACTTAACCCAGTCCGGGCCGACTTCTTCAATAGCGGTATTTTCCATTAAGAGTACGCCTAAATTTTTTAATCTTGTTTCTATGGTCTTCCTTTCATTGTCAGATACCATAGGCAAAATCTTGGGTCCAGCTTCGGCCAGAACAATAGAAGTGCAGGCCGGCCATATAACTTTGTGTTTATGTGAGGCATGAGCTGTACACATGGCAAGCTCGGCTGCTATTTCAATACCGGCAAAGCCGGCGCCTCCTATAACAAATTTTATAGGCAGTTCCCTGACTCCCTTGCCCCCTTCTTCATATATTTCCTCTACTTTGTCGTAAATCATTAAAGCATGGTTTGTAGTTTTGAATTTATAAGCATATTCACTGACACCCGGAATGCCAAAAGTGGATACTTCCGAGCCCAGGGCAATTACCAGATAATCAAAGTCAAACACCTCCTCCCCTCTTGTGCTGACCTTATGGTTTTGAATGTCTATTTTTGAAATCTCTGCCTGGATTAAATTTACTTTTTTATTTTTAAAAATGTGGCCGTAAGGAATTGATACTGTTCCGCGCAGTTTCGTATGATAGGGGTCGTGGTGAGTAATTCCATATGCTGAAGCAATCTCATATAAAAGAGGGGTGAATGTCTGGTAATTTTCGCGGTCTATCAATGTGATTTTTACATCACCGTGCCTGCCTACTTTTTTGTGTAATTCTAAGGCGGCTTTTATTCCGCCAAACCCTCCGCCGAGTATCAAAATGTTTTTCACAGTAATATTATAGCAAATGAATAAGGAAGTATGAATTATGAAGTATGCCAAAGAGCGACTCTGGGTTAGTTGTGTTGACTTATTTGCTATTCTTGTGTTATTATATAACTAGTTCTAAAAATATCTTTCGGAGGAAGGTGTGGCTAATAAAAGATTCCGGATTTTAAGAAGATGGTATTTTCGGCACTTTGCTTTGGGTGGTATGCATCTAGACGTAAAACAGGCGGTGCCAGAAGAAAAGAATTAAAAATACTCAAGGAGTGAGGAAATGACAAGAGTTAAAGCTGTTCATGCCGTCGGGGGTCCGTACCCGCCAACCTTTGAAGGAATCAGTAAGGCGATTGTGGCTAGTTTTCGTGATAAAAAACAGGCCGGTCGAAATGAATCAAATTCCAAAATGACTCTATTTTTCGAGGACGGCACGTTTGAGGAAGTCAGTTTACTGGATCGCATGGAACACTACAAGTACGTGGCGGCCAGTGTCTGTCATCAACACGAGATTGAGCACGACGAGTCCATTTGTATTCTTTGGGATGAGCTATTTAAGGATGGCTCACTGACGGACAAAGAAAGGTATCCCATCTAATCCAACGATGCCTGACTTAGCAGGGAGCGCTCCCTAAAATGACAAAATCCCCCATCTGTGGACGGGGGATTTTCTTTTGACCTCTATATTAAAATATTGGAGGCAGTGAATATAGCATATAGATACCAAGAGCAATCAGGAATCCGCCTATTACTAAGCGCATAAGTCCTTTATGTTTCTGTCGCCATTTTTCAAGGACATCAGAGCCGGTGCCAAAATAAGATACGCCTATAACTACAAGCAAAGGCAGGACGAAAATAAAGTTGTAAAGCAATAGCATCGGTACTGCCTCGGCGTATGAGCCCTTGGCGAGCAAGCCCAGAATGGCAAAATATGGAGCGCCGGTGCATGGGAGCTCAAC
>JAUYLN010000023.1 GCA_030698885.1 bacterium
CCCCGCCATGGCGGGGCCGACCTTTTTGTGAAATATAAAGGCTAAATAAAATCCCGCTCCTTCCTGTGATGGATAGGCATGGCGGGATAAGTATGGTCTTTGTTGCTTATTAAAATAACATTGCTTCACCGTGTATTTCAATCAGAGTGTCTTCTGCCGGATGCTCAAGAGGGACTTCCGGTACCCAGTACATTACTCGGGCCGGTAATCTGTCTACATCGTGATTTTGGAAGAATTCTCTATATGCCGTATTAAATTCCTCTCTTTGCTTTTTGCGAAGCTCAGGTGCTAAGGGGTCTTTCAGGAGAACCTCTAGTTTTACAAAATGATCCGCTCTTCCTCCTAATACACTTACTATGGCAAGCAGGTTGTTGAGGGCTTGAGTTGTCTGTGGTCCGATTCCGCCTTCAACGACAGGTTCTTCTGAGTCCTCTGATGGCGGGATGTTACCGGTTTGGCCTGCTAATTTGATCTCAATTCTATCCAGATAAATAAGTGCTACCGCCTGACTATATGCTCCAGGTGTCGGGGCCTTATCAGTATTGATGTATTTTTTATTCATTTCTGGCTCTCCTTTTGTTTATGAACCAGTAAGAATATAACATGACTTGTTTTTTCTGGCAAATACCTGTGTCTTCATCTTTATTCGTTGACTTTTAGAGTAAAAAACCCGATATTAAAAGTAATGGAAGCTACACAGCCCGACAAGATAAAAAACAAAAAAAATTCTCCGAAAAGATTAAAATCCGAATCCAATAATAAAGCCGTAGTTTTTGGAGCGACCGGCTCAATGCTTAAAATAAACGGGGTTGATTTTCCTGTTTGGATGGAGTGCACCTGGAGAAGAATAACATGCGGCAAAAATGCCTGTTTATTTTGCGGTAGAATCAATAAAAATCGCGAACTTCATATTGACCGGGGTGAAGACCCCGACAGTATGGAAGCGGCGCTGGAGGATGTTTCCGGGAATTTTAAAGAAGTTTTTAAGATGATAAAGGCCGATGCGGACAGCAAAGGAATAGATATAGAGAATCTCAAGGACGTTGATAATATGAAAGAACCGCCCGAGCCGGAGAAATTTAGGCTATATAAAAAAATAATGGCATGGCATGATTCCACTTTTGATGTAATAGAAGATGCGTTGCTTGCGGGCCAGGATTGGGCCGATGGTGATCACGGCCTTGACCTCGCCTGGTATGCAAATTTATTGCCGGCCAAAACTTACCGTCAGCTTTGCAACAGATGGTTTTTGGACAATGGAGAAGATTATGGAGATTTTGATTTTGAATACACGGCCTATGTTTTAAAAGAATGCATGGATGCGGTTAAAAATTCTTTGCTGGGCCAGATGTCTCTAGGTGAACCGGATGCTGTTGGGGCCGATTGGAAAACCAGAAGGCAGCTATTGACTCTTTATGACGGTATTAATAAACTGGAGAAACAAATTAATAAGATATAGTTATACGTTATAAGGCATCGCAGCCCGTATAGATATAAGTCAACATGGGCATACGTTGTAATGGATAATAAAAAAGTAATTAAAAGTTTTAAGGATTTGGATGTATATCAAAATGCTTACAAGGTATCTATTATTGTTGCATTGCAAATACTACCAAAACTTCCTAATTCAGAAAAATATGACCTTATAAATCAACTCTCCCGTTCTTCCAAGGCCGTACCAAGGTTGATAGCTGAGGGCTTTGCTAAAAAACATCAAAAATTTGGCTTTCAGAAATACTTAGACGATGCCATGGCAGAAGCCAATGAGACTATTGTTGGCCTTGAGCACTCTAGGGACATATATAAGATTGATGAAGGGCTTTGTATTACACTACTTGATAATTATGACAAAATAGCAAGGCAGCTATTTAGGCTTTCCGAAGCCTGGGATGTTTTTAAAAATAAAAGACGTATGACGACGCCTCATGACGATACGGGCAGCGAAACCGTAAAACATAAGCCGTCGGCGTATTCTTAAGATATATGGAAGAACAAAATTTAGACAACAATCATTCGGAGCAATTAACTAAAAAAGAACGCAGAGAATTAAAGCGACAAGAGAGACAAGAAGAAAAAGGCCAAAGGGCTAAAAGCAAGACCATGAAAAGGATAATATCTTGGCTTGTTGTTGTATTAGTTATCGGAGGAGGCATTTTTGCTTTGGTGAAGTTTAGCGGTTCAGCTCCAACCCAACAGGATGGCGGAAATATTTTGTCGGAACAGTTGAACAGCAGCGACCATATTTACGGCAACCCGGAAGCAAAAGTAGTGCTTTTGGAATATCTTGATTTTCAGTGTCCGGCTTGTGCTGCCTATGATCCCTTGGTGCAGGAGCTTAAAAAGGAATATAGTGACAGGGTAGCTTTTGTAGTGAGGCACTTTCCGTTGCGGAGCATTCATGCCAATGCCCAAATATCTTCGCAGGCCGCCGAAGCTGCCGGCTTGCAGGGAAAATTCTGGGAGATGCACGATATGATATTTGAGAATCAGGCTGTTTGGTCAAACGGAAGGGGCGCCAAGAGTATCTTCCTGGGTTATGCTGAATCGTTGGGCTTAGACAAAGACAAATTTGAAGACGACCTTGATTCAAGTCAGGTTAAAGACAAGATTGAAGCAGACCTCAAGAGCGGTAATAATTCAGGAGTAAATGGCACGCCATCATTTTTCTTAAACGGTAAAAAAATCGTAAATCCGCAAAGCCTGGATGCGTTTAAGAAGCTGTTAGACAGTGCATTATCTGATGCCGGTGTTGAAACAGCGGTGCCTTCGGAATCTGTTACTCCGCAGTAAATTAAATTAATTTATAAATGTCTAAAATTTCAAAAGGCATTGTTATCGCTTTTTTGGTACTAAGCCTTATCGGCTTTTTGGATGCGGCATTTCTGACTGTAGAGCATTACAGGGGCTTGCCTCCGCCGTGTTCTATACTTCAGGGGTGCGAGGTGGTAACTACAAGCAAGTATTCAGTCGTTGCCGGAGTGCCGATAGCATTGCCAGGGGCGTTATATTATCTGGCCATATTTTTAATGTCTTTTTTGTATCTTGATATCAAAAATCCGAAACTTATTTTTTACGCTTCATTTCTGGCAATGGCAGGATTTGCCGTAACTCTGGGCCTGGTTTATCTACAGCTCTTCGTTTTGGATGCAATATGCCTATATTGCATGGTTTCAGCCGGCATAACCACGACATTGTTTATTCTTGGCGTCAGAGTCATTAAGGCCGGCAATACCGTTCCGGCTAATTGACGAAGCTTGTTTTATTTGTTTTAATAGTTATTAACTTTAGGTGTGGGTTATTTTTTGTTAATATAAAAAATAAATTTCGGTCGTAATCATTATAAATTTTAACTAATTTTTTTATGAAAAATAAATTATTGTCTCTTTTGATTCTTTCGGGTCTTGTCGTTGTTTTAAATCCGGTACTGGCCATTCCGGCGGAATTTCCGGCTAACGATAATTCGCAGGCCATTGTCAGTTTGGGTAAAGCTTTTGACCCGGGCACGGGCAAGATAGTAGAGGGTATTGCAATCATTGATTATAAAAAAGGCCATGCTAAGCCGAATGGCGTAGGCAATGGCAAAAAAGGTGGCGGTGCTTCTTCTACTTGTTATGCATTTCTTGCTAATGGTGCGAAGTGGAATAAAAATGAGGGTTGGGTCGTGAATTCGGCTAATTCGGGGCTTAATGCAGATTATGTTTTTGATACCCTAACAAATAGCATAGGGAAGTGGGAGGATGCCGCCGGGGCGAATGTTTTTGGCGACGGAGTTTTGACTTCAGATACGCTTGAGTATGACCAGTCAACGCCCTTGGATAATGTGAACGAAGTTTATTTTGATGAAATTTCTGAACAGGGCGTAATTGCCGTAACCTATGTTTGGGGAATATTTTCTGGTCCGCCTCAACTAAGAGAGTTAGTGGAGTGGGATATGGTTTTTAATACTGCCTATGATTGGTCATCTACGGGTGAGGTGGGCAAGATGGATTTTGAAAATATTGCCACTCATGAACTTGGTCATGCCTTAGGTCTCGGGCATCCAGGTGACTCCTGTGCTGAAGAAACAATGTATAGGTTTGCTTATTTTGGTGAAACTATGAAAAGAGACTTAAATGCGGGTGATATTGCTGGGATTGGTGCGCTATATTAAATCAAATAATTACGCAATCAAAAACCCCGCTAAAGCGGGGTTTTTGATTGCTATTGCCATAAAATATATTTTATGTTAAAATTTACAGGCACTTTAAATTCTTAGGGCAGGGAGAGCATAAAGATGGAAGTTTTACTGATTTGGCAGAAAAGACTCAGGCCTGAAGAAGACCATCGCAGGGTGCTGTTTGAGCAGTTGGGAGCGGCCTATATGATTGTTTCTGACATTGAACGGCTTGTGGATAAAATAAAATCCGATGGTATGAACTTTGTTGGCTATGAGGTTGAAGAGGTGATTACCTTGGATACCGCAGAGAATCATGTCGGTCTAAATTCATATCTGCATAATGACCCGGGATTTGAGGGAGCCTTGGTGGCAGTCCAGGAGGTCAAAAAAATAGTCCACGTGATATTAAAATCGGTCAATTGCGACAGAGTAGAGGGTTTGAGCCTTAATTTCAGCGACCTGTGTACAAGATAGAATATTGGTAGCTATTGACTTTATACCTATTTTCTGTTATAATTAATAACAGGAGGATAGGCTGATGGAAATTATCGGAGTTGTGTCGCTTCTCCCGCTTGTACTTGCCGTCCTGTATTGCGATAAAGCGCACAGAAGGGATAGGCGAGTCATTGAGACAGTTGCCGTCACCAAAAACAATGCCCCCGCATAACAGCGGGGGCACCACTTTTTTTGTGGAATGGCTCTCCATCGTCGCATGGCGATTTTCCAGGAAGTAGATTTTTGAAAAGTCTGCCTCCGCCAAATGGCGGAGGCAGACAAAAGCCGAAAGGCAATTCAAAAATTCACTTCCGGGTTTTTATTTTATTTGTTTCATGTTATATTTTAAAAAGGACCCGGCATTATTTTTATTTGAGGGTTCTGAATATTAACCACAGCTTCCCATAAAGAAGGCAGTTAAATTTTTTTGAATGTCTATTATTGGGGGTTGTTATTTAAAATGGAACATTATGTTTGCAAAGGCGGCTGCGGCGGTGGTGGTGATCAGGCCGGAGCTTGCGGGACAGAAGGTTGCTCTAACAAGGGCATGCCATTTGAGCAGTGCAATTGTGATGATGGCCAGCATGGCAGTGCTCCTAAGATGGAGGCACCGGCCCCGTCAGACGAGGCACCGGCTTCTGAGGCTCCGGCGGCTGAAACGCCAGCTTCAGAGGCACCTGCCCCTGAATCCGAGAATACCGGAGGTGGAGAGTCGGGTGGAATGCCCCAGTAAAAATATAAAACCCCGTATCGGGCATCTGCCTGGTGCGGGGTTTTGGGTATTAAGCCTGAAGCGAACAGATATGTAGGCCCGTAGAAATTCACTATGAAAAAAATCGGAATCATAGTTATTGTTGCTTTAGCTGCAATGCTGGTTTTTTTGTTTAACCGGTCAATCTTTGATTTCTCAAAACAGTTGAATGAAGCCAAGACGGTTGCGGAGCGGTCACTGATAGAAAGCATAAAAGAAGAGATAGAAAAGGAAATTTTAACTCCGCCCCCTCTTCGTGCCAAAGAAGAAAGAGAGCAATCAATCTTAACCCAGGGCGGTGTTTTGAACTGGACTAATATTCATAGAAATAATAATAGTCTTTCTTCTCTTAAATTAAATCCTAGTTTAAGTCAGGCGGCGTTATTTAAGGCTAATGATATGCTTCAGGGCCAGTATTTTGAACACGTTTCGCCGTCAGGCAAGGGTCCCGATTTTTGGGTATCCGGTGTTGGTTATGAATATATAACCATAGGCGAGAACTTGGCTTTGGGTAATTTTGCAGATGATAAAGAGCTGGTTCAGGCCTGGATGGATAGTCCGGGACACAGGGCGAATATTTTAAGCAATCGTTTTACTGAAATAGGCATTGCCGTTGTCAGGGGAAGTTTTGAGGGGCGCCAGACCTGGATTGCAGTTCAGACTTTCGGCTTGCCTTTGTCTTCCTGCCCGGAACCTGATCAGGCACTTAAATCCCAAATAGATATTTTTGATGTTCAGTTAAAATCTCTTGAGGTAAAATTAGCCGACCTTAAAGCCAAAATAGAACAAACCAACAAACGAAACCCAGAATATAATCAACTGGTGGAGGAGTATAATTCTTTGGTAAATCAATATAATTCCATTATTGCTCAATATAAAATTTTAATAGGACAGTACAACAATCAGGTTGCGGAGTTTAATAAGTGTTTGGCGGGGTAGGATCGAGTATTAAGTATTAAGCAATAAGTATTAAGCGAGAAATAACAAATTCCAAATTCTAAACATTTTGAATTTCGGTCATTAGGATTTAGGCATTGTTTGTGATTTGTGGCTTGTTATTTGTTGATTATTGTTTCTTGTATCTTGGTGATTGAAGTTTTTTTGGGTATAATAAGAATATGGGATTATTTGATACAATTTTTGGGACAACAAAGCCTAAGGTTGACGAAAGAAATTTTGATAAGATGATGAACCAGTCGGGTCTGAATAGTAGAGAGAAGGGCGAGGTTTCGCAAATTTTTAAGGGAAGCATTAACGAGG
The DNA here is from genome assembly GCA_030698885.1 of bacterium. Taxonomy (GTDB): domain Bacteria; phylum Patescibacteriota; class Minisyncoccia; order 2-02-FULL-40-12; family IGHO2-01-FULL-4-A; genus JAUYLN01. The sequence continues at coordinate 6,663 of JAUYLN010000023.1, forward strand.
AAGGGCATCAACAGAAAGGACTGGATGCCGAAGAAGCACGCCAGGGCTTGGAGTTGCTCAAAAAGGGCAAGGAAGAACGCCTCCACAATATACCGGACGAAAAAATTCAGAGATTTGAGAAACAGTTAGGGGATAAATTCAGGTGGCAGAAAGAAGAACCAAAGCCATGATTAAAATAGTGGGAATCGGCATACTCCTGTTAATTATTGTTGTCGGTTATTTTGTTTTTACCAAACCGGCTCATATTGATGAGGCGGATTTTTTGCTTATTGGAGATACGACAGTCAGAATAGAGCTGGCTAAAACTGCAGAAGAGAAAACCAGGGGATTGTCCGGGCGGGAGGGTATTAGTGAAGAAGACGGGTTGCTCTTTGTTTATGATACGGATGATTTTTATTACTTTTGGATGAAAGATATGAAGTTCCCGATAGATATTATCTGGCTGGATAAAGACTGGAGGGTAGTTTATATCGCCGACAACGTTCTGCCCGAAACTTATCCGAATACATTTGTGTCGAAAGAACCGGCAAGATATGTCCTGGAAGTCGCTTCCGGGTTTTCGGCAAGGCATGGGATTTCTGTGGGGACGCAATCCGAATTTGTAACTAGTAATCAGTAATCGGTAATCGGTTTTAGCGGTTGACATTTTTGGAATGTACATTTATATTTTGCTTAAAAGGAGAATCCTTATGCTTAGCGAAAGACAGATAATAACAACCGCGGAGCATATGAACATACGAGACTCCGGGCCTGCCGTTCTGTTCATCGCAGACAATTGTCTCCATGATTGCGGAGAAAGAATCAGATATGGGATACTTGGCGGGAAATTAATATCTTGGTGTCCGGGATGTGCCAAGGTGCTAAGTAAAGATTTTTATGCCGGCAATAAATTAGTTGATGCCCGGGAAATTTCAGGAAAGAAGGTTGTTAATATTGAGCATTTTAATAATTTGAGATTCAGAATAAAAGAGAGGTCCGGTGCAATCTGCCCGACTATGAAGCTTCTGGATTTTAAATCAGTAAAACAAGCCTAGCCCCCATCTTGGGGGCATTTCCAGGAAGTAGATTTTTGAAAAGTCTGCCTCCGCCAAACGGCGGAGGCAGACAAAAGCCGAAAGGCAATTCAAAAATTCACTTCCTGGTTTTTTTATAGCCAGTTATCTGATATTATTTAATTAAGTTTTTATGATAGAAAGTTTAATATCTTACATTCAGTCAATAATTTTTCAATATGGCGCCTGGGGCGTTTTCTTCGCGACTATAATGGAAGAAGTAATTGCACCCATTCCTTCGCCGATTGTGCCTCTTGCTGCCGGATTTTTTCTTTTATCGCCGGATGCTTCTCTGGCGGCTGTTATTATTAGGTCTGTTTTAGTAATCGCATTGCCTGTTGCCGTAGGCATCGGCATCGGCTCCTCTTTGGTTTATGTTATAGGTTATTTTGGCGGGAAGCCCGTTATTGAAAAAAACAAAAAATGGCTCGGCCTTGAGTGGTCTGACGTAGAAAAAGTTGAGAAGAAGATAATTAAAGGCAAGGGGGACGAGATAACTATTTTTATTTTGCGGGTTCTGCCGATTATACCCGGTGTTGCTATTTCAGGTTTTTGCGGTGTGGTGCGTTATCCTTTTTATAATTTTATTACCATAACCTTTGCCGGGGCGTTTGTCAGGGCTCTTATACTGGGCGTTCTAGGCTGGCAAGTCGGTGAATTTTATCAGGTTTATGCCGATAATATTTCAAGATTTGAAGAGCATATTTTGTTCGGCACTCTCGCGGTTATTGCTGTGGGCGGTATTATTTATTATTTTTTTAGAAAACGAAAGAGAAACTAAATGATAATTTCTCAAATTGCAATTTTTATAGGAGCATTTCTAATGTTGATATGGGCCAGCAGGATTTTAATATCTTCATTGACTAAAATGGCCGTCTTTCTCCAGATGTCCGAGTACGCAGTGGCGTTTATAATAATGGGTATCGCAACTTCAGTGCCTGAAATATTTTTAGCCATAAGCTCAAGCATAGGCGGAATAGGCGAGCTATCTTTCGGCAATGTATTAGGCGCTAATATTTTGAACATTACTTTATTGATAGGCCTGATAGCTATATTCGCCGGAGGCATAGAGGCAAGCCCTACCATTAAGAATAATACGTCTCCCATGGTTGTTATAATAATTCTGCCGTTCCTACTTTCTTTTGACGGCAGGCTTGATTGGCTAGACGGCGTTCTTTTGATAGCAGTTTATTTTTTCTATCTTTCAAGAATGGTAGGGCGGGAGCATAAATTTGAAAAAACTCGTTTTAAATTGTCGGGCAGTATGAGTCAGCCGACAGAAAAAGAAGAAGTTTCATATAGGATAAAAAAGGGAATGCCCCTTTATATTCCTTATGATACAGATGTTATAAAACAGGTTTTTGTTTTTTTGGGAGCGATAGTACTTCTTCTTGCGGCATCCTTTTTGATAATAAGCGCATCCCGGTCTATGGCGGAAACCTTACATTTGGGGCTGGTATCTTTCGGTATTTTAATAGTTGCCATGGGCACAACCGTACCCGAATTGGTTTTCGGGATACGTTCGGTAATGCTTAAACATGACGAGATGACCGTGGGCAATGCTTTCGGTTCTGTGGCCGTCAATTCAAGCTTGGTCCTGGGTATTGCCGCTCTTATCTCGCCCGTTCATCTCAACATCAACCCCAGATTTTATTTTTATGCCTTTTTTATTCTGGCTTCGTTTGCCCTTTTAAAATATTTATTAAAAGGAGAAAAAATTGCGATAACTAAAAAAGAGGGCCTTATTTTAATCCTGGTCTACGTGTTATTTGCTGTTATAAATACTCTAATATAAAAATCTTCTCGCGTTGTAAATTTCATAGTCTACTAATTACGAATAAAGTCACTAATATACTTATAAGGAACAAGAGGCAGGCGAAATGATTAGTGTATTAGTTAGTGGCTGGTAGATAACAAAACCCCGTCTAAGCGAGGTTTTTTTATTGGTATAATTAGTAGTTGGTAGATTATGCTTTTACCAAAAACGCTCCCCAGACAACATCAACGAGGGCGTGCAAGGCGGCCGGGACTATGATGCTTTTTGACCTAAGAAAGGCGATGCCATATCCCATGCCGGCAATTGATGCCATTATAAAATAGCGCCAGTTAGGGGGTCCGTAATTTCCGGTGATATTATCCAGGTGCGCGGAGCCGAAAATCAGGGCTGTTAAAAATACCGCATTCCAGTTGTTTTTAAGAGTTTTACCAAGAAGGTTCTGTAAAAACCCCCGGAATAAAAGTTCTTCCGGCAGAGCTGTCGTGATAAAACTTATTGCAAACGCAACCGGTAATATTTTGATAAGGTGGTAATTAGGATTCCAGCCCAAGAAATCCAGAAATATACCGATAGGTATCAGCACCGAGGCCATCAGTATAAATGAGCTTGCCAGAAATAAAATATCTTTTTTGGAGATATTGAGGTTGAACTTTACATCATCCAGCCGCCTGAAACAGCAAAACAGAGTTATTCCGAGTATTGATGCTGATACGCTTAAGAACTGATAATTTAATTTTTCCCAGGCTCCCTGTAAATATCTTAAATCAAACGGAAGCCACAGCAACAGGATAATCAGTGCGTCAGCTATTTGCAAGCTGTCTTTTTTGGGGTCGGCCATAAATATCAGAAAAACAGGTATGAGCAGATATAGGGCGTATGCTATGCCGTTTTCGGTCGGTAAATTTCTTATGCCGGCGTGCCATTGATTGAGTATTATGAAAAAAATAGGTACAAGAAAAATTTGCCGGGGTTTTTGATGAAGTACTTCCCGAAAATATTGCCTAATTTTTTCTTTCAGCAAAGAGGATAGCATCACCAGCATGACCAGGGCGGTTATCAGATAATCCAGCTCAAGCAGGTACATTTGGACCTCTTTTTAAACAACTCTAATAACGGTTAACACAGAAAATATGTTTTGTAAACGGAATATCATATTTTGGCCGTGTTAATATTTAAAAAAATAGTTTTTTAAAAAAGTTATAAGGAGAATAAAATGTCCAAGTTAAGATGGGCAGGAGTTATTTTGGTATGGTTAGCACTGCTTTTTTCGGCTAATTTTTTAATTTTTGAAATCAGGGCAGAGGGTATTGTTACAATAGGTTATGCCATCAAGGATATAACGCCGAATATAGCCGGATTTCCGGAGCCCAAGATTTATCTTCCCGGCAATCCTTATAATAAGCCGGCCTCTTCAATGCAGAGCAATTTGAGCATAAGAGCTATCGTGATTGACAATGAGGCAGAAAGGATAGCGCTGGTGGTTTGTGACTGCTTTGGTTTGTTTAGAGTTGATGTTGAGCGTATAAGGGAAAAGGTCAAAGATATATTCCCTAAGTCTGGCAGAGTTATTGTCGCCTCAACACATACTCACTCTGCGCCGGATACCACCGGTGTCTATAGCGATGCCAGGATTGAGCCCGATATGCTTCGGTATATTGATTTGGTTGTTGAACGGGGTGCGGAGGCGATAAGGGAGGCATATGCCCAGAAACGCCATGCGCGGTTTAATGTTTCAAGGTTGCGGATACATGACCTGATTCGTAATGACCGCCATCCGGAATTTGTGGATAATAATTTTTTTATGCTCCATGCTTCTCCGCTGGGCGCTTATCATGATACCGGCGACCCGTTTTCTAATCTTCTTGAAAATTTTGCGACAACATTTTATGGAGATAAAATCCAGCCTATTGTTATGTTTAATTTTGCATGCCATCCGGAGTTTCTAAGAAAAACTCAAACGATATCCGCTGATTTTGTTGGCGATTTGCGTGAAAGAATGGAGCTTATTGTTCGCGGTCTGGACGGCAAGGTTTCAAGGTCATTATTTTTCAACGGAGCGCTGGGCGGCATGGTGGTAGCCGATACGCCGAAAAGACAAAATGAAAGCTCCAGCATGGTTCTATTTAACGACGAGTTTATAAAGCGCGTCAGAGAGAGCCGGATTGTTTTTCAGAATACTGATTTGTCGCCGATTCGTTTTTATTCCGGTACTTTTAAGATAAAGCTGGATAATGATTTATTCAGAGACAGAGTTAGCCGCAATCTGATGCCCCAAAAGTTAGAAGGGGACCGATTGGTCGTTGAGACTTCCGTGACTCAGCTGGGACGGCATGTGATTTTGGTAGCTGTTCCGGGTGAGCTGTCGCCGGAAATAAGCTTAAAAATAAGAAAGCTTTTTCCCAGGAAATATGTTGCCATATTGGGATTGGCTAATGATGAGCTGGGTTATATTTTGCCAAAAAACAGGTATAAAGAAAAAATACACGAATATGAGAGGCATTTTGCTGTTAATGACGAGATAGGTGAGAGAATCTTTGATGAAATTAAAAAATTATCTGCTAAGACAGGAGGAGGCATGCCATGAAGCAATATGGTTTTGCGACGGCAATTTGCGGGACCATGGCGGCATTGATTCTGCTCGTATTCTGCGTCTGGTTTGATAGAAGCCCCCGAACTTTCGGTACTATAGTTATTGGCATGGCCGTGATACAGTTTGTGGTGCGAAGGCATACTTTGGCTGAAGCCGGCTTTAGGCCTCCGGGTGGATTCAAGAAATGTTTTGTTGAAAATGGCGAACAGGCTTTTGCCGGTATTTTTGGCGGCATTCTATATCTTGGCATGATTTCTTTGCTATTCGGCAATAGTTTCCGACATATTGAGTTTGGTTTTAATCTGGTATATAAATTGATTTTCTATATTGGCTTTGCCTCTTTCCAGCAATATATTTTAAGTAGTTATTTTGTGAACATGCTGGCTGACTTTTTTGGAGATGCGAAAAATAAAAATATCCCCATCGCAACGGGTATAATATTCGCTATTTTTCATGCACCTAACTGGTTCTTGATGCTGGTTTGTTTGCCGGCCGGTTATCTCAGTGCCGAAAACTTCCTTAAATATAGGAATTTGCCCTTTTTGATATTGGCGCATTTCCTGATTGGGATGGCAATAAATTTTGTTTTTCCGGATTCCATAACTAATGGTATGAGAGTCGGGCCGAATTACTTTGGCCCCATAAATTAAAAACCCCCGCCTAGGCGGGGGGATTTTTTAAACCTTTAATTTCCAGGGGAATCTTTCCTGGGGATTTATTAATTCCGGCAATACAGCGGGATAGACTTCTCTTTTTTCGTGGTCCCAAAAAATTCTGCCAACTTTATTGGATAGATTACCCAGATGACACATGACTGTTGAATTATTGCCAACTTCAATATCGCTGACAGGGAGCGAGCGGGTTCTTATGCAATTTTCAAAATTATCAAAATGGCTTTCTTTGTCCGGTGGTAATTGCGTACGTAATGCTTGAGCGGGTACTTTTTTTGAATCGTACTCGTCGTCATAATTGCCGACAAAAATTCTGTCGGGCGGCGCGTCTTTGTAAGAATATAAGTCAGTTTCGTAATAATCTCTGTTTACGAACAGCTTTCCTTTGGTTCCCAGGAATTCTATGCCATGGGACCTGTCACGGCCGTCTTTAGTTTTGCTCCAGTCACCTTTGTTTTCGGTCATACTTTCAAATACGCAGAAAAAATTAGGGAATCCATATTTTATCCTTATGTCGTTCGGGAATTCGCGGTTATCGCCGATAATATATTTTGCAAATTCAGTATCCGCCCAAATGGGTCCCCTCTCGTTCATTGCCCAAAGGACTACGTCAAGGAGGTGCACTCCCCAGTCTGTTACCTTTCCTCCGCCGTGGTCTTTGAAATAACGCCATGTTCCCCAGCGGGTAAAACCGCCCTTTTCGGTTAGCTTCGGATAGCCATTGGCCATTAATTCATATCCGAACCTATTCTCATTGAATTTATGCATGGGTGACGGGCCAAGCCATTGGTCCCAATCAAGAGTTTTCGGTATGAGAATGTCAGGAGGATGGCCTATTGAACCATCGCCGTAAATACCGGCTTTGACGCGATATATCTCTCCAAGAACACCTGACTGAACAATGGCAACAGCATTTTGGAAAACCCTCATTGAACGTTGCTGGGTTCCTACCTGAACCACTTTGTTATATTTTCGGGCCGCCTTAACCATTGCGTACCCTTCGTTGATTCTGTTTGAAACGGGTTTTTCAACATAGACATCTTTGCCGGCTTTGCAGGCATTAACCGTTATAATGGCATGCCAGTGGTCCGGCGTGGCAATGACGACGGCATCAATATCTTTTCTTTCCAGGAGCTCTCTGTAGTCTTTATATTTTTTGACTCCGCCTCTTTCGGCCTTTTTTATTTTAGATTCTGCCATTTCAAGAACAGGCTTAAACGGGTCGCAAATAGCTTTTACCTCCCGTCTGGGCCCATTTAGGCATGCAGACATAAGGCCTTGGCCTTGCTGGCCAAGACCGATGTGGCCGAATGATAGTCTGTCATTTGCTCCGCGAACTTTTCCTGTGAATAAGTTAGTTGTTAAATAACCAATTGCGCTTGCTTTAGCAATAAACTCACGCCTTGTTTCCATTTTTTCTCCTTGCTTTCTTTACTGCTATATGCTTTTTTATCATACAGAGAGATAGTTAGCAAGGCGCCGGCTCATTTAAAATTAGGAGATAAAAATGATGAGAATATCTTATAAGCCGTCACTGTTTTTGGCTCTGTTCACACTGTTGTTCACCCTCATGTTTTTTTCTGTGCCGGGTTATTCGGCAAATATAGATGAATCATGGTACGGGATAAACTATTTTCCTCAAAATCACCAGTTCTACAATATGTTTTATGATTGGTACACTTTGGACCGGCAAACCGGTAAGCTTGTGTATCAGATAGTTGAGAATGATTTAGCCATGCTTTCTTTATGCGGATTTGATTTTTTGCATTTGTATATTTGGGAAGAAGCATGGTTCCAAAGAGGTTTTAAATCTCTGGGATCTGATCCCAGAGATTCAGATAATGACCAATGGAATGCTTTAAATGAATTTGTTGTGCTGGCGGATAAATATGGTTTTAAGGTAGGAGTCCATTTTGCCAATAAAACCGTTATAGACAAGCTACAGTCCGGAATAACAAAAGAAGAGGCCGTGAAACTCGGAGAAGATTATTATGATTGGGCTAGTATATTTATAAAAGAATTGTCCAGGCATGAGAATATTGTTTTGTGGGGGTTTATTTATGGATTTTCTCCGGCACCTCTGGCGGGCGGAGAAGAGAATGGCTGGAATGCTTTTTTTAAAAGCGGTTACAGTAAATTTGACCGGTTAATAAGCTCACTTAGGCCTAAAAATCCTGCCCTGCTGGGTATTAATCTTGCCATAAAAGTTATTCCTTTTAAGTTTGGAATCAGGACGAGATATATCTGGAATACATTTGAATTACAGCGTCAGGCAAAGGTTCTGACTGATATGGGCTTGAGAGAACCGGATGTTTTTATGCTTCAGCTTTACAATCATAATGATGTAGACCTGAAGTATGCCCTTAAGGATTTGACCAGCGGTCCTTTGGTTAGAGAAGGCATTTCTCTGGATCCGAAAAAAATATTTGTGGTGGAGTTTGGCGCATCAAGTTCTTTGGCCAATCCTCCATATGGCAATAATATTTTTGGCGTGGGAGATTCCTTTAGTCCCTCCTACGACTTGAACGGGCACAGGAGCTGGCTGTTAAGAACGTTGCGTGCTTTTAACAGTTTCGGCATAAACAAGATGGCATATTGGACGTTATATGATGCGCCTGATTTTTGGTCCGGACCTCCTTTTAATAAAACAAAAGATGACCCGGATTTTGCCTGGCAGAGCCACCTCGGACTGATGCCTTATGGAAAAAACTTGAAGCCAAAGCCGGCATTTTGGGATATATCCAGATTCTATAAATTGAAAAAGGCGGACGACGCCAGAAGGAGGATCAGATGAATAGTTCACAGAAGAGATTTAATTCCCGACCGTTATGTTCTGTATTTTTGGCACTTTGTTTTGTATTTTGTCAGAACATATCTTTTGGAAATGACAAAAACAATAACGGCAAGCACTCGAAAGATTTTTTGCACGCCCATGGCACGAAGCTGTGTCTTAACGGGAAAGAATACAGGCAGATTTCTTTTAATGTGCCCTTTCTGCTCTTTGAATATCTGGACATAGGCTGGGAGCATCAAAGAGGAAGCAAGCCTAACGCCAAAAAAAAGATAAAAGAGCTGGGGGAAAGAAAATTCAAGCTTATAAGAATAATGGGACCTTTTTATTCTGCTTGGTATAACGAGGTATTCTTTGATAAGGATAAAAATGTTGAAAAACAAAAAAGAGATAATTTTTTTAAGATTTTTGATGAGATGCTGGATGATTTGGATGAGTATAATATCAAAATTATCTTTTCTCCGGTATGGAACATAGAGACGCTTGCTGATTTCGGCGGACATTCGCTTTACGAGGGGCTTGTGAATCCTGAGTCTGTCGGATACAAAAAATATATTGAATTTGTAGGTGAGGTCGCGAGAAGATATAAGAACAGGAAAACTGTCGCGGCCTGGGAAGTTCCAGGCAATGAGTGGGACCTTTTTACAAATCAACAGGCCCCGGATGGAGTTTTTCAGGTTAGAGACGGAGCAGAGTGTTTATATGATGAAAATGGCCGAAGACTTTGCAGCGCCGACAGCTTGGCGCCGGGCGTCATAGTCAGAGATAAAAGAAATAATATTTCCGCATTTGACCTCGCCATATTTTCCATCAGGGTTGCCAATGATGTCAGAAAAATAGACCCGAATCATATGGTTGTCAGCGGTCATTCAAGCGGTAGAGAAAATGCCATGCATCTCCTTGAGGCATTCGCTAACGGTAATCCTCCGGATTGGGGCCGTGATTCACCGGATCAAAGGGAAGATCACATAAGGATTACACACTACGGACTGGATGCCGTAAGTGTCCATCACTACGAATCTGCGGATGATGGTAACATAAAATTCTATAAGAATGTCGCATTCGGGATGGGGAAGCCTTTAATAATAGGAGAAGTTGGTCCGGATGGCTTTAAAAAACCTAGAGACATGAGCTATACATCTGCCGAGAGTTTAAATCATTTAGAAAAAATTCTGGATGCCGTAATTGAAAACGAAGTACCTATAACTTTATTCTGGGTTTATGGGGATGACAGAATCGGAAAAAAAGATATGGATTTTCAATTAAGATATGGGCTTACTGATGAAGCGCTGGCATTGATAGAGTCGGCTAACAAAAAAATTCAAGAAAAAACCCGCCCTGAATAGGTGCGGGGGAAAGCGTCTTATGGGCGCTTTTTATTATTCTTCATTTTCTTCCTGAGGTATAAAATCAACAGTAGGGTATGGATCCGTTTCCAATAAAAAATTATAAGTAGCCGACAGCATTTTTAGTTCATTTTCTTCGCTTGGCCGTTTGCTTGCTTCTTTAGAAACTTCTTCCGAGAGTTCTCGTAGGGCTTCTCCAAGCGCACAATCTTTTTTTTCATATCTTACCAATTTTCTTAGCCAGCCTATTCGGGTAGGTTCCGTTATCTCTATGCTTTCATTATTGTGTTTTATTATCAGGCAAACCCGGTCTATCTCGGTTCTGCTAACATAAGCATGGGGGAGAAGGATTATTTTTATGAGGGGTTTGTCGTTCATTATCAATTCAAATCCCTCGTTTGACTGAAGCCATTTTCTTGAATGGTCAGCTTTAAAATCCCTAAGCAATCGCCGGACTATTTTTAGTTGGACCTCTTTTATTTTTGCTAAGGTATCCTCAATATCTTGTCCCAGTTCTTCGTTGGGGTAATCTGGATGGCGACTCATCGCGTCCTCCTACTTCGTCCTAATCCGAAGAACTATCGGTTTTCTGGGCTGTTTGCCGATGAAGCGGGGATAGAGGGGGTCAGCTGTATTGGCATTGACGAAACTATAGTTCGGATTATTTGTGCAGTTATCGCAACCCACTCTTAGTGCCCATGTTCGTTTAAATAAATGGAAGGTTCTTTCGTAATGAACGTTTACGCTGAAATAATTCGGAAATCTTTGGCTGTTGAATGCGCCAATCTGATTGCCGTCATCGTCATTGCTGGTGAAAGGAAATCCGGTCCGGTATTCAAGGTGATAAGCGACGGCGTTTTTTTTGTTTAGCTCAAAAAAGCCATAGCTTAATAATCTATTTGGCGTGTCCCAGGGCATGGGCCCGGCCGTATCGGAGAAGATTATTGGATCCTCAATGAATGCGTTTAGGGCGGCATTGGATTTACCTTTTGACCGCGTATAGCTGACGAACCATGAATATCGGCCACCCCGCTGAACCGCAGCTTCAACAGCGTCATACCATACCTTTTGGGCGCTGGTTAAAACATATATAGATTTTTCATCTATTTCAGGTTTCGGCAGGGGTTGACCTATGTAAGATTCATCAACCTCTCCAAAATTTCTTACAAAAGTCGGGAAGTCCCGGCTTCTTTTTCTTAGGTAATTTGCTTTAAATTTAATTTTACCCGGCATATTCTGTTCAATGCCTATGCTGAAATTTGTTGCTCTGGGTACGGCTAAAAGTTCCGGTCTGGCGGCCATGATAGTTATAAACTCAACTCCTAAATTTCCCTGCCTGTCAAAGTCTTTGGAGAGTGCGTATTGGTCAAGGTGGCGCGTCAGCAAAGAGATGGGATAGGGGGAGGGGATGAATCCGAAACCAGCGGATAATTTCATGCCGTTTATTTGCTTGGGCATTAAAGTTATGCTGTAGCGCGAGGTTATATTGGGTTTGTTGATAAGCCTGTCTTTGTCTACTCTTAACCCTAATTGAACGTAAGCTGTCGGAAGCCATTTATGGCCGCCGGAAATTAGATTCCAACTGTCTTGAACATAAAGGGCTTGTTCAAAGTTTGTTCGTTCGTAGATGCCGCTACCTGCAAATAGGCGCCGGCTGGAAAGACTACCGTCAAATCTGTAGTGCTCAATTCCTGTCCGCTCCACATTTTGATAATAAGTCGGACTTTGAATATCAAGACCCGCTTTTATTCTATGGCCTGGAGCGAAAGACGGCTCGTGAGAAATATTAGCGAAGAGCTGATGGCGATTGCCTTGTCTGGTGGCATTAAATGGCCAGAAACCTCTTTGACCGAGAGGCGTAATTTCTAAAATTCCGGTTCCCTTCGGAGTTTCCCTGAAATATGATTCATAGTATCCGTAGCCAAGCTCAAGTGTTGTCTTTGGATTAACAAAATAAGAATTTCTTATATTCCAAATGTTTATTGCTTTCTTGCGGTTACTCGTAGTTGAGGGCGGGTGAAGGGGTGACAGCGAAAAATCAGGCGAGTATCCGTATTCAACCATAAAATTAGAACTGATTATATTTTTTGGCGTAGGTCTAACTAAGATATTTAGGAGGTTATTTCCCGTCCAAGAAGATGTGATGCTTTGGTTTTTTTCATCATAAATAATGTATCTGTCATAATCCAGCGTTGTGCTATTTCTAAACCAGGCCAGATTTTGCTTAATCGGGCCATATGCATAAATTCTAGGCTTCCAGTCGTTGACGGCAAAGCCCCTGAAGAATTCAAAACCCGGAACAAAATTTGTTGCGCCATAACCGAATTCAGCGTGATTCTCTGAATTTATTTTTTCTCCCGTTTCCGGATAAAGGCGAAGAGTGGCATAGCCTCTTCCGCCATCTACTGAATATCTGCCGGAAAAAAGGTCTATCTCGCTTATTGATTCAGGGCTTATCAGTTTAGTTTCCAAATTATAGGTTATGGCATCAGATATGTTACAGCAGTCAAGCTGCCAGTTATGCAGATTAGCAGGGTCGCCGGCAAAGTGTATTTTACCGTCCGGACCAAGGATGGCACCGGGCAGCATGCTGGCGATGGTGTGCTGAATGTCGGTTGACCGTGTTGACGGCGTATTAATAATTTTGCTTTGGGTGATAGTTTTTGTAAGATCCGAGCTTTCAAGTTTTATGGCATCATTATCGGGGCTTACATCTATGCTGAATTTTTCAATGGGGGACAGAAGCACATTTATTGTGTTGAGGCCGGAATCAAGATAGATTTTTTCTTTGTCTATCGGATTAAAGCCATCCGCCATTACGCTCATGTTAAAAGCTCCCGGTGGCTGGTCAAAGATTATACTAAACCCTCCTGATTTCCCGCTCTGAGCATGTTGTGATAGCTGTGGATGGGGGTTATTTTCCGGAGATATTATTATTTTTGCATCCGAAACAGGTTCATTATCTTTTCCGCTAACATTTCCGCTGATGCTTATTTGGCCCATCAATAAATTATTGAGGCCTATCACAATAAATAAAGCAGTCCCTGTCAGTATGTTTTTCCACATACAAACTCCATATTTTAAAAGTTCTTTTCTGGGGTCAATATGACTCTTTTTTATTAAAAGGTCAATAAAATAACCCCACAGAGCGGGGTTATTGCTGAGACGGTCACTTATCCTTGAGTATCTTGCAAAGATATTCTCCTGATTGGGTAAGCTCGCCTCCGCCGTCAAATAGGCCGAAATTCCCGCCCACATTGAGCAGGTTCCATATGTAAGTATATTTTATATTAGCTTTTGCGACTACCTCCAGGCCAATTTTTAGGCTATCTGTACTTTCTTGTCCGGTACTCTTATTAAATCCTAGCTCTCCTATAATCAGACGATACTGATGGAAGCCATTAACAGAGAGAATTTCTCTTATATATTTTATATCATCGGTAAATTTGTCCCCGGTATTGTTATCATGCGGGCTGATTTGGTTTGTGGATTCGTAGGCAGAATAGGAGAAAAAATCCGCGTTAATTATCGGCAGGACATCATGTAGAATATCGGGCAGTTTTTTATCCCGAAGCATTTTTACAGAGTTGAATTCTATGGCGCTATAGACGTTGGTAGCGCCGGATAGTTTTATGCCTCTAGTCCGGGCATTTATCCAGCGGGTGAAGCCCTCCATGTTTTTGCCGTAATCCGGACACGTCTCCGCCGTGGCATTACTTGCGGAACCGCAGTAAATAGAGTTGTCTCCTTCCCAGTTGCTTATTATAAAAAACTTATCCGGAAAATTAGCGTTAAGGTATGAGGCAAACTCTCTGTATTCTTTTTCTATTTTTTCAAGAGTTTGCCTGGTGTAAAAATCAGGATTTAGAAACTCGTTATTGTTACACACTCCGGAGGAGTCGTCGTAAGCTGTAATCATTATTGTTTCAAATTTCGGATTGGATAGGATATTCTTAAAGTCCGGCCTTTCGGCCAACTTAGTTAAAGAAAAATTTGCTATACAATTTTTAGAAATGCCATAGTCCGGGTCCGAGCGGGGGCTCATGGCTATTCTGACCGATGAACTGCCGATTTTTTCTAAAAGTTTATGGCCGGGACCCAAAATGCCCTCCGTCCCGCTGTCATCAAGAGCTCCGCCCCAGAAATATATTCCGATTTCGGTATTGCTGTCTGCCTGCAAAGATTGAATGGAAGGGGCGCACAGCAAGAGCAGGGGATAGGCAAGATATTTTTTAAAGAGCATCGTTACTCCTCGTCCGTATGTGAATCAAAATTGTTCTTGTGATACAATATAAACAGAAAAGTGAAGGTTGTAAAACCTTAGTACCACCTTTTAAACTAACGTCGCACAATATTCAGCTGTCGTATGAGATTTTAAGACGAATAAATTTGCGATGCCTATTTCAGGGAGCTTTCCCGGAGGTCAATGATTAAAAAATAATTTAAACATTTTGTCAACTCTATTTATTTTTTTAGCTTTGGGCGCACAGTTCATAAATGCCGGAGTAACATTAGCGGACAAATATTTAGTTACTTCCAAGAAGGCAATTGCTGATCCGGTGACGTATGCTTTTTATGTGGCCTTGCTGTCAGGAGTTGTTATCTTTCTTGTGCCCTTCGGCGTCATATCTTTGCCTAGCCAGGCCGTTATTTGGTTGTCTCTGGCAACCGGGCTTACATTTGTAGTTTCTCTGATATTTCTTTACCAAGCGTTAAAAATGTCTGATGCATCAGATGTGGCACCGGTTTTGGGAGCCCTGACTGCTATTGCTACTTTGGCTTTTAGCTTCAGCATATTAAATGACCGCTTGTCCGGCGGTTTTTTTGTGGGTTTTATTTTTCTTGTGGCGGGTACCGGCTTAATGTCGTATTTTCGTTTTAATATGAGGTCATTCCTGTGTGTTCTTGTTGCCGGTACGCTTTTGGGTTTATCGGGCGTTTTAATAAAAAGAATATTTCTGGAAACAACATTTATTGACGGTTTTTTCTGGACGCGCATGGCGAATGTTCTAATAGCAGTTTTATTGTTATTTTGGCCGGGAGTTTTAAAAAAGATTAAAAGCCGAACAAAAGAATCCTCGCGAGGCTCAAAATGGCTGATAATTGGCAATAAATTAATGGCCGGTATCGCATTTTTTCTGGTTCTTTACGCGATAAAAATCGGCAATGTTTCAGTGGTGAATGCCCTGAACGGTTCGCAGTTTCTATTCTTGCTTTTGTTTGCCGTGATTTTTACCAAGAAGATGCCGGAGTATTTCTTTGAAACGGTGCATAAGCACGTAGTTGTAGGTCAAAAGCTGGCGGGTACGCTGTTGATAGTGGCGGGGCTGTTATTCCTGTTTACTTAAAATTAAATATCAAAAATTAAAAGTTAAAATGACAAAAATAGGCTTTGCTTTTACTAAAAACCGGAATCTTAATTCCTAATTCTTAATTCTAAATTTTAAGTTTTAAATTTTAAATGAAATTAAAATGTTCAAATTTTAAAAATTGGGATTTGATTTAAAATTTAAAATTGGAGTTTTAAAATTAACTTGGTCATTTTTTAGATTAAGAAGTGTTTTCACGGACCTGTGTTAAATCTTTGTCATTTTTATTATTTTTGCTCATTTTTGTCATTATTCATAATTCATGTTTACTTTTTTCAAAAACCATAAAATTTTAACCGCGCTGATAATTATTGTTGTAGTCCTGCTTTTATTATCCATTCGTCACATTCCGGATAAATCTGAGATTAAATACGGCGTATCTTTCAGCAAGTTCCATGCTGATGAGTTGAAGCTGGACTGGAAAGAAGTTCTGACGGCGATATTGGATGACCTCGGTGTCCGCAGATTCAGGTTTTCGGCTCATTGGCCGATGACTGAACCGGAGCAAGGCAAATATAATTTTTCGGAAATAGATTTTCAGGTCAAAGAAGCGGTTAAGCGTAATGCGGAAATAATTTTGGCCGTCGGCCGGAGATTGCCCGGCTGGCCGGAATGCCACGAGCCGGAATGGGCCAAAGAACTCTCTCAAAAAGAGAAGCAGGAAGCGATACTCAAGTACATAGAAATGACAATAAACAGATATAAAAATAATCCCGCAATTAAAATGTGGCAGGTTGAGAATGAGCCGTTCCTTACATTTTTCGGGCGCTCTCATTGCGGAGATCTTGACGAGGAGTTTTTGGAAAAAGAAATATCTTTAGTGAAAAATCTTGACCCTACACGGCAGGTCATGGTTACCGACAGTGGAGAATTTGGAAAATGGTTCGGCGCTTACAGCCATGGTGATGCTTTTGGCACCAGTCTCTATCTTTATGTTTGGTGGCGCAATCCTATAATTGGCGGCCCCATTCGTTATCCGATAACTCCGGCATTTTTTAGGTTAAAGCAAAATGTCGTCAGCTTCATTAAAGGTTCAAGGCCTGCAATTATAATTGAGCTTTCTTCGGAACCTTGGCTTCTCCAGCCCATAGTTGATACTCCGTTGGATGTTCAGTTGGATAGGATGGGCATAGATAAGTTCAACGAGATGATAGATTTTTCAGCTAAGACCGGTTTCGACACTATGTATCTTTGGGGTGCGGAATGGTGGTATTGGCTAAAGAAGCAGGAGCATACAGATGAACACTGGAACAGAGCCAGAGAGCTTTTTAATTCACACGACTCGCCCTGAGCGAACGTCAGTGAGTCGAAGGGGTGGTATTGGCTAAAGAAGCAGGGACATACAGATGAGCATTGGGACAGAGCCAGAAAGCTTTTTGAGAATAATCCCGACATGTCGTCAAGTAGGCCATAATAAATTTAAGAGCTAGCTTAAAATAATATGATTGATAAAAGATTTTTTTTGGCCGCCTTAGCTGTGGGTGGTTTCGGCGGAATAGTGTTCGCCAATTTTATATTTCCCATGCTGGCATCGCGAAATGTTTTAGGCCTAGGTAATCTATATGGTTTTATAAAGCCGGATACTATCATTACTAAAATAGAAAAAGAAACAATAATAGTTCCGGAATCGGATTATTTTGGCGGCGCCTTGAAAGATATAAATTCCAGAATCGTGTATTTGCAAAGTTTCTCAAAAAATAAAATACTGCGTTTTGGCAGCGGCATTGTAATGACTCAAGACGGTATTGTGGCAACTTTAAATTCTATTGTTCCGGCCGGAGCTGATTCCTATCAGGTATGGGTGAACGGTAAGCCGCAAAAAGCTAATATTATTTTTAGGAGCAGAACATCAAACTTTGCCTTGGTGAGAGTTGATAATAGCGGACTGTCTGTCGCGAGCCTAGCTGACAAACTTCCGGACTTGGCCTCGTCTCTGCTCTTGGTCGGCAAGTCAATTAATTTAAACGAGGATAGCTTAATCATTGAGCCGGCCTTTGTGACTCAAATAAATAAGACCGGCTTTTTGTTTAAGGCCAATTTCAACGAATCGCTTTTTGGTTCTGCTCTGATAAATAAAAGCGGCCAGGTTTTGGGTATCGTTGATTTTAAAAATAAACAGCCGTCATTGATTTCTCATGACATAATAAAACAAAACCTGGAAATATATTTGGAGGGGAGCAATAAATAGTTTTGGACATCAATAATAAAAATAAAAACTATAAAATATTCCGGGCATTCACAGATGCCTTTTTAAGCGCATCTCTCGTCTGTGTTAATTTAGCAAAAAATGATATCCGGTCTGCGACGATGTTAAAGGAGAAGCTAGGGGAGTTGCTGGAAACGTTGTGCAAGGTAATCTCTGCTAAAGACAACGTCGCACAATATGTTGATAGATTACTATTTCAAACAAAAAATCTTATCAACATCTTTGCAATAATTGAAAATCGTACTAGGGATTTAATGCCGGTACTTATCGCCCGCCGTGACTTGTTGCTATTTGAAACGGTAATAATAGAAACAAAAAAGAGTTTGAATAAAAAAGTAGAAGCAGGGCCCGATAAAGATAGCAAGCCGGTTATAAATAATGGAAGAACCAAAAAAATAGTAATTGGCAAAACCAAAAAAAGAATAATAGATATTCTTCAAGAAAAAGCTGCGCCGGTCATTAATTTAGAAATATTTCAAATGCTGGATGTAAGCAGAAGAAATCTTAAAAGAAATCTAAGAGAGTTGATAGAGGCCGGCTTAATAAAAAGAGAGAATCAAGGCAAAAAAGTTTACTATGCTATTAAATGATGATGATGATATAAATAGCATCATCATCATAAAATCATCACCATAGACCTAAAAAGCATCACCATTTGAATGGTGATGCTTTTTAATATGTACCGGACCGTCACTATTCGTTTCTTTATGAGTTATAACAGATTTTATTATCATGATGTTGGTGATAGCAGGGGTCATTTTTTTGGATAATATTACCGCAGTGATGCTAATCATGAAATTAAAATTTTCATTAGAAGTTCATAATAATGGTTTTAATTTAAGTGTGACTAGCGTTTGTTTTTCCCGGTCAGATATATTTTCGGACAGACTGCTCTAAATAGCCGCATTAAGGGTTTCAATGTAACTAAAGTAATTAAAACCCCCACGCCAAATGAGGGCAGTCCGCCATGGGCGGGCAGGAGAGGTTTTTAAAGTTTATAACCTCTTTTTGCTCTCATTGTGGTGTGGGGATTATCCACAACTAATCTTGTTACGTGATTTGCGCAGGTCTATAATATGTTGTAAGAACGTAATTACGGTAGTTTTATAAAGACTTAAATATTTGCGTACATTTAAATGACACTTGGTCTTTGTTGCCGGAGTTACTTCGTTTTAAGCAATAAAAACGTGTATTTCCTGGCTATAATAATGGACGCAGTTTTGTGGCTCCGGGTTTCAGGTGGCATGTTCTAACCCTTGTAATTTGTTATCCACATTTGCGTCTTGTAATTAAGTAATGCTTTGATAAAATTCTAATTAGACCTTAAACCCAGGCAGAATGGAGATGTTAGTGTTATACAAAATCATGAAGGTTTGTAAATTCTTAAAAAGAGCTTAATATTGACCATTTTCCTAAGATTTGCTATTATTAATAAGCATCTAAATAATATAATGAAAACTGTTAATTTTCGCCAAATAAAGCTGATATAAGTGGTTTTTTGGCGTTTTTGGGTCATTTTTGTAGGGCCGTGAGAGTAATTATGAAGGAGCTGATTATTTACACGGATTTACAAAGAAAGAACGTTGAAAAGTAAATATACTGAATTGATATTGTTTTTGCTTTTAAAAGTATTTGATTCTCTTGGCGGTCGAGAATGGTCCGGGAAAGAAATTTCTTTGGGCTGGATGTGCCGACGGGGATGATAACACTTTGTATGATTTTCATTTTGTAAATTAACTTAATTTGTCAGATAAATTATTAACTTTCTTTTTGCCTTCGGACCTAAGAGCGGAGCCCCGCCACGGCGGGACTAAGCAAGGACCGTATATGGTCAGGGAGTATTAAGAAAAAATAAAATATATAAAAAGAACATGAGCATAAATTTAACTAAGAAAAACAGAGCAAGGCTCAGAAAGTCTTTCTCGGTTTTTACAGCGTTAACCAGTATGCTGGTTCTCTCAGGATTTGTGTACTTGGCTCCGGCCATGGCCGCAGTTCCGGGAGACTTCGGTTTGATGGAAGGTGACACTGTAAGTGCCACCGGCTCTTCAGACCCAGACGTATACATTGTTAACGAACATGGATACAAGAGATTATTCTTGAATCCTGTGATATTCGGATTTTATGGACACCTTGGCGGATTTGCTAACGTCAAGAGCGTAAGTTCAGCAACTAGGGATGCCTTCCCAACTTCAGGTTTGTTCCGCAATTGCGAAGCAAACACCCAGGCAGTATATGGCGTATCAGTATCCGGTGAAGATACCGGTATGTTACACCATGTTAATGTTACTGGTGATCAGGCAGTTGCCCAGGATGCCAACTTCTTTAAGAAGGTATTCTGCATCAACAACAACGAGTTCAATTGGTACACAAATAATGGTGCTAACTTCGGAACTCCCTACACTTCAGTAAATCAGGTTCCTGACTATTCAAGAGAACCGGGCGAAACGCCTGCTCCGACCGGACCTTTGTCGGTCAGTTTGGCTCCCGGCAATCCTGTTGCCAAGACCATAACCTTAAATGCAACCGGTGTTGAATTCTTGAGGGCTAGATTTTCCGGTTCCGGAACTGTCACTTCTTTGACAGTGAAGAGACTGGGCGCTGGTGAAACGAATGATTTCTTAAATGTCTATATCTATGACGGAGCAACAAGATTAGTTTCGGG
>JAUYLN010000026.1 GCA_030698885.1 bacterium
ATCCTTTTCCCTTTCATGTTGAAGCCCACCTCTGTGTATCATGCCCACCAATGGCGGTGTCTCCCCTTTATGTTTGGGGTCTCCATAAATATCGTACCAAAGCCAATGTGGACACTGGAAAAATTTATAGAAATGCTCCCCGGTGATGTGGTATTTATTGTTTTTGGTAAAAGCCATATTTAATGTTTAGTTTAATATAGCATAGCAATACTATTAATAACAGCTCCGGAATTTTAAATTTTAATTTATAAATTTTAATTGAAATTTAAATTTTCTAATTTTTAAAATTGATTTTAAATTTTAAATTGAAAATTGAAAATTGAAAAAACCGCTTTTCAGCGGAATTCTCAAATTCTTATCTTATAATAGCCGCGGAGTGCTTGCTACTGACTTTCGGCCAATTCTACTTTCTTTATCACATCGCCCTGCTTTATTTTTAAAACCACGTCCATACCGCTAAGTACCTTTCCGAAAACCGTGTGCAAGCCATAGAGATGCTCCTGTTTTTTTGTGCTTACTATGAAAAACTGACTGCCGTTAGTATTTGGCCCGGCATTAGCCATAGCTATTGCCCCCGGCATCACCGGCAAAGATTTCAGGTCATAATTATAGACATAACCGTGAGCTTCGTAAGCCTTTATTATTTCATCGGGCAAACCCAAAGACTTAGGATTTATTTCATCTTCAAATTTATAACCAGGGCCACCCGTGCCGTCATTTGAGGGGTCATCGTCCTTTGATAGCGGGTCTCCACCCTGTATCATAAAATCATCTATTACACGGTGAAACTTCGTACCGTCATAGAATCCCTGACCGGCTAAAAGCATGAAGTTGGCCACCGTTTTTGGCGCAACCGAAGGATAAAGCTCAAGGACAATATCGCCCCTGTCTGTAACTAGGGTTACCTGAACCGCATCAGGAATATCCGAATCGGTATTCTCCCCCGCCACCTGATTATTATTACTTGATCCGTCCAGAGCATTATCACGCGAATCATCTGTTACTTCTGTCACTTCGCCTTTATCGTTACTAACCAGCTCCGCAGTTTTTTCAGTAAAAAACATGAAATAACTGCCCACGGCCAATAACGGTAATATTATTAAAACTAAAATTCCTGTTTTGGTCATAATAATAATATAATGCTAAGTTTCATAAATTTAAACTTGATTAAATCAATAAAAGGTTGCATTATTGGTATTATTTTTATATGGTTTAGTACAGCACCATGAACATTGACAAGGAGGCGAAATGACAAAACATCCAAATACTATGTTGCCCCTCATACCGCTTGAGCCACCTGACCCAAATAATATTGACAGTTTTAGTGAAATGCTAGAGGCAATGTCAAAAACTTCTTTTGGCGGCAGAAATCTAGGCGAGGCATTTTGTGTATTTCAAGAAATGGCTGAAGAAGCAATAGCCGGCAAAAGATTAAATGTCCTTACTTTAAGCGGCGCGATGACCGCAGCGCAACAAAACCTTATTATATGTGAACTGATAGACCGCGGAATCGTGCAGGCCGTAGTTTCAACAGGTGCATTAGTCGGCCACGGCCTAGTTAAAACAATAGGTCGCACTCATTTCAAATGTCCGGAAAAATACAACGACAACCACCTGCGTTCATTAAGGCTGGATCGCATATACGATACTCTAGAATCAGAAGATAATCTGGACGATGTTGAAATCATAGTAGGCCGGGTTCTTGACAGGATAACCATGCAGGCCGGCTCAAAGCCAATTCATATTTCAAGTCGCGAATTATGCTACGCAATTGGTGAATACCTCAGCCAGATACACAAGAGCCACTGCAGAGGTATTATTAAATCGGCTTACCTGAAAAATGTACCTGTTTTTATTCCGGCACTAACCGACTCAGAGCTAGGACTAGATATAGCCCTATATAATATGAAAAAGAGCCTATCTAAAGTTACTGGAATGAATAACGAAAAAGTTCACAACACACTTAAAGACATGTACTCTTGCCCAGAACAAAGGACAGTAAGCATTGACCCCCTTGCGGATCTCTACTATTTTTCAAAATTAATGCTTCAATCTCAAAAAGATGGTATTAAAAGAGGAATTATTACCATCGGCGGCGGCGTACCCAGAAACTGGGCCCAGCAAGTCGGACCATTCATTGATATCACAAATCACCGAATCTTACATCGAGACAATCCGAATAAATATACTCCGGAGTTAGGCGGTTTGTTTGATGTCAGGTATGACCGAGGCATAAGAATATGCCCGGAGCCTGAGCATTGGGGCGGATTATCAGGCTGTTCATACAGCGAAGGCATATCGTGGGGTAAGTTTGACCCCGAAGGTAAATACGCGGAAGTATATTGTGATGCTACGATTGCACTGCCTTTCTTAGTAAAAGGCGTGCTGGAGAAATTAGATAAAAAAATAACCCCGAAACAAACAGGGTAAGCAACCCCGTTTGACGGGGTTTTAATTTTTTAAAAATCATAACCCCACGAATTTTTATCCTTTGTTTCAGCATCCTTAAGGGTTTTGCAAAGCTTAAAAACATTATGACCGACTAGAGCCAGATCCGTTTTCATCCAGTTATCTTCACTTTTATCAACCATATTTTTATTATAAAAAAACATGCAATATGGAGGCACGAGCATGCCCATATGATTCAGTGCCCCGGCCATAGGTAATATAGCCTGCATACCT
>JAUYLN010000024.1 GCA_030698885.1 bacterium
CTGAAGTAATTGTGCGTTTGTATCTGACATATCAAAATATAGTATCAGAATAATCATGCCTAAGCAAGGCCTTTAATTATTATAAAAATTAAGGAGCCCGACTAGGAGTCAAGCTCCTTAGTCGGGCCCTGTCGCTGTCCATTCTATGCGACAACGTTTTTTTGCCTGCGTAAATCATGCAAGCACCTGCTCCCTTTGTTTCTGTTGAGAAGCAGGTCAATCGCCGGCCATAGGTGCTCGGCGATTCTGGGATCCTTCTTGGCAGCCATACCCCGGAGCTCGCCAATACAGAAACCCCAGATTTTTCCCTGCCCCTGAAACCTCAAATCCGAGGACCGGCGGTCAATGTGTCCGGAATAGACAAGCTGGACAAACTCTCCCAGCCCATCTCTGATTCCTGAACACACACCAAGAGATTCAACGCTCGTAAAGCTACCTAGCGAAAGGGCATACTTCTTGAGCGCCCTCCCTATTGTTCCCATCGGGAAATCCGACGAGGGCCAATTCTCCCCCGGTAGCAAGAATGTTCCAACCGGAACCAGCTTGCCGGCGCACGAGACACCTTCTGGCCTTTCGTAAAAAAGAAACTCCGGTTCGGCATGATGGTCCATTCCTCCGCCGGTGGGATCAGTGAACACGTAGGCGAAAAACTCAACGTTTGCCTGAACCGTGTGGCGCCTTAACTCGCGGTAAAGCGAGTAGGGCACCGCTCCCGGCGACAACCTGGACAAAATCCAGGCCGCCAACTTTGTCAACCATATGTTAATGATTTTCACTTTTCGCTCCTTTTTACCCTAAAATCAAGGTAAATCTGACTATATACATTATACTATATTTACAGATTTTTGCAAGTACCGCAGAGAACGCTCGTATAGCAGTTTACAGCCATCCTTTTTTATGCTAGGATAACTCTAATGAAGCAAGATATACATCCAACTTATTATGACAATGCCAAAGTGGATTGCGCCTGTGGCAATTCATGGACTACCGGGGGAACCATCCCGGAACTTAAGGTTGATATATGCTCAAATTGCCATCCTTTCTATACCGGCAAAGAAAAGACCATTGATACTCGCGGCCGGATAGACCGTTTCAAGAAACGGCTCTCCAAACAACAGGACATGGCGGTACCAACCAAGAAGCCCCGCAAATCAAACTCAAAGTAAATGGCTTCTATTGAAGACCTCAAAAAAGAATTGGCAGAAATAGAAATTAAACTCGCTGACCCCGGGTTTGTTTCTGACTATAGAAAAGTCGCAGAAGCCTCAAAACGCTATGCCGAAATTCAAAGAATAC
The DNA here is from genome assembly GCA_030698885.1 of bacterium. Taxonomy (GTDB): domain Bacteria; phylum Patescibacteriota; class Minisyncoccia; order 2-02-FULL-40-12; family IGHO2-01-FULL-4-A; genus JAUYLN01. The sequence continues at coordinate 1,297 of JAUYLN010000024.1, forward strand.
TGTAAAACCCCGAAGAAAGCACCGGAGGCGGAAACGAAGCCATAGTTGAGATAAGGGCCGGCACCGGTGGAGACGAAGCTGCGTTGTTTGCCACCAATCTTTTTGAAATGTACAAAAAATACTCCTCAGGCCAAGGCTGGACCATATCTATTGATGACTTAAGCCAAAACACCATCGGTGGCTACAAAAGCATAACATTTGAGCTGACAGGCAAAAATGCGTTCCAAAAAATGCAATATGAATCAGGTGTCCACAGGGTCCAGCGAGTTCCCGACACCGAAAAAAGCGGCCGCGTCCACACTTCAACCGCAACTGTGGCCGTGCTTAAAAAAGCCAAAGAGACAGACATCGAGATAAGGCCCGATGATCTTGAAATAGCTTTTTATAGAGCCGGCGGACCGGGCGGACAAAATGTAAATAAAGTATCAACCGCTGTCAGAATAACCCATAAACCTTCCGGCATCGTGGTCAGCTCCCAGCGGGAACGTTCTCAACAACGGAACCGCGAGCTTGCACTTGAAATATTGCGCACAAAGTTGTTAGATAAGAAGAGGCAGGAAGAAGAGAGCAAAGCATCGTCCGACCGGAAGGCCCAAATCGGCACCGGCGACAGATCGGAAAAAATCAGAACCTACAACTTCCCCCAAGACCGCATCACTGACCATCGCATCAAAAAAAGCTGGGGAAATATAGAAAAAATAATGGATGGAAACTTAGACCCAATTATCAATTACCTATTAGAAAACCAATGACGCTCTCTATGGTTTGCTAATTACTAATTCCTAATTGACCTAGTATCTAATAAATGGATAATGCCTAAGTCATGATTAAGTTTTGACATTGAGATTTGGGATTTGTTTAGAAATTAGAAATTAGAAATTAGAAATTTAGGAATGTCTGAAAAACAAAAAAGCAATCACGCTAAAAATGACCGGGGCAGTCACGACTCTTCACCCGGTCCCGTTTTTGAATTTGAACCCGGCTGGGGCAAAAAATTAAACAAGTGGCTTAGGACTAACGGCATAGCTAAGCTTTTGCCTGTGATTGCGGTTATTGTCCTTCTGGCCGGAGTTTTTTCGGTTCTCCAAAATAGAAACAACGACAAATTGTCATTGGACCTTGATAAAATTAGCGACTCACAGGAAGCTATAATCCAAATAGCCCAGCCAAGGGACGGATATTCAGTTCTCGCCAGAAGAGCGCTAACTGAATACATGGCCGTAATAAGTGAATCCCTTACTCCCGGCCAAAAATTATTTATTGAAGAAACTCTCCGCGAAATAGTTGAAAAAGATACTTTGGAAATCGGCCAGGAAGTTAAATTCTTAAAAGCTGATATATCCTCGGCAATAAGTAATTCAAAAAACCTCACTGCCTCCCAATTGCAAAGATGGGAAGCATGGGCTGAAACAGTTAATTTCAACCAATAAGCCGAACTGAAAAATCTACAAAAAAATTCCGCACTATGCGGAATTTTTCATTCTTTTTTATTCAAATTTTTATCGGTAGCTTCTTCCAGCTTTTTAAAAAAAGTATCCCAATCCTGTATATTTTCCGGTGGATTTGGTGGCTGTTCCAAATCAATAACCTCTCCGGTATGAATCGGGATTTGCTGGAAACAAACACCCGCTACTGTATCTATAAATATTTCTGTCTGCTTGTCTAAACCGGGCCCTTTAAAAAACATAAAAAATTTTGCGGCCCGCTTAATTATCTCATACTCCAATAATGTCTCATATCTGACCCTTCTGCCCTTCAAATAACCGTCTGTATCCTCAAATCTTTCTATCATTTCCGGTTCAATCATAAATTTATCTATGATTATAACCATGCCCCCGTTATGATTTTGATAAAACCCTCTTATCGGATATTCAATACGGCGGGAGCTTTCTATCCATAAAAATATCAGTCTTTCCTGTCTAAGCGCCTTGGCGGCAGCTACAAGATAGGAGCGCAAGGCTGGATCGCATACTTCATGGGCCTTTATTGTATTTAGACGATAAATTACATTCAAAACTGCATTCAGAATCTTTTCTTTAATATTCGGTGGTGTCTCCGAAGAAAAAGGAGCCTTTATCACATCCACGGACGGCACAATAAATTCATCAAACACCGGCAAACCGTCACTTTTTCTTTTATATCTGTGCCATTTCTTATTTAAATAATCAGCTATCCATCCCATAACAACCTCCGTTTAATTTTTAAAGCAACTAAAAAAAACCTTGCTGTCATAATATAACAAGGTTTTTTTAGCGTCAACGCCCCTTTCTACCACCTCCCCTTCCCACCACCTCCCCTAGGAAGGCGCGGCAACGAGACAATTATAAAACTAAAAGGCCAGCAAAGTTTTTTGAGGACACATCACAGTGCGACTAGCACGAGATATAGGTAAAATCCCAGCCACCGCTTAAAGCGGGGCTCCGCCATTGGCGGGAACAGGGATTTATACCGTGTCCGCAAAAAACTTTACTGGCCGACGTCATAAATTTATTCTTTTTTCTCTTCCGCTCCGGCTTCTCCTCCTTCTTCACCCTCCTCGCCTTCCGGCTTCTCTTTCTTGATGACCTCAAGGTCTTCAACGCTGGCTTCAGCTGCCACCTCAGCCTCCTCTTCGGCCGGCTCCTGGGCCAAAACTACAATGTCGTCCGGCTTGGCCTCAATATGAACCTTATCCGATATTGGCAGGTCTTTGACTGATACATGGTCATCAAAATTTTCAAGTTTCGATACATCAACAGTTATTTCATGGGGCAAATCCTGGGGAAATGCCTCAACTTCAAGCTCGTTTATATTTGTAACCAAAATTGCGCCCAGATTTTTAACCGCCGGAGCTACACCCACCAGAACCACCGGAATATGGGTCTTTATCTTCTCGTCCAGGCGGACTTTATAAAAATCGGCGTGGATTATTTTATCACTGACCGGGTCAAGAGAAACATCATGAATAATAGTCGGTAATTCTTCGTCGCCAAGCTTAACATAAACGAGAGTTGATTCTCCCGCTTCAGCATAAACTTTCTCAAAATCCCTCACCGGCACCTGAATATTAAGCGACTCTAAACCCCGGCCGTAAACTACGCCCGGAATTAAACCTTCTTTCCTAAGGTTTTTGACCTTACTGCCTGTCACCTCTCTTGATTGTACGTTAAGTTCTACCTTGTCCATAATCTAAGAATATAAGCAAATTATAGCTACCTTGTAAAGAGTTCAAGCTTTTTTCGCGCCACTTCTTTTGTCGCCTCATAGCTTGGCTTTAAAAATTTATACGGTGTAGTCTGATTGGGTTCGGAAGTAAACTGTTTAACAAGCGCGTCATGATAAGCCATCCTTAATTCAGTATTAACATGAACATTTGTTATGCCCCTTTTTATGGCATCGGATACCTCATTATCCAAAAGACCTGAACCGCCATGTAAAACCAAATTAGTTTCAGGTACAACTTCCACTATCTTGCCAAGTAAATCCAAATCCAGATGCATATCCTGCTCGGTGGTTATACCATGAATATTCCCGAAAGCAATAGCTAAGCGCTCAGCGCCGGTTTTCTCAACAAAATCCCTCGCCTCCTCCGGCTTGGCATAATCCTCCGGCTTTATTTCCACCTTAGCCTGAACCTCGGACTCACCTCTCAAATATCCTAGCTCTCCTTCTATCATCATGTCCGGATTTTTGCTCTTGGCATAATCAACTACTTTTTTGGTAAGCTCAACGTTTTCTTGATATGGCATCTTGGAAGCATCAATTAAAACCGTATCATAACCCGCATCAATAGCCGCCTTTGCCGTTTCCCAGCTTTTATGATGGTCGGCATTTAAAAATATCGGATGACCGGTTTTATCCTGCCATGATTTTACCAATGCCACGGCCTGCTCATAACCTACAAACTTGGCTTCGCCTTCCGACGTCGCCACCATAACCGGCACATTCAGCTCAACCGCAACCTCAACAAAAGCCCTCAGCTGGTCGGCTGTTGAAAAATTAAAATGCCCGATGGCCTTTTTAGCTAATTTTATTTCCTGAAAGTATTCTTTTAATGTTTTCATGATACCTATTTCTACCCCCTCCCCTCACCCCTCCCATCAGTTGGAGGCATAATTTTTAAGCGTAACAATGATATTTGACGGAAGTTCCAAAATTGCAGATTGCATGGTTTGCGAAGTGATAAAATATTCCTGATCACGGAGCAAAATCTGCAGTTTTGAAACAATGAATGGTCTCGCCGGGACCATGAATGGTTTCGTCAGGTATCATTGTGAAGCAACTTCTAAATAATAAAAAGTTACAGTTTTATAAATCCATTTATCAAATTTCGCTCCATCATTTCCTCCGTTTTTTCCTGCCCCATATATCCTATAAATATCTTGTTCCACAATGCTTCCTGCTGATGATAAACATATTTTATCTCGCCCCTGCTGACCAGTGCCATGATTGAATCAATAAGACTGAAGCTCCTTAATTCTTCCCCTCCGTTATTTTTGAAATAATCCCCGGCAAAATCCATACTATTGGCTATCCTTATATACGGGTCATCTAACTCCTTCGCAATGGAAGCTATTTTGGACAAATCATTTCCTGCCTTTCGCCAGTGTTCAACTTCCGGATTAACATGAGGCATGAATAGTCTACGGTCCTCCGGGTCATCTTTAGCAAGATATCTCTGAATTATCAGCCAGTCTGATTCTGATATCAAATTGTTAGTTTCAGAAACATCAAGAACGTCTCCTCTCAAAAGCGATTTTAATTTATCCACGAACCCTCCTTCGCCGGCAATTTTTCTAAAAAGCTTGGAATAATAAGGAACCTCGTTTAAATAGTGAAGCATGAGCAAAAAGAGACGCAATGTTTCACCGGTATCATTAACTTCTATCGGCACAATGAATATTATACCGAGCTCTTTTAAATGACTTAAGTTGTGATACTTCTTTTTTAAAAACCTTTCCGCGACTTTGAGCCATTCCGTTTCAAGAACCTTAATCTCCACCTCTCTTTCCTCAAAATCATCCGGAGTCAGGTCATTATATGCCTCATCAAAAAATTTGTGCATCCATTCGGTGCTTTGGGCAAATCTTAACGAACTATAGACCGATGAAAAACCCTTTTGCTCAACAAGCTCCCGGACGGTTTTTATGCCGAAATGCTCAAGCAGGTTATCCGGCGGAAATTTTTCAAGCATCTGTATAGCCTTTTCTTTCTTTATAAAAAATCCTTTGGACGGATTATTGAGTTTAAGCGCCACTTCGCACAGTCTCCCGCAATGCTTGGACATTTCCATAAGGTCCGGCTTGCCTAAATAATCATATAATCTTATTTCAAATTCTTTCAGTCTCTTAGCGAGGGCCAAATATATTTCCTCAGCATTTGCGTTTTCTTTCATGTCCAGACTTTTAAGCGCTTCCTTAACCAATCTGTTGTTTTCTTCAAATACTTTATCTAGTACCCCGCTTCGTCCGGAAATTTCAGACATTTTTTTGTCCAATTCAAAAAGCGCCTCAGATTGAATGCGCAAAATCCTGGCTAATTTTATATAAGATTCTGTCATATGGAAATTATTTCAAAAATTCTTTATGTAAAACAAAAGAGGCCTTGAAACAATCTCTTACTATTTTACTAATAATACGAAAATACTACAACTGCCAATTTATCCCGTACGAAATAGTCCTTGCCTTTGGTATGGGCTAAATTTCGTGTGGGGTTTATCCCGTACGAAGTCTAGCCCCGCTCTGGCGGGGTCCTAATGGACCTTGGCTAGGGCTACTTCGTATGGGATTGACTTTCTGTGCCAGTATGCTATAATTAAATGGTTAGTCAGGGTAAGGGCACAGACCCTGCATGTCAGGGGCACGCAGAGCCATCCTCGCAAGACCCGCCTTGGGCGTGAGCGAGAAGGATGGGGCCCATCTGCGCTGGTCTAGCCATCATCGTGTACGGGGCGGGCGTTCGCCCCAAAGTCACGAACGACCTCGGGGTCAATGGCAAGTTCATGACATAATTCAGTTGGGGATAAGCCAGACCAGGGCTTTTCCCCACCGGTACTAATTCGTTCTTTCAATCTTTCAAGATTGGCAGCGAGGTGTACGATTTTCCCTCCCTGCCTCCGGGTTCCGCGACTCCCGAAACTTCGGCAAGTCGCGGAACCCTACAATCAGTTCTTTCATACGCTCTAATCTCTAGTGATATTAGTAGTGGTAGTCCCCCGTCTCTGACGGGGGCTTTATTTTTCTTCGCAACCTAAAAGATACTGGCAGTCAAATATCGCCTTTCCGAATGCCCTGCCTACGCCGAGGCTTCTGCCTGTGCCGAATACACAGCAAACAGGTCGGCAGGCAGACGACAAAGTCCTCTTGGACCCACGCAAGTAGCGGGGTCCTTTTTTATTCCCCAAAACACCAATCGGGTCAACGACGAAGGTCGTTGACCCGATTGCCCCTACCACCAAACACTTACTACTTATTACTGACTACCCGCTACTTTTAGCCGAGTCTTTTTTATTATATGGACATCACATCGTTGGCTGAAAATCTCTATTTATTTTAACTCCTATCTTATTCACATCTTTTATTTCATCGTTTTCAATAGTAACCTCCAGCATCAACCCCGAGGTTGTTGCTTCAGAAAATTGCTGGTCAAAAATAAAATTACCTAAGCTATATGCTATCCAGCCGTTTTTATATTGCTCCACCTCCTGAATCACATGAGGATGGTGGCCGATTATTAAATCCGCTCCGGCATCAATTGCCGCCTTAGCAAATTGTTCCTGTTTAGGATTATGATTGGTTTGATATTCATCTCCCCAGTGAAACGAGACTACCACCAAATCGCTCTGTTGCTTTGCAGTTATAATATCTTTTTTTATTTGCTCCGAGTTCCAGTTTGTTATTCCCGCAGATTCATTGCCGGCAACTGCGCTTTGCAAAAATTCAGTATATGCCAAAAATGCAACCCTTGTTCCTTTCACATTTTTAACTACCGGCCTGTGAGCTTCTTCAAAATTAAGGCCACCGCCGGTAAAGTCTATACCTGCCCCGGTCAGATGAGTCATTGTATCTAAAAATGCCTCCCGGCCGTAATCCCACATATGATTGTTGGCGATTGAAAGAATATCAAACCCGGCATATTTTAAACCCTCAACCACTCTTGGGTCGGCCCGGAAAGAATAAATACTTCCGACTTTTTTACCCCGTGAAGAAACAGGGTTTTCTAAATTACCGAAAGCAAGGTCGGCATTTTTTAAAAAATCGGCAATATTCGCAAATGGCAAATTGTAGTCCCCCTGCTTTTCCATCAAATCACCGACAGAACGCGACAGCATAATATCCCCCGTGAATATCATAGTCGCACCCCCCGTCTTTGAAAGTTCTTCTTTTTTTGTTCCGAAAAACTGAACTACATAACCGGTAGTATAATCCTGGATACTGCTATACTCGGCCGAATTATACGTCCCAAGAGAAATACTGGTATCAGCACCCATTTTTTTAACGGCCGAGATCAATGCGACCAGCGACTGCGGTGAATCGGCCTCCGCCAGTCCGGCTAATTTAGGTTCTAACTGGGTCAGCATTGCCGCTGATTGATTGTCCAAAGGCAATGCCTGATTTTTATTTAAGTAATGGGAAAAATCTACACTGGCTACAACAAAAGTATTTGGAGTTGCTAAAGAAGATAGCTTCTCGCCTAATATTTCTGCAATCTCATTAGTACTGCTGGAGCGAAATACAATAGGCACTATTTTAGCATTCGGAAATAGCTTGCCTATAAAAAGCAACTGCGAATGTATTGAATGGTCATCAAAAGGAATTTCATCATTGACCACCAATCCCGTTTTCTCAAGCTCATTTATAATTTCCAGATTAGGAGACAACGTGCCAAATGGCGTTACGAATTCGGCCCGGGAAACACTTATATCACCTCTGCTTTTTTCAAAATGGTCCGGCCCCAGAATAATAAATGTATCAACATCCCGGGCCTGTTTAAGCTTTGAGTAAAATTCAGCTAGAATCGGTATCGCCGTTGGTATATGATGCGGGGCCACACCGCCATAAATACTCTCTAGGTCTATCTCGCCTGAATTTTGGAAACTATCAATATTATCACTAATTAAACCGGCTTCTTTAAAAAACTGGGAAATGTGAGTAGCCGAGGCTGTGCCGGGCTGATCCCCACTATTATTCAAATAAAAAAGCGCCCCTGCCAGAATAATTGCTATAACTGGCACAAAAATTATTATTTTATATTTCATCTATTAGACCTGTTGTGTAATAACCTTTCTGCTGCAATTCCCAGATTTTGGCTGTGGCTTTGCCAAAATTTTTCAACAGACATGCTGTATATGCCTCAAAATTTTGGCTTCGCCTCGCTCAAAATCTGAAAATTTCGCTACGAAAATTATTACGCAACAGGTCTATTTTATTATCACCGAGGCAGGATTAGAAATATTCTGGCTATCCAGATTCTTAAAGGATTGAATAATTGCCGGCTCAGCTTCATAACTACCCTTTGTAACCACCCTCGCATAATAGAGTAGGCCCGGGCAGTATTTTGGTGCATAATTCCAATCCAAGAAAGTCACCTTTTGGTCCTCAACAACCGAAGGATGCCTGACACATTCCCGCTCACGATATGGAATAATATTCAGTTTAGCAACGGCCCTTAATCCGCTCGGCAGATGGTCTGTAATCTGATAGAGCCCCGGGAACGCCCCCGCTGAATATGCGGGTGTTAATTCAATTTTTACCAAATCCCCTTCTTTAAATTGAGTAGTCGGCCTGCCATCAACTGAATATGTCCGCTTCAAACTAATGCCGGCATCTTTCTTTAGCTCTTCCGGCGCAACGGCTTCCTCGTAAAAGCTAACCAGGCCCATCCTGCCGTCTATGTTTTCAAATCTTAATGTAGCCAACTCCTCGGCTCCTAAAATTAAGGTAAACGACTTATCTTTCTCAAGTTTCTTAGTTTCACTTTTTTGATTTGTTTTATATGTAAAGGTAATCTCTCCACCCTTCAAATTGGGAAGAGATTTTTTGATATAACCTAAAAGGTCAAAGTTAATTAATGTTTCTTTGGGCCTATTATCATATACGTAAGTAAACAGGCCTTCCGCTTCCGGCTCTTTTAAGCTGCCCGCCAAATTAGCAAGCATGGCAGTTAAAACGATATTGTCATCCCCGGCTTTTAGCTCATCAATATAAATATATGGCTGTTTTGTAACAAATTTAGATTTAAAATTAGCCCTGAAGTATTTTCTTGCCTCTTCCTTGGCTCCGATGGCATCAAAAGCCAAAGCGACATATGCTTTGTCTATCAAGGTCAGCCCTGTATCGTCTTTGATATTCTGCAGGGTTACAAGAACCGGCTCTCTTAAAGCAGCTAAACCGTATAATGCCATTACGGTCCGGGACAAATCGGCCTTTTTGTCATTTAACGAAGCAGAGAAATATTCTCTAAGAGCATCACGGGATATATCAACCTCTTCGTCTTTTATTATATCGGCAAATTTGGCGCTAATCTCCAGGTCGTTATCGCTATACGGCAACAGAGCAATGCCGCCGCTTTGAGTCTGGTAGGACCTTAACTCAACCGGACCGTATCCTCTGTCTTCTTCAAAAAACTTCTTCAGAAGCATATTGGCAAAATGCCGGCTGCCGGCTTGGTCAACCCTCGCCCCATAGCTCCAAAGAAGTGACAGAAGCGGAGAATATAATTTTCCCCTTTCTTGAGAAGTAAGCAAAAGCTTGGTATATCCTTTGGCATTACCGGCTACATTTGAAAGGTCAGGCGAAACATCATAATATTGCGAAGTACTTCTTGTAAAATAGCTGTCCAACACTTCAATTTCTCTTGCAATACTATCGCTCAAATTTCCGGAACTGGCAGATATTTTTATTTGATGCCTGCCCGGTGTTAATTGCCCCAGGTCAAATTCCTCAACTTTTGAGCCGTTCCTCTCCAGAGATCCCGCCGGCAAAGTATCGCTTTCAATTTTATAATTTACTGAACCGGTAGTACTTGCTGTTCCGAATATTCTGGTTCTAAGTATAACGTTATCGCCTGATAAATATGTTTTATTCAGAGTGGCGTCAACAAAGAAAGGAAGCCCCACCGGGATAAATTCAGTAGATTTGCCGGCAAACCAGTCTTTGCTAATTGCCTGAAGGCTCAACCTCCACGAAGTAATATTGTCAGGGAGTTTAAACGATATGCTGCCTTTTCCGCTAGAGCTTGTCTTGATTGATTTATAAACAGCGACATCTTCAAAATCACCGCGGGCTTCGCCGCCTCCCTTTTCTTCATTATGAACATAAATACTATCGGCAAAATATGTATGCCGGTCTTCAACTTCAAAGTTATAGACCCAATTCCAACCTCTTATTTCCTGCACTGAATCTACCCGAACCTTTTTATTGTCCGCATCCAGCATAAAATCACCGACCCTTATCTGCCCGGCCTTAAGCCACTGGCCGTTCACAAAAATCCTATGATTTTCTGTTACTTCAAGCTGATTGTTTATTATAAGATATCCCTCAACTAAGTGCGCAGTTGTTCTTTTAACTTTTGACGCTGTGAATCTGTTTGAATCCTCATTCTCTTTGGTTAAAATGTAATCTCCGGTCTTTATGTCTTCTATATTTTTATTTCCTGAAGATGTAATAATTTTCGTACCGGCCAGGAAACACCCTCCTCCTTCAGCACCCGACTGAATAGGCATGAAATGAGATGACCGGGTCAGTAAAGACATAGAGAGGTCTTTATATAATGTATTGGTAACGTCTTTTTCTTCCGGATTAAGGGAGAAGGCCGCTTCATCCAGAGCCGAAACATTTACTTCAGCTTCTTTGGGTCTCCCCTCCTTATCTTTGACTTCTATATCTACTTTAACTTCTTCACCGGGCCTGTATCTATCTTTGTCGGTCTTGGCTGTTATATTCAATTTTCTTTCATCCTTATCAAATGAAAAATTGCTGGATAAAGTGTTGAACCCTAAATACGAATCCCATCCTCCGAAATAATAGCTGGACCAGCTGTCATAAAATCTATTACCGCTGAACCAAACTGCCACCAGATTAACATTGGGAATATATTCGCTCTTAAACGCATCCTCAAAGTTAGGACCATCAGCTATGTGATACGATTTTATCCCGCCAATAACTCTATAAAACATGAAATTCCTGTTTCCTGACGAAAGCGCATTTCCGCCGTTATCTTGGGCCTGAACGGAAATTTTTTCCCCTATCTTAAATATATTTTTGTCTCCGATGTTTTTTAGCGATATACCCTCCCCCTGATAGGAGCTAAATACTGAAATCGGACCTCCATAAGCATACCTGGTAACTTCCTTGGTCCGGCCTCGTGAATCTTTAGTTGAAAATGTTATCTTATATGACTTTTCTTTTTCCAGTGTCTGCTCAAAATTAGCCTCCCCGTTTGAATCGGTGGTCAAAAATTCCTTTCTTATACTTTTTTCTTCCCTTGAATAATCAAAAATCGGATAAGTCGTCTTATTAATAAAATCATACCTCGTACCAGTTTGGGTGCTCTTGTAGATTATCTCAACGACATCAACATCAATAGTCTGGCCGGATACCGAATCACCCAGATAATTGGCTGTTATCCAGAATGGTTGGCCTTCATCAACCTTATCCAAAACTATTTTTCTGGCCTTAATCTTGAAGCTGGCAGTATCACCCGTCTGGCTTTGGTTAGCCCTTAAATCAATGTCCTGTCCAAAAACAAGAACAGAACTGCTTTTTGCTATTTCTCCCTCCTCCGATACTGTTGGCGAAACCGTTACTCCGAGATATTGAGCGCCAGATTGAGTTCTTGCAACGTATTCAGTTCTCACATCAAAGCTACCCTCACCCTCGCTATTTAACTTTATATTGCCCGAAATTGTTCCGTTCAAATAACCTGTATATTTTACGCCCAGATTAGACACCGGCGTTCCGTCAAAGAACTCCGCCCTGACCTTAAAGTTAACCGTGTCGCCCGCAAATACAGCATTTTTATTTGGTGTCAGCAATAACCTGTAGGCCGGCTTAATATAGGCCTCCACATTAATGTTTTCAGAAATTATAATCTCGTTGCCCCGCCTTATATTAAGCTGGTACATCCCCGGCATTAATCCCGAGAAATTCATCTCTCCGGTTACAGTATAGAAATCACTGACATTGGCCTTCGCCTGGGCGTAAATTGTCGTATCGGCAGGTGAAGTA
>JAUYLN010000029.1 GCA_030698885.1 bacterium
TCTCAGAACTTCATAAAAAATCTGAGTTTGAAAAAATTTGGCTTTATTGTGCTCCGGAAATTATTAACGACTTCAGGAAGGGCCTGCCCGGTCCTGTAGCTTCATCAGTAGAAAAAGAATTCCGCGGAACATACCTCAAGCTAAGTCCGGTTGAACTGTTGGAGCTGTCACAAAAATGAATTCTGTAAAAAGCCCCGCCTGCCGCAGGCAGGCGGGGCTTTTTGTTTTGATTTATTAATTTTTTTGTATTAAGATTAAATTTCCACATAATTATGCGTCCCGTACAAAGTCTCGCTCACGCCAGAGGCGTGAGTCCAAAGGACCTTGGCGGGGCTACTTCGTACGGGATGAGAACTCTTATTATTGATACAAAAAATAAAGCGGAACAGGAAGTTGAAGTTGCCGGATGGATACACACAAGACGCGATCACGGTAAACTCATCTTTGTTGACCTGCGCGACCGAAGCGGATTGCTTCAGGTTGTTTTTGCTCCAAACGATAAAGAAATGCACGCCCTGGCTAATACGTTAAGAAGCGAATGGGTTGTCAAAATAACCGGTAAAATTTCTAAGCGTCCGGAAAAAATGGTCAATCCCGAAATTGAAACCGGCACCGTTGAGCTTCAGCCGACAAAACTGGAAATAATTTCAGAAGCCAAGACTCCTCCTTTCGCCATAGATACGGACGGCCGGGAGATAGGGGAAGAGCACAGAATGAAATACCGCTACTTGGATCTACGCCGAAAAAGAATGCTAGAAAATCTCATGCTAAGACACCGGGCTTCAACTCTGGCCCGTGAATATCTAAATAAAAACGGTTTTATAGAAATAGAAACACCAACTCTAACCAAAACTTCCCCGGAAGGAGCGCGCGACTTTTTAGTACCTTCAAGATTCCACCCAGGTAAATTTTATGCCCTACCCCAGGCTCCCCAGCAATACAAACAGCTTCTTATGATAGCGGGTATTGAAAAATATTATCAATTAGCCCATGCCTTCAGAGATGAAGACTTGCGGGGCGACCGCCAATTTGAGCACACCCAGATAGACATGGAGATGTCCTTTGTTGAAGAAAAAGATATTCGTGACACGGTTGAGGGCCTCATGGTTCATATAGTTGAATCCTGCGGCAAAAAAGTTATGCAGAAGCCTTTTCCGGTTTTCACTCACGAAGAAGCTACGAAAAAATTCGGAGCGGACAAGTTTGACTTGCGTGAAGACAAAGATCCTAATGTTTTTGCTTTTGCATGGGTTACTGATTTTCCTCTTTTGGAGTGGGATGACGAATCTAAAAAATATACGTTCGCACACAATCCTTTTTCGGCCCCCAAAAAAGAGCACGTTGAAAAATTACTTAAAGGAGAAGACCTGGGCAATCTTAGGGCCCAGCAATACGATCTTGTATGCAACGGCTACGAAGTAGCTTCGGGAGGTGTTAGAATATCAAATCCTGATATTCAACGTAAAGTTTTTGAGATAATGGGCCTGGATAAAGAAACAACCGAGGAAAGATTCGGACACTTAATAAATGCATATGAATATGGCGCGCCACCCCATGCTGGCATCGCACCGGGCCTTGACCGCCTAGTCATGCTTTTGGCAAATGAACAGGACATAAGAGAAGTAATCGCATTTCCTATGAGCTCGCACGGCCAGACATCCGTAATGGATGCACCTTCTGAAGCATCTAAAAAACAGCTTGCAGAATTGCACATAGAAGTCACCGGGGAGCAGGATTCAAAATGAGATCTAAATTAATAATACTGACAATACTTACGCTTTCCTTAGTTGCCATAGCCGGCTTTTTTGTTTGGAAAGGTTTATCTTTATCTGTAGCGGAAGGAGATAATTTGCCGGCGGATGAGACAAGAGTGGCCGATAACACCCTTGAGGCCGCAATTGTGGCCGCGGCCAGCGAACCGAATTATTTTCCTATCCGTGATTTTAATATCAGCGAACCGGAAATAACCGCCAAGGCAGGTGTGATATATGACCGCTCATCGGGCAGGTTTTTATATAAAAAAAATGCAGACGAGCATTTGCCCATAGCATCCATAACCAAGCTCATGACGGCTATAGTTGCCATAGAAAAACTGGATATGAACCGGATAGTAATAGTAAGCGTTGAAAATATTAACGTTGATGGAAATGGCGCTGACCTATACCAAAATGAAAAAATATATATAAGCGACCTGATAAAAATGCTTCTGATAAAATCATCTAATGACGCTGCCCTGACTCTTGCCGAAAGGGCAAAAGAAAGAGGGATGGACTTTGTTCTTGAAATGAACAAGAAAGCTCTTGAGCTCGGCATGGTAAATACACGCTTCAATGACCCCGCAGGATTAAGCGACGATGCTTTCTCAACCGCTTCAGATCTGGTAAAATTAGTTAATCATGCCAGAGATTATGACCAAATATGGGAAATCATGCGGATCCAGACTGCTGATATAACATCAATTGATGCAAATATCGTCCACCGTATTGTAAACACAAACAAACTACTCGGAGAAATACCAGGAATAATTGGCGGCAAAACCGGCTTTACAGACGGTGCCGGGGGTACCATGCTTCTGGTTGCCGAACATGAAAATAGCGAGCTGATAAGCATAGTCCTGGGAACTGAAAATCGTTTTGGTGAAATTAAACAATTGATAGAGTGGGCAAAAATGACCCACAGATGGAAATAGATAATCTACAAATTACTAATTAAATCACGAATATACGTATGAATTTAATTTGTATATTAGTAAATAATTCGTAATTAGTAGATGAGGCTTGAACGATAGCGTATTCACAGTATTCAATGTAGTCAGAATATTTGCAGTGTCAGCACTGTCTTTTTTTGTTGCTCTTGCCATAACACCGTTGTGGACCAAGGTTCTATACAAATATAAACTGGGCAAACAGTTAAGAAGCAAGGAGCAGGCGCCCGTCTTTCATTCTTTACATAAAAATAAGGAGGGTACGCCTACGATGGGAGGCGTTATAATTTGGGGAACGGTGATAATAGTTTCTTTGGTGTTTTGGGGTTTGTCTGAAATTTACGACCACGAATGGTCATCCTGGAACTTTCTTTCCCGCGCACAAACCCTTCTTCCGCTTGGGGCATTATTTATAGCAGCGATATTCGGACTGGCCGACGATATGCTCGGAGTATTTAAAATAGGCCCGCGGGGAGGAGGATTGACCATGAAACATCGCATTGCCTCCTATACCCTGGTCGCCGCAGGCGGAGCATGGTGGTTTTTTTATAAACTAGGTTTTGATTTTATAAATATTCCTTTTCTGGGAGATTTCACGGTGGGCTGGTGGTATATACCTATTTTTATTTTTATAATTGTAGCTTCAGCATTTTCAGCCAACGAAACCGATGGCCTGGACGGCCTTGCCGCCGGCACCTTTTTAACAATGTTCGCAGCTTACGGAGCTATCGCTTTCGTCCAGGAGAGAATGGATTTGGTCGTATTTATAGGAGCAATAATGGGAGCCCTCGTTGCTTTCTTGTGGTACAATATTTTCCCGGCCAAATTCTTCATGGGCGATACCGGCTCAATGTCGCTTGGCATAGTTCTTGGCGTAATCGCCATGCTCACCAATACGCCCCTGCTTCTGCCTATTATCGCGATAATTTTTGTAGGCGAATCCGGCTCTGTTATCATTCAATTAACTTCAAAAAGGCTACGGGGCAAAAAGATATTTCATTCCACGCCCATCCATCATCATTTT
>JAUYLN010000037.1 GCA_030698885.1 bacterium
TTTCTATCAACAGCTTGGAAGGGGCCTTCGAAAACTACCCGGCAAAAAGAAGGTGCTTGTATTAGATTTCGTTGCCAATTGTGAACGCGTTGAATTGATTCATGAATTAGTTGAGGAAGTAAAAAAGAAAACCCCCAGAAAGCCCAAGCGTCCCAGAAAACCAGAAAAAGAAATTGTACTTCGTTCGGGTAACTTCCGATTCACCGAAAAAGCTCGAGACATCTTGAATATCTTGAAAGCAAAAAGAAGTGGATACACCAGAGAAATACTAATCAAACAGCTTCAAGATTTAGCAATAAAGCTTGGCAGAACGCCTAACGAAACCGATATTGGAGGGGCCAACAAAAGAGGCGAATGTGCTTCTTCTGTTGTTTTTCAAAAACATCTTGGCCATGGCAGTTTAATAGTCGCCCAAAAAACAGCGGGGCTGGAGCCAACTAGACCAGACTACACAGGATATACAAAGATAAAACTTATTAAAGAATATCAAAGTTTAGCAAAAGAACTTGGTAGGGTACCCTGCTGGCACGACCTTGAAAAAGCCAGTAAAGATGGCAAGTGTGCTAGACCTAGAATATTTTATAAATATTTTGACGGAAAAATAAAAAAACTTAGAAAAGCCGCGAGGCTAGAACCCGACAAGGAACTCATCAAACAGCTTCAAGGTTTAGCAAAAGAACTTGGTAGAACACCAAATAAAACTGATATTGGAGAAGCCAATAAAGAAGGTAGGTGCGCCTCTCTTAACACCTTCAAAAGATTCGGTAGAGGGAAGCTAAGTACTGCCCAAAAAATGGCAGGATTAACCCCAAATGGAAAAAATATCCCCTCCAAAAAAACCGCCATTAAACAGCTTCAAAGTTTAGCAAAAGAACTTGGTAGAACACCGGATTGTAATGATATCGTAATGGCTAACCAAAACGGAATGTGTCCTTCTCTTTATGCTTTTTACAAATTCGGTGGCATAGTTGCAGTTAGAAAATCAGCTAAATTAAAATTAAACCGTAAAAGCTATACGGAAAAAGTACTCATCAAACAGCTTCAAGATTTAGCAAAAGAACTTGGTAGAACACCAAATAAAACTGATATTGGAGAAGCCAATAAAGAAGGTAGGTGCGCCTCTCTTAACACCTTCAAAAGATTCGGTAGAGGGAAGCTAAGTACTGCCCAAAAAATGACAGGATTAACCCCAACCAAAAAAAGACTATTTTCACGGCCCCGATAACGGGGCCTTTATTTTACTAAAAAACGCCTAAATCGTTGATTTAGGCGTTTTTTCTAAGATTTTTATGGGTTATTTTAAGGTATAAAATACTCCTCTTCCTTCTTCACCACCGCTTTGAGATATTTTACCTTCTTGTTCTAACTCGCTTAAATAATTTGTGGTCGTGGCATCTGACACGCCAAGTAACTTTTCAATATCATCATTTTTGGCCCGGCCGTTTTGGCGGATGAAGTCCATTATTTTTTCTTTTGCTTCTTCCTTTAGTTCGCGCCTCTCCTCATTAACTCCGGCCAAATGGCCAGCACTCCCTCGGGAATACTCGGGACCCATGGCCTCCAGGTGTTTTTGTTTAAGTTTTATAATAGCCAGCCTGCGGCCAAGCCACACTCCGCCAAGACCGACGAGAATTAAAATAAGGATATTCATTTTAATAAATTTCTAATTACTAATATCTAATTTCTAAACAATGCCCAAATTCCAAGATATGCTTAATACTTATTGCTTACTACTTACGGCTGATCTGTAAATCTAAACGTGGAGAGGATTTGGTCATGAACTTCATAACCTCCTAAATTACTCCCCCCAAGTGACTTGGATATTCTAAAATAAAACCCTGATTTTAAAACTACAGTGATATCGGTTGATCCTATGCCGAAATTATCTACAAAATTATAAGCAGAAGCATTTTTAAATGTCGTCTTTTTTATATTTGTCATAAGCTCTTCTCTTTTCAAACCCAAATCTTCTAAAAAAGTATTCTTATAATCATTAAAAAAGTCATCAATATTATTAAAATCGGTTTCATATGCACTAATATAAACACCCGACGGTAGGCCTTCTGTCTCGTATTCTATTCGACCCCGCTCTTTAATTTGAATGCTTGATGTAAGTTCTCTTAGCTCGAAGCTATTTTCCGGATACTTCACCTCAAACCCGAACTCCTCATTACGGTAGGTTTGCCAGGTGGAAGTGTCGGAGGAGTCTATAAATCTAAAAGTGGAGAGGATTTGGTCAAAAATTGGTGATAAATTCTGTCCTGGCCATGTCTCTGTAAAATAGATTACGAAAGTGTTGCTATTATGCTTAAAAATTATTTCTTGAGATATTGACCCCGGTCCAGGTCCCGGTCCCTCGTTTTTGCCCACTTCCCATGTAAATTTTTTAGCCTGAATATCCCCAATATTAATATCTTCTTCTTTTAAATTTATAAGATTTGTGGCACCTCGAAGCAAGCTCAACTGCTCATTGTAATAATCTATATTTCTTACATCTATCGAACCGTTATCCGGGGCATCAGTATTACATTTTACATTAAAATAAATACCATTCGGTATACCACAGTTATCTATTCTCCACAACTCCGGCAATCTCACCTCAAACCCAAATTCTTCATTGCGATAGGTTTGCCAGCCCGAGGTATCCGTTTGATCTATAAACTTAAACGTGGAGAGGATTTGGAGTAATACTTCTTCACTGCTGTCATCAAAGGTTGCAAATAAAATTACTTTTTCATTTTTCTCTATACCATATTCAACCAGATTAAAAAGGCCTTTATCCAAAAACTTTAGCCAGGTGATATTATTTATTTTTTTCTCTACGGTTTCGTGGAAATCAGGATACTCTTGAGCTTTTTTAAAAACTTCTTCATTGCTAGAAATTATTATAGTAAAATTAGGCTCTTCTAATATACAGCTCCCCTTCTCTGTGTTATTACTTGGATCGCTGTCGCAATTTTTTTTATTATCTTCTAGCCGCTGCCTAGTCTGCGGGGCTATCAATTTTATTTCACCATCATCTACGGCCTCCCACCCCTCCGGATACTTCACCTCAAACCCAAATTCTTCATTGCGGTAGGTTTGCCACCCTTCGACTTCGCTCAGGGCAAGGCCTGCTGTTTCGTCCTGCTGTTGATTCACCACCGGCGGAGGCTCAATGCCTTTTTCAGAAAGCCTGAATACATAACCATTTAAAAAATATGCGCCGACTACAGAAATGACAACAACAATTATCCATGACAAAAGCTCATGGCCTGAACGCGGACCATGGTCAGGACCTGGTGTTACACCAGGTGTTGGATTTTGAGGTTGCGATGTTGGGTTTTGATTTTCATTTTCCATACTTAATACTAACTACTGACTACTTATTTAACAAATCTAAACGTGGAGAAGGATTTGATTTATAAATTTTATACACTTGTTTACCAACTGATAATAATCCAGTTACCCGGCTCGCTTCCCGCTAAACTAATCTCACTAGTGGGCACATCGGGTGCAAAAGTAGGTAGTTCATATACATGAAGATTACCATCTATTTTTATAATTTTGGCGTCTCTTAATGATTGCGCAAAGTTACTTCTCAACTCTGGGCTAAGGCCGGACAATACATCGCGATTCAGTGGAGACGACGAGAAAAACTGTAAAGCTCCTTCAATGTCGCCGGCGTCTAGTTTATCTGCTAACCGTAGAAGTGCTTCCTTGGATTCGCTTATACCTTCATCCATGACCGAATCTATAAATCTAAACGTGGAAAGGATTTGATGAGATATATTGTCATTGAATAAGTCTGTAATATTAAGAATATAATCTTCATTATAATCAATCAGAACAACTCTTTCTCCGGCAAACGAAATAACTGGCGTACAATCATAAGCGACTTTACCACCAAAACTGGTAGTTTCGCACTCTTTATCAAAATCTATAGAGCTATAGATTTCTTGAATAGACTTATTTTCCTTAGCAGTGGGTGTTATACCTAGAGTTGGAGTTTCATAACCATCTTTAAGGCTTGTGGGGGTGAGATAAACGCCTATGCCTCCCTCATAAACCACCTCCCACCCCTCCGGATATTTCAATTCAAATCCAAACTCCTCATTGCGGTAAGTTTGCCAGGTGGAGGTATCCGTTGAATCTATAAATCTAAAAGTGGAGAGGATTTGGTTGATATCGTTGTACTGATTCCATTGGCTAGCTAGATCTTCTGGAGCATCCTGGGCTCTCGAAAAACCAAAGAAGTAATTTTTATCAGAATCTATAAATATAGCTTTAGGGCCATCGCTATTTTGAATTTCCATCCATTCCTCAGGCGAGTGAACACTTATGGCAAAGATTGAGCCATAATTATTATACGTGTTTTCGCCACAACTTGAATCAGGATAAGTTGTAACATTAGTCGGGAGGCAGAAATAGAAAATATTATCTTTTGTAGATAAGACCTTGTAGCCATTCCAGCTACCATCAAGCTTCACCTCAAACCCAAACTCCTCATTACGATAGGTTTGCCAGCCTTCGACTTCGCTCAGGGCAAGGTCTGCTGTTTCGTCCTGCTGTTGATTCACCACCGGCGTAGGCTCAATATCTTTTTCAGAGAGTTTTGAAAAGTAGGGATTAATAAAATATGCCCCGACTACTGACGCTAAAATAATAACTATCCATGACAAAAGCTCATGGCCCGAACGAGGACCATGGTCAACACCTGGTGTTACACCAGGTGTTGGATTTTGAGGCTGCAGTGTTGGATTTGGTTGTTCCTCCATAATTCTTAATTCGTGATTCGTGATTCGGCTACTCTATGAATCTAAACGTGGAGAGGATTCATTCGCAATCAATTTAATTAAATACTAACGTATTTAATATGTCCTCATACGTTTCAAAATCCGGCATATTAGGATAGGCCTCATCAAGATTGAGAGGAATTATCAATACATAATTACCGTTATTGATAAAAAATACATTTGCCGGTCGGTAAATGTCACTTTTGACATATCTAGCAGTCTTGCCGTGTGTGGTGGTCATTTCTTCAACAGAGTAGCGACTATACCAACCATCATCATAATCGCTGATAAATTGCTCTAAAGAAGATTGTACATCTTTTTCTTCTATGCTAACGCGCATATCCGATGGTATATGCACCCCGTCTATATTCTCTCTAGCGGGGCTGTTTAGAGTTATACCCTCACGTCCGTGTATTTGTTCGTCTAATACAGAGATTGTCCACCCCTCCGGATACTTCAATTCAAATCCAAACTCCTCATTGCGGTAAGTTTGCCAGGTGGAGATATCTTTTGAATCTATAAATCTAAACGTGGAGAGAACTTTTTCACCAAGAACTGAATTTTTAATTTTTGATAACTGCCCATCTATGACTTGGAAATGAAATGTGCGCTCTCTGTCTGATATTAATAGTAAGTCTTCTTCCGGATTTGTAGGCGCTCCCAAAAAACTTGAATCATAATCGGATATTACGCCTACATTCTCCGGATATTTGAATTCATAACCGTATTTCGTATTCTTGTAGGTTTGCCAGCCCGCTGTTTCATCTTGCTGTTGATTCACCACCGGCGGAGGCTCAATGCCTTTTTCAGAAAGCCTAGAAACATAGCCATTAAAAAAATACGCTCCGATTACAGAGATTGCGACAACTATTATCCATGATAAAAGCTCATGGCCCGAACGCGGACCATGGTCATTGAATCCAACACCTGGTGTAACACCAGGTGTTGGATTTTGAGGTTTTGAAATTGGAAGTGGGGTCTGGTCCATAATTCCTAATTCATACTTCCTAATTCGTCTACTTAATAAACCTAAACGTGGAGAGGATTTGATTAAATTCTTCTTTAGATATTTCGCCTCTTTCTACTGTTGATAGATACACGAGCCCTCCGTCAGGTCTCTTTATTTTAATTCGTTCGATATCCCAATCTACCTGATAGGAATATCCATCAGAAGTTGTCCCTTTCTCACACCTTTGCTCATTTGATAAATATATGTCATCACAATATTCTATCTCAATTCTCGGAGCCTGTTCGGGTGATTCATAAGTAATAACGATGTAGCTATCAAGTTGCCACCCCTCCGGATATTTCAATTCAAATCCAAACTCCTCATTACGATAGGTTTGCCAGCCAGAGGTATCTGACTCAAAAAGATTATAAGTGCCTTGGATTTTAGGGTCAATTGATTTCAGCCTATCCGGGTCGTTCTCAATGCCCCGATCTTCGGTTCTTACAAGTATTAACACGCCCCCATAATCATAAGGGAATTTTACTGTTACGCCATCCTCATCTACAACAGCATGGACATCTGTTACTACAAAATTATTTGCAATATTATCAAATTCTAATACCTCAAGCCGAGTTCCTGGAGGCAACTCCTTCGCAAGCATCAAAGTAATGTCGGCTTTAAAGTCTGGGACTACTGGATCGTCTTCTATTCCGTCGCCAAATGAATTAATTTCAATATTGCCATATACCGGCACAAAAGGATTGAGCCCAAAGATTTTTAAAGAATTTCTGTTGTATGTTTTTAATTCAAATTCCACATCTCTTGTTAGTAGGCCTTCTGCTACTGAAAATTTTATATTACCCAAATTAATTTCCCCTCCGTCTTCTCCAATAAAGCCCGCCACACTCCTAACTGTTTTATTCTCCTGCTCGTTAACTATCGGCGGATCCTCAAGACCCTTCTCAGAAAGCCTGGAAACATAACCGTTTAGAAAGTAGGCTCCGATTACGGAGACGACGACAACTATAATCCACGAAAAAAGCTCATGGCCTGAACGCGGACCATGATCTGAGCTTGGCATTGAATTTTGTGACTGTGGAATTAGATTTTGACTCTGGTCTTCCATGCTTAATACTTACTACTTAATACTTGATACTGGCTTTTAATCCAAAATCGTTTTCGCTATCTTATTGAGTTCCTCTAAATCCCCAAATTTGATGACGATGTTGCCACCGGAAGCTCCACTTTTGACAAACACGGCCGTGCCGAGCTTGCCGGATAGATTGTCCTGCAATTCCACAAAGCGAGGATGGACATGGCCTCCTTCTTTTTTGATAGCCTTATGGACTTTAGCCTCCTGCTCAAGTTCCTTGGTGGCAAAATTACCGGTTAATATCTTCTTGAACATTTCGCGCTGTTTGTCGGCACCTTCAAATGCAAGCAATGCCCTGGCATGAGTGCGGGATATTTTACCGGAACGTAAAGCGAGCTTGATGTCGGCGGGCAGTTCCATCAATCTCATTGCATTGGCCACTACTTCCCTGCTTTTACTGACCCTCTCGGCAATTTCTTTTTGCTTAAGTCCAAATTCATCAGCCAGCCGTTTATAAGCTTCCGCCTCTTCAAGAACATTCAAGTCTTCCCTTTGAATATTTTCAACCAAAGCCGCCTCAAGTTTTAATTTACCTTCATCAAAATTATCTTTGACAATGACAGGTACATGTGGCAGGCCAGCCAGTTTTGCCGCCCGCCACCTGCGTTCGCCCGCTATAATCTCATAGTTAACATCCATACCACGTCCGCTCTCTATCTCCTGCTTGGTTACCAGTAACGGCTGAAGAATACCGTATTTTTTTATGGATGAAGCGAGGTCCTTCAATCCCTCCGGCTCAAAATCTCTGCGAGGCTGATTCGCATTAGGCTTTATCTTATGTATTTCAACATAATAAACATTATCCTGTACTTGAGGAGTTATTTTATTACCTTTGGCCGGAATCAACGATTCCAGCCCCCTGCCTAATCCGAAGAATTTTTTAGACACAACTAGTTAATTCCTAAATTATAAATTATAAATCCTAAATAAATTACAAACTCAAATATTTAAAATTTTAAACATTTATAATTTTGGATTTAGATATTGTTTAGAAATTAGTAATTATTAATTAGGTATTATGACAATTGTACCACTTCCTGGGCGATTTCTCTATATGCTTCCGCACCCTTTGAACGCGGGTCAAACTGCAGAATAGTTTTGCCGAAGCTCGGTGCTTCGGCTAGCGACACAACACGCGGAACTACAGCATCAAAAACATGGCCCGGGAATTTTTCTTTGACCTCCCTAACGACTTCATTGGCCAGTTTGTTTCGCTTGTCGTACATGGTAAGAACCACGCCCATTATTTTAAGTTCCGGATTAAGCGATGAACGAACCAATTCAATAGTCTCAAGGAGCTGGGTTAGGCCCTCAAGAGCGTAATATTCGCACTGGACAGGTATTATGAGCTGTTCTGATGCTACTAGGCCATTTAGGGTCAGGAGGCCAAGAGAGGGCGGACTATCAATTATGATATAGTCGTAATCGGTGCGGATTTTGTTTAAAGAATTTTTTAGGCGGAATTCACGGCCATTCAGGCTGGCCAGCTCAACCGTAGCTCCGGCAAGCGATGATGCAGCCGGCAAAACATGAAAACCGAAAATATCGGTTTTTTTAATTATCGCTCCCGTCTCACTTCCATCAATTATGGCATGGTAAATATTCATCTCCTCATCTTTTTGCCTGTGCCCAACGCCTGTTGTGGCATTTGCCTGAGGGTCTAGGTCAACCAAAAGCACATTTTTGCCAAGCGCCGCCAGATACGCGCTTAAATTGACCGACGTTGTCGTTTTTCCGGTTCCCCCTTTTTGATTGATAACACCGAGTATCCTTGCCATGTTTCATTTAAACACTAAAAAATATTAAAAATCGGGTAATGATAGATTAATTAATCAAAAATAACTTTCCAGCCGGTAACTTTATTTAGCCGAACAACGCGTAATTCCTGCTCTATCATCCTGCCATATTCAGTTTCGATGTACCAGGTGAAGACGGCTACCTTATCATTTTTAGTCTTTAATTTTGCGGTGCGTAGTTCTCTTGCAAAACTATTTGCCGCTTCTCGACCATCTTCTCGCTCTTTAAACCAATCAATTATCTCATACCCCGTACCACCAACTAGTTTGGATGCCCCCTTAAAATTTCCAGCCTCAAGCTCATCCGCCAGAGCAATGATAGTTTCTTCTGGGGTCAATGGATCAATGACATTGGGTAAGCCAGTTATATAAAGAAGGCTTATGGGTAACGTTATACTGATTAACAATGACGTAGATAGACCCAACGCTACAAATGTTTTTTTCTTTCTAAGAAAAGACAAGTATATTCCCACAGCAAGGGGGGCTAAAACTACATACCACAATTTTAATGTTAGATTAATAGCAACGAACGGATAAATTATTGGAGTCCAGTTTTCTCCGGGCTCATTAAATGCCTTGAATGCAAAATAAGAAAAGATAGCAAAAATTAAAATTAAAATAGATGTATAAATTTTAACCCACCTGGGAAATTTACCAGGATTTCCTGTTTGCTTCACAAAATTTGATTTTAGATTTTGGTTAATGTTTTCCATTAATTTAACCCAAGACTTAGTCCAACTCTTTGTTGCTAGCTCCGTTTCTCGCTTAAATTAACCGACGTTGTCGTTTTTCCGGTTCCCCCTTTTTGATTGATTACACCCAGTATCCTCGCCATCTACTCTAATGTTATCCCTTTGAGCATTAATTTTCAAATACAGCATTACGATTATAAACCTTCTATCCCTAATTCGTACGAATTAGGGATAGAAGAAAAAATTTGTTTATTGCATAGCATCTCTCACGCCCAACCTTGGCAGCGACTGACTATCTCAACTCTTCTATGCTCACTCCTCGTTTTTGGTTTTCGGATTCAAGGCGCTGGAGAATTGAAAGGCCCATATCTTTGGCCTGCCTGATTTCCTGCAAAGTTTTTGGCTCAATAAAATAAACCTGAACGCCGTTTTCTATCATGGCATCCAGGGCAGAATTGTATTCCATAGTTTTGACCGGCCTGACCGGTGACTTACTGGTCCATTCATATTCACGAAGGCCTTTTTCAGGGTCACAAACAAATCCATCGCTTGGCAAGACATAAATATGCCCGCCTTTATCATTCTTGATAAAATCTTCTCTAGGCTCGGCTATTATTGCATAAGGTATGCGGTCGTGGAGTCCGCTTTCGGCAACTTTTTCCGTCATGAAAATTGCCGCTAAACCCATTTCTTGAGTAGCAAAAACCTGAGCTCCTTCGGCTGGATCCCTATGGCTTTTGGCTCTGGGCTCCAACTCTTCAATCCCGCGATGAGGCGATCCATGATAAAGAAATTCTGGCTTTTCTTTATATTCCATATATTAAATATTATACTCCCTAAATTAAAAACGACCATAAGGCCGTTTTTAATTTAGGGAGTAATCCTAGTCCAATGGGTGCATAAATTTCTTTTCTACCTTATCGGCAAGATTATGGATTTTTCTTATAAAACTATAAAAATGACGGACCTTAAGAAACAGGTATACTCCGACTGCAATTAGTACAGAAGGCCAAAGAGTCACCCAGGCCAGGTCGGGTATCAAGCCGACATTTTTTAATAAAAATAATATTCCGACCACTATCAGAGAGAATGCGATTGTAAGCATGATAAATATTGTTTTGCGCAATTTATCCGTATACTGAACGGCCCCATGTATCTTGGGATGATAACGCCAGGCCAGCAATATTAAAAATAAAAGACGCTTTAAAGATATCATATAGTTGATTGAACTTTTGTGGGGACACCCAGCCTATCTATTTCTTTGGGTTTTTTCTTTATATTTTTCCAGGCTGGTATCAAAATTATAGCGCCAAGATAGCTTAATATAGAGATTACGATAAACAATGTGTCAAAACCATATTTCTCCGCGATAACACCTCCTAAGTAAGCACTTGCGGCCGTAGCCAATCCGATGACTACATCATCAAAGGACCACTCCAGCCCAACCTTGCCTTTGTCCAAATGATCCGTAAACAATATTCGCCAACCCGGCACGGCCATAGAGTTAGCAATACCTATCAATGCTTGTATCAGATAAATATGCCACGGCTTCGATGCCCATATGTAAAATAATATCAATGTAGCCACCAGCGCCGTACCTATTACCATAAAATAGAATTCATCCCTCTCGCCATCTGTCCTATCCATAAACCGTGAAAAAGGTATAGTAGTAACCAGCCTTGCAACCCAGTAAGCAGTAAAGGCAAGCCCGGCAACCTTGAGAGTCCCTCCCTCTATATCTTGAAGAACAAAAACAGAAAGGAACGGCATCAATAAACCCAAGGCAAAACCGAAGACAAAATCATACATTAAAAGACTTTTAATAACACGGCTAATCAATAAAGAAACAAATTACAAGCGCCAAGCTACAAACAAGTCCTAATTACCAAAATTTAAAATTCTAAATTTTTGTTTTGATATTTAGGTTTGGATATTGTTTGTGATTTGTTATTTGTGATTTGGAATTTACTTTACCCTGGGAAATCCCCAGCCTGAAGCATCATCATCTCCCGGTTCATCTACGTCTTGAGCTAAAGAATGTAAAAATTCTCTGGTGGCAGCAGCAGAATCTTCGGCGTCAGCCTGCCAATATTTGGCGGCTAGACCTGTGAGAAACGGTGAGGCCATTGAAGTGCCTGACAATATTGTATAGCCGTTATTGGACCAGGTTGATTCTATATTCTCACCGGGCATAGCAAATTCTATATCTTTCTCCTCAACAACAAATTCTTCCGTTTCAGAGTTGTCGCCCCTTGAACTCCATTCTGTAATTTTTATGGTTGAGTCAAAAGCGCCAACGCCGATTACCGAACTGTAGGCAGCCGGATAATCAATGCTTGATACGAACGGTCCGTCATTACCGGACGCGGCTACCATAAGCACGCCTCTTGATGCGGCATAATTAACCGCGTCTCTGATAAGCGATGAATCGGCATCAGAGCCAAAGCTCATATTAATAATATTTATACTGTTATCTGCGGCATGCCTTATAGCTACGGCAATATCATCAGCAAAACAAGAGCCATTATTTCCGCAAACTTTAAATGCGGAAACTGAAGCCAGGGGTGCGATACCATAAATACCCAGTCCGTCACTGCCCGCGTCTGCAACGATTATACCGGCCACGTGAGTGCCGTGGCCATTTTTATCTTCACATTTACCGTTAACGATAGGACTTTTGAAACTCGTAAAATCCTTGCAATCGTCTATCCTATTTTTCAAATCAGGATGAGTTATTGTAATGCCTGTATCTAAGATAGCGATGCTTACCCCGAAACCTCCAGAAGTAGAAGCTATCAGGTCAGAATTATAAACAGCTTCAATGCCCCATGGGGTTTGGTCTGAAGGTTCCTCACGTTGAATAGGGGGCCTTCCTTTAGCATTGTTTTTACCGCTAGTATCCACTGCAGGAGTCGGAATCGGCAAAGATTCAGACGCAGCCTTAACTATAGCCGACAAAGGAGCTTCCGACGGAATTATAGGGTCAACAAAAGGGGTTGGTGAAGGAGAAAGTTCCTGCAAAATATTAAGAACATCTACGGGTTCAACTTTTAGGCCGAAAATCTTGGCGAACCTAAATTGAAAGTCGCTTAAATCTGCACTGAAGCCTTTTTCAAAAACATTTCTGGCTCCAAGAGCAGTTTTCCAAAAATTACTTGTTGATTGGACAAAAAATCGGCCGGAATCAGCCGATGCGCTTTCAAATGGTAAAAAAGCCAAAAATGTGGCTAAAAACAAGGCAAAAACTGCTTTTTTAGGAATATTCATTTGGTGAGTAGATTATAGCATAAAACCCCTTAAAAATCATCAACAGCCCTGAAGAAGTATTAAGGGACAAGGGATAAGTATTAAGCGGATTAGAGAAATAAAAAAGCGTCCGGAGGGACCGAGTCAAGCTCGGTGGACGCAAATAATAAAAATAAAATATATTAATTTAGTTTTTTGTTTTTAAAATATTTACCTATAATTACAGCTGAAGCAAGAAAAATAACGGCAGCTATCCTGCCCCACATGGGACCGACTACAACATAAACAAGGAACGAAATAACTACAGCAACAATAAAAATAAAAGAAACTGACAATGTTTTTTCCATTACATACCTCTTTAAAAAATATAATATATTTTAAGGGCATTGGCAAATTTTGAATTTTGATATGTCGTTTTAATTTTTAATGTTTAATTTTTGATATTTGATATTTGATATTGTGATGCTATTAGCCCCAGCATCACCCAAAATATCATCCTCCCCGGCTGAAGAGTCCATAGAAAATGGTCAAAAAGACCGATGGTTAAAATCGTAAAAACAAATATTAGAAACGACCAACGATGGAGTTCGGGCAAGCCGGATTTTTTAATAAACTTGCGTATAACCAAAATTCCAAATAATAAAAATACTCCAAGGCCTATATAGCCTGTCTCCGACAATATTAACAGGTAAATATTATGGACTGGCTGATAAAGCGGAAAATACATTCCCGGCACATCTTTCATAAATTCCGGCACAAACTGGCCGACACCAATCCCGAACAACGGATTATCTTTTGATGCCGCACCGGCAATCTTATTGTAATAGATCCTCTGACTAACAGCTTCGTCGTCGCCTGAAATTGTGATTCGGGATTCAATCTGTGGCCAATAAAATGCGGAGAAAATAAGAATGGCCACGGCTGTCATTATGATAACGTTTAAAATTCGTTTTTTATTATCTTTCCAGAATTGTTTTCCGGCCGGTCTGAATAAAAACAAAAAATGCAGAAACATAGCAAAGCCCCAAAGGGCTATCATGGTTCGTGAGAACGTCAAAAAGAAAGCAAACAAAATTATACCATACGCAACAAGCCCGGCTTTTTCATATTTTTTTGAAAAATTTAGCCGAGCCAAGTATATCCAACAGAAAGAGAACAACGCCGCCAGTAAAAAAGCGGCCAGAATATTAGGGTGAGGGGTTGTACCATAGGCCCGCATAAACTTTTCACCATTAACGATAAATACCGCCACACCGGGAGTGGAAGGCAGAAGAGATGGAGACTCTCCGAGTATTTTTAATCCGAATCCATGCTGTAACAATGACTGGCTGATGGCAAGAAGCGACTGGAAAAATGCTGCGCCAAAAATAGCCAGCAAACTGTGCGAGAAGTTAAAAATAACGCCAGAATTATATTTAACGTAAAAATAAAGACCGGTGAACTCGGCTAATTTAAATAAATGATAAATAGACAACTCCTTTATTCCTGCTCCAAAAATAGAAAGTCCGGCAACAGCAAAAAATCCCAAGATCAAATAATCCGGCATATTTAAGGGCCGTGCGCCTTCCCATCTGGCCCTTAAAAACCAGAGCAAAAATAGCCCGACCAAAAGAATGTCGGACGCCCACAAAAACCCTGAAGTCCACTCTATTCTATACTTCCCCCATTGCCATAGAAGCTTTTTAACCTCAAAAGGAATGGAGAACAGTAATAGATAAAAAGCTGCCGTTTCGAGGTAGCGTATTTTTAAGATAGGGAATTTTTTTTTAATTAGACTTAAAATTTCTAACTTCTAATGCCTAATATCTAATCAATTATCCAATGTCCAATGAATATAATGACTTTTTCATATCATATTTCGGCATTGGTGATTTATAAATTGGTCATTGATTAGTAATTAGAAATTTATCATTAGTAATTTATAACCCACCTGGTGTTTATTATAGAAAAACTTACTATAACCAGTTATTTGTCCTGGGCTCTGGGTCTTAGAAAAAGATAAGAGCATAAACCGCTCCGACAGCAAAGATAGCAACTAATAAATATAGGAGCCAATGCGGAATTTTAAGCGAATATTCCGGCTCCCTGTCCCCTTTTTTGCGGGCAGCCATAAAAGCAAATACGATTATAATGATATCTATACTTATGCCTATCGCACCGACCAGGCCGATAATTTCAATAAAATTACGCAATCCGGAAATAAAAAGCAAAATAGGCGGTACAAGGACCAGAAGCTGGGCATGAAATTTTCTTATGCCAAAATCATATTGAAAAGATTCCCTTAAAGCAGTGGCATAATTTATAAAAACGGTAAAAGTAGATAAAAATCCGAGCAAAGAACCTAGAAACAATATTCTGGGATTTAAAAATATCCCAAGGCCGGATATGGCATCGGGGGATGTCAGTTCACCCGACACCCCTACCACCACTAAAGTAAGCACCACATAAATAACTCCAGGAATGACTGTTCCGGCAATAATTGCCTTCTTAAATCTTTTTTCATCATTATTCAGAATTTCCCTGACTAATACCACCGACGACACTCCCGCAAAAGAAAACATTATAACTCCGAACGGCAGAAACCAAAATTCTTTTTGAAATAGCGTAAGATAATTCGCAACTTCTATTCTACTGAAAGAAAACAGAGCCATTAAAATTATGACCGCTATAAAAAACGACAACAGCACAAAATCAACTTTAGACGCTGTCCTAAGGCCCTTTAGGACAACTGCCGATGCTAAGCCAAAAAATATAAAGCTAAAAGCCGTGGGAGAAATATTTACGAAGAAAAAAACGTGAGACCAAAAAGTTCCGCTCACGACTGTAATGGCCAGAAGAGCTCCATAAATTACCAGCATAAACGAAAATAATACTAATTTTCTGCTGTTCCTGCCCAGATATTTACCGACATAGCCGACTATCTGATAGCGTCTTTTTGTTCTTAGGACTATCTCGCCGTACATCAGATTGCTAAGTAAAGTAACAATAAAAACTCCGACTAAAAATAAAAAACCGGTCAAGAAACCGGCCTTAACAAAAGAAAACGGTATCCCGAAAATACCGATACCGACTACCGTGGTCGTTAGAGTGGCGACCGAATAAACAAATTTATCAATTTTCATGTTTCATCCGAAATTTTTATACATGAGTAATATTATTCACCAAGCTCATGCATATTTTCCTTGTTTTCTTTCTCTTCATTATTATTCAACAGCAAACTGGGATAGCTTATCCTGTGGGAAAACTTTTTCTCTATTTGCCATAAAACCGTAAGAATAATGTAAGCGATAATAGTTGCCGCCAGGGCACCGCCATAAAACCCGAGTCCGGCCGCAATTCCAACCGCCGCCACCAGCCACAGAGTAGCCGCCGTAGTAGTACCGATAACCCTCGGCCCGTATCTTAATATGGCTCCCCCGCCTATAAAACCGATACCGACAATAATGTTTGATATTAGCCTTGAGGGATCATACCCCGGCCCCTTTGCTACATTCTCAAAACCATAAACCGAAAGAATAGAAATCAGAGCAGAACCTATAGCGACTAAAGAGTGCGTGCGCAAGCCGGCAACTTTATTTGAACGCTCACGCTCAAAACCAACGGCGGCCCCAAGGCCGGCAGCAACAAGAAGTCTGATGATTATTTCTGATTCCGGAAGCATATATTAAGTATTAAGCAGTTAGTATTAAGGGATAAGCACAAAACCAAAACTAAAAATTAATTATAGAAGATTTAAGAAAAAACAGCAATAAAAAGCCTAAACGGCCCCGTCAGACGGGGCCGTTTTAATGTCGCATCCTCAAAAAATATTATCTACCAACTTACTTCCGAAGCGCGGTCTTTATGACTTCGTCCATGTTTCTGACCAAAGTAAAGGTCAGAGATTTTCTTATTTCAGCCGGTATATCTTCCATAACGTCCTTCTTGTTGTCGGCCGGCAAAATTATTTTCTTGAGTCCGGCGCGATGAGCGGCTAGTATTTTTTCTTTAACTCCGCCGATTTCCAAAACTTTTCCGCGCAAAGTTATTTCCCCCGTCATGCCCACTTCTTTCCTGATTGGTTTTTTGGTGAACAAAGATATAAGAGCCGTGGCCATGGCGACTCCGGCAGACGGACCATCTTTTGGTACGGCCCCGGAAGGAACATGCACATGAATATCTTCGGAATAAAAATCTTCTTTGACGCCCATTTTTGCGGCTCTGGAACGGGCATAGCTTAGGGCGGTCTGAACCGATTCTTTCATAACATTGCCCAAGTGGCCGGTCAGCATAAGCTTACCTTTGCCCGGCATCTTTGAGGCTTCAATAGATAATATTTCTCCGCCAACAGGAGTCCAGGCAAGACCGGTGGCAACTCCTATCTCATCTTTCTTCTCTGCTTCCTGATGAGTATATTTAACCGGTCCCAGATAGCTATGCAAAGATTTTGAATCAACTACGGTTCCTTTTTTTAATTTTTTCTCAACTATTTTTCTGGTAATTTTTCTGACAATAGTCGCGACTTCCCTCTCCAAATTCCTGACTCCGGCTTCGCGGGTATGCATACGGATTACGTCCCGCAAAGCGCTGTCGTTGAACTTTATGTTGCCGTCTTTAATGCCGTGCTCTTTGAATATTTTGCCCAGAAGATAATTTTGGGCAATTTTTAATTTTTCGTCTTCGGTATAGCCCGGAAATTCTATTATCTCAAGCCTGTCACGAAGAGCCGGCGGAATAGTATCCAGCATATTTGCCGTAGTGACAAACAAGACATCCGACAAATCAAACGGCACCTCAAGATAGTGATCGGAAAAAGAATGGTTTTGCTCCGGGTCTAAAGCTTCAAGCAAGGCCGAAGACGGGTCGCCCCTGAAATCAGTTCCTATTTTATCTATTTCATCCAGCATAAATACAGGATTAATGGTACCGGCGTTATTTATGCCCTGTATTATACGGCCCGGCAAAGCACCGACATAAGTCCTTCGGTGACCTCTTATCTCTGCTTCGTCTCTTAACCCTCCCAAAGAGACTCTCACAAATTTGCGTCCTAAGGCGCGGGCGATAGACTTGCCGATTGAAGTTTTGCCTACGCCCGGTGGACCGACAAAACACAGTATAGGGCCGCGAATTTTGCCCACCTGTTTTTGAACGGCAAGATATTCAAGTATCCTTTCTTTGGCTTTTTTAAGTCCGTAATGGTCTTCGTTTAATATTTTTTCAGCACCTTTCAAATCTATTTTGCTCTCTGTTTTTTTAGACCAGGGCAAATCAACCAGCCAGTCAAGATAGGTTCTTAAATAGGAAACCTCCGGAGAAAATGGCGGCATCTTTTCAAGACGATTAAGCTCCTTGACTGCCTTATCTTTAACCTCCTTGGGCATGCCCAGGGTTTCTATTTTATTTTTTAGCGCATCCAGTTCGCCTTTTTCGCTATCCAGACCGAGCTCCTTCTCAATACTCTTAAGCTGTTCGCGAAGAAAAACTTCTTTTTGCATTTTACCAAGCTGTTTTTTGGTTTCCTGAGCTACCTTTTTTTCGGTTGTCAGAATCTCCAGCTCCCTGTTTAAATAGAAATTAACTTTAGTAAGGGCCTCCATCGCGTCAGGCGTTTCAAGCAGAGACTGCTGGTCATTGATGTCCAGATTCAAATTCATAGCGGCAAGATAGACCAATTGCTCAGGGTCTTTGACCTGGCTTAAGGCCACCATGACATCAGACAAAGGTCCTGAAACCACCCTTGAGCTGATAATTTTCCTCAGTTGATCGGCAACAGTTCTCATTATGGCATCAATCTCAACGCTTTTAGCGCCTTCAATTTTAAAATCTTCAGCTGTTGCCTTTAGAAATGGTTCGGTCTGGGTAAATTCTTTTATCTTAACTCTGGCTATGCCCTCAACATCCACACGGGAAGTTCCGTCCGGCATTTTATGAACTTCAAAAACCTTACCTACTGTTCCGATGCTAAAAAGATCATCTGTGCCGACATCATCTTTTATATTTTTTTGAGTAACAAAAATAACCAGTCTGTCTCCGGACATGGCATAATCAAGGGCTCCCACTGACTTTTCCCGTTGAACCAAAAGAGGCATGGCTATCCTAGGAAAAAGAACCACGTTTTTCAACGCTATAACCGGCAACTGATGAGTTGTATTTTTTGTAACCATAGAAATCAACTTAGCATACTAACAATCTAGCAATTTAACAGGTAGCCTAAAAGACTGCCCTTTAGTTGTTAAAATGTTTAATTGTTAATTTGATCCAGGTGAGTTACTATTCACTATCCTTTTGAAAACTTTCATCCAATTCACTGTCTCCTTCTACTATTTTATGATCCTTGTCTATAATTTGTATTAAGTCGGCAACCAGCTTTTTGGGGTCAGAATTGTACACTATTTTGCCTGTGCCCCTGTGGGCCTTTTCAACAACATGGGCTATCTCATCTGCCATTCCGCCGGTACCTATTAAAATCCCTATGGGTTTATTGTCTTCAAATGCTATCGTAAATTCATTAAGAGTCCCCATCCTGCCACATACTATTATGACGGCATCAGCGGACCTGGTTAAAAGCAGGTTGCGACCGGCATAGTTAAACCCTGTATATATTATAAAATCAAAATTGTCAATTGGCAAGCGGTAAGACTTTACGTGCGCGGCATAACTGGCGGCCGGTGAAATTCCTATAGATATGCCTCCTTCTTCCTTGGCTCCCTTCGCCGACCAAAAGGGCATGCCGGTAGTGGCGCCGGTAATCAGAATACCATTCTGCCTTACCACCTCCCGGCCCAGTTCTTCGGCTTTTATATGAGCATCCTTAGCACAATGGCCGGTTTCAGCCGCACCCGAAACTACAAATTTATATTTCATCCCGTTTAGAAGTGGTCCTGCCAAAGTATTAAGGACTCGCGCCTTCGGCGCGAGTATGACTTCTAACAGAACCCCATTTATTCTTTTAATCCTAGCAACATTACCGGCCATTTTCAACCAAATAAAATCCCCCTAAGGCCTGGGGGATAAAACGGCTATAATTCTTCGGCAGTTTTTTCAAGCTCCAAAGAAAATTCCATAATTTCGTGACTAAATTGTTGCGAGTCAGCTATCAGACTCATAACAAATTTGGCAAATTTATTATAATCCTGATGAAATTTTCCGGTAATAGGGCCCCTGTAAGATTCGGCCAAATCCTCTGCTATTTTTATTTTTTTCTGCCTTTCTTCAAAAGAAACGCCCCGATTCGGATCAAAAGCATCAAGAGCTTGGTGCATGGCCAAATAAATATCCGGTAATTTTGTTTTTTCTGACCTCTCGCTAGGTTCAGACACTCCGCATCCGTTCATATAATCTCCTTTGCACTTTTTAAATAATAACACTTCTTATAGAAAATAGCAATAGACCAGTTTTTTGATTGACCTCCTAAGTCTTAAATGATAGTTTCTAATCAGCAAAGGAAGTGAGGGAGTGGCTATGAAAAAAATCATAGGACTTACAGGAGAACCACGGGCCGGAAAAAGTTCGTTTATAAAAATACTTACCGAAATCGTAAAACCATTAACAATTGAACGGATTAGCTCAGGGGAAATTTTGACAGCAATAGCTGATGCTGTCGGCCTGCAAAAAAGCAGAAGCAATTTGCAAAATCTTGCCATAGCCATCTACGACAATCTGGGCAAAGACGTAATATCTTACGCAGTGCTGGCAAAAATGGCTAAAAATTATTCGGACATTATTATTTTTGACGGAGTAAGATGGGAATCAGATGTTGACATGCTAAGACGTTTTGAGAATAGTATGATTGTTTATATCACGGCTGACGTAAGAATACGCTGGCAAAGAGCCAGAAAAGCGGCTGAAAAAGCAGATGAAGCCGTGGTCAGTCTTGACCAATTTGAAAAAGAAGAACAAGCCAGAACCGAATTGCTAATTAGAAAGATTGGGGAAAGAGCGGATTTCAGAATAACAAACAACGGAACTGAGAATGATTTACGTAAACAAGTTTTGGATTTTTATAAACAAAAATTAAAAGGGCACTAGCCCTTTTTTGATTTGTCCGCCCAGTCCCGCCAAGGCGGGACGACCATCTCCTTAAAAGGCCTCTTCTGAGTTCGGGCAAAAAGGCCATTACTCCCCGCCCGAACCGTAGCGAACTCCGGTTCGGTACGGGCGGATACCAACTGAGCCCAACCTAAAACCCAGTGTCCGCCCTGTTGGATTCGAACCAACGACCATCTCCTTAAAAGGGAGTTGCTCTACCAACTGAGCTAAGGGCGGACACTGGGTTTTAAATGATACAAAACTAAATTATTTTTAATTTAAACTTTATAAATCTCCTGCGGATACCAACTGACCTGCCTGCCGGCAGGCAGGGCTAAGGGCGGATATTTTGTAATTTTAAATTTCCAATTTTACCTACCTGCCGGCAGGCAGGAATTTTAATTGAAATCAGAATATTTGAATATCTGAAATTTTAAAATTGATTTAAAATTTAAAACTTAAAACTTAAAATTTAAAATTTTTATCTGTATCTCGGGTGCTTTTCTTTTATTTTTAATTTCCAATTTACATATCTTGCTAAAGCGAACAAAGCGCTGGATAAACGATTCAGAAATTGTAAAAATTCAAGGCTTATTTTTTCCTGGCCAGCGTAATTTTTAGCCAGCCTCTCTACGTGTCTGGCCATTGCCCGCCCGACATCAATCCTTGAGCTTTCTTCGCCTTCGCCGGAAATAACAAATTTTGTAATAGGCGGGATTTTTTTGTCTATTTTTAAAACAATCTCTTCTAGTTTTTCAATCTTCTCTAAGGTTATTTTTACTTTAGGCTTAAACCCGGACCTCACCGAAGCAAGTTCCGCCTGGGCTATAAAAAGCATCTCCTGAATATCAAACAGCCAAACAGCTATATCTTTTAATTTACTCTTATTCTTAACGCCTGTCCTGCAAAAACCAATCCAGCTGTTTAGCTCATCCAGCCCGCCCAGCAGATAAAAAAACGGATTGTCTTTACTGATTTTCTTCTTGCCAAGCAAAGTAGAACCCTTATCGCCTTTCTTTGTGTAGAACTTTGTTCTCATAACAAAAACCGAGCTAAGCTCGGCTACATAATAACATAAAAATTAGCAAAATCAAATATATTTTAGCTCTTTGAGAATATAATACCAGACCGGTTCAAGGCCGGGATTCTCCTTCCATTCAGGGTCGGTTTTCTTTTCGCCAGGATTTATTCCAAAAATAGCAACCGTTAATTCTCCCACCGCATCGTATGGAATTGCATATTTATTAATAAAATATTCGGTGCGCCTTGCAAGCTCTTTAACTTTCTCTAAATTTCTCCAGCGAGCCTCCTTAGCATCATATCCAGCCTTTAATTCGCCCGTCCAAGATATGGCTTCCGAAACTTCCCATGAATGGTGCGAGCCGTTCTCTCGCTTGCACGGATTATCTATATCTTTTTTAAAAACCACTTTGTCCTGTGTGACATCCAGGCCAACTTCTTCTCTCACCTCCCTTTTTAGCCCGACATTCCAGGGATTATCGCCATCAACATGACCCGCAGGCAAAGCATACGCTTCGGGATAATTCTTTCTGAAAATAATGGCCATGTCGTCGCCATTTTTTATTATCATCCCTACGCTTGTGTTATCGCAAATTTTTGCCATAGTTCCTCCTATGTTAACCTTTTGACTAACTCTTCGGGCTTATCCAGTATTTCAGTAAAAAGAATATCCCGGCAAATTTCTCCGCCAAACTTTGTATGTTTTTCAGGTTCTAGGGCATATATTACCATATTTTTCCCATGAGCAAAGCCCAGCTCCAAGGTTGTGTTGACTCCGAGATATCCTTTTTTATTATATATGAAACAAACATCGGCCTTTCTTATGCGG
Source organism: bacterium (assembly GCA_030698885.1). Lineage (GTDB taxonomy): Bacteria > Patescibacteriota > Minisyncoccia > 2-02-FULL-40-12 > IGHO2-01-FULL-4-A > JAUYLN01. The sequence continues at coordinate 22,468 of JAUYLN010000037.1, forward strand.
TCAAAATGCTCATGAACCATGGCCGGCACGCGAAGCCTGTAGTTTCTTGACTGGAGCCTGTCTTTTTCTTTTTTACCGAGCATCTTTGTTCTTTGTCTTTCAAAATTCGGCTCAAAAACCACTCCGACTCCAAGAGCCTTGAGTCTATCCACAAACTGCCTTATTTCGGTTTTATATCTCTGCGACCCGCAGACTACAACGCTTTTCATGCTCATCTACTAATTACTAATTAAATCACGAATATACAAATAATGATTTAGTCTGTAGATTAGTATACTATTTAATTTTTTCAAAAAGTTCTTTGGGTGTCTTAGCAATATCATGCACCAGATAGCTTGCTGAAGGTTCTTCGTACATATCTTTAGGATAATTTCCCATTAAAAATTTGGGTTGAAGGGCAAAAATCAATTTTCTGGTAATGGCCGCGGCAAAAAGTTCTCCGTGAGTATTGGCCCCGATATAGCCATCCTTGTTAAAAATGAAAACAATATCCGCCTGAGCTACTTTGCGAAAAAGATGATTATAAACCACTCCCGGAATGGCTTTGCGGTACGATGCATCCTGAAGTCTCATTTTCTCACTGCTTAATTCAAACTTACGTTCCTTCTTCTCAAACTCAGGATGAAAAATAACAAAACTCTGTTTGTTTTTTCTGGCAATTTTCTGAAAATCAGCCATGAATTTTTCCAGTTCGGGCCTGAATTTCTGTGATGCGCAAAAACATATCTTAATCATAATCTACTAATTACTAATTAAATCACTAATATACTAATCCCTGAATAAAAATGGCATATCATGTAATCAATACTCATCATAGGACGTTACCTGCCACAAACAAGTTGACCCCGCCCCTGAAAACCGACATAATAGTCACGCGATTTTTTAATAAGCACCCCGAATTTATATTAATTGTATAAAAATTATTTAAATAACTATAAAAACTTATCGGTTTTCAGGGGCGGGGTTGACAAAGCCCATACTAGATAGTCGGGATAAAAACAGCCCCGCCAGGTGGGGCTGTTTTTAATAACCATTTACTAGTTACTGATTACCTGTTACCGATTACTAGCTACCCTTTGTCGAGCGACTTCTTAAGTATATCTCTCAGCCCTTCCAAATCGGGTTCAACTTTTTGTTTCGGTTTTTCGGGTTTTGGTTCTATCCTCCTACCTTTAAAATCCACTGCTCCTTTCTGTAATATTTCACCTAATGAAACACTCCCCTGTTTTACTCTTGGGAATACGTGCGGTTTTACCGGCTGACGACTTGGCCCGGCCGGCGCTGAAACCACGCCTGATGGACCTGAAGTAGGCCGTGCCGGCGTAAATTCACGCCTTGGCTCTCGCCCTTGGTAGTCATTTTGTTCCCGTCTGACAGGATTCTGCTCCCGCCTGATAGGATTCTGACCCTGATATTGGTTTTGATTTTGACTTTGATAATTAGGCCTGTACTGTCTCGGCCCACCCTCATATCGGGGCTGGCGCCTTGACTCTTCGGCCATCGGCAGCGGTCCATACCATGAGGCTATCATTTTCTCTATTTCTTCCCTTGGCGTACCGAACTGCCTTCTTGATTCATTTATTATTTCTTCCCTATAATTTGTTTCCTGTTTCGGCAGTGGAGGCATGGTGCTTGCCGAAAACGCCCGTGACGCTACGCCGTCAATCATGAGTTTTAAATAAATATTATACTTGGCCAGATTAACAACATCATTGGCCATAAATTCAGGCGCAAGCTCTTTTTCCAAAAGCTCAGCATCTTCTGCACCGACCCTAAAGGTAATGATGGTACCGACATTGCCGAATACGGCATCTCTGACGTTCTCCTCCATTTGAGCAACATACTGATGAGCCACGACCAGACTTAAACGGTATTTTCTGGCTTCAGATAATATATTAGCGAATGATGCCGTGGCAAAGTTCTGAAACTCGTCAACCATCAAGGTAAAATCTTTTCTCTCATGCTCCGGGATATTAACACGTGACATAGCTGCCAACTGTAATTTTGTAATAATCAAGGCACCGAGCAAACGCGAAGCATCTTCTCCTATTCTGCCTTTTGAAATATTGACCAGCAATATCTTCTGTTCATCCATTATCTTTCTCATGTCCAAATTACTTTTAGCTTGACCAACCATGTTCCTTATGATGGCTGATGAAACAAATTGGCCGACCTTGTTCTGTATTGAGGCCGTTGCTTCTGATGCCAGCCTGTCCGTGTATTTTGCAAACTCCTGCGTCCAGAATGCTTTAACTACCGGATCGGTAACATTCTGAATAACTTTATTGCGGTATTCTTTATCGGCAAGCATCCTATTAATTCCGAGAAGGGTTGAATCAGGAGATTCCAAAAGAGCCAGGATAGTATTATTTAAAATATATTCCATACGGGCAGACCAGGCATCCACCCATATTTTTTTAAAAACACCCATCAAGCCGTCAGCCACCAAATGCCTATCCTCAAACCTGACCTGCTCCATAACATTAAACGCGATGGGATAATCTAAATCAAAAGGGTTGATGTAAACTACATCTTTTATTCTTTCCTTGGGTACATAATCCAAAAGCTCCTCAACCGGATCGCCATGAGGGTCAACAAAAGCGAGTCCCCTTCCGCTTTGAATATCCTGAATGGCAATATTCTTTAGAAGTTCGGTCTTGCCCATACCGGTTTTTCCGATAACATACATGTGCCTCCGGCGGTCATCCTGTTTTATGCCAAAACGAAGCTTCCTGTTACGAAAGTTTGATTCACCGAATTCTACAATTGGATTATTGCTTTCCATCTTTATTTTAAAATTGATAATTTAAAATTTAAAATTATCGGGATTATTTCATCGGCAGACCCGCCGGCGGCTGACCCTTCTTAGCCTCAACTCTTGGGAACAAAGGAGCTTTAATACCCGCACCGGGCAGATGCCACAAGGTCGCCAACTCTTCGGTATTTAACATCACAAATTTTTTAACAAATGCCCTGCTCCTATAATCATGGAAAAGCTTTCTCTTCTTGCTATAAATTATGCTGTCCGCACGAAAGCCTTTGTCTGACGGAAAAAGCCACGGCATCCAGCCTCTACTGTGGGTCATCGTTAAACTATTCGGCTTAAAACTGTTTAAATTATTTGAATATAACTGTTTAAACATTCCTACAATGCCTGAGATGTGCGAGCGGTGAAAAGTTTCTTTACGACCAACGTATATGAAGCGATAGCCGGCCTTAAATCCGAGCTTAGCCAATTTATTTTCTACGGCTTCAAGAACTTTTCTCTGTCCTGAAGTCAGCTTCATGGGATTAGGCTCTTCTTTTCTCTCTTCTCTTTTTGGCTCAGCTGTTGCCCCGCCTCCCGGCAAAATGGCCGCCAACCCTCCTGCAACGGCATCCGCCGTCTTAGTAAGAAAGTCCGGTTCAATCTTAACTTCTTTGCCTAACATTTTATCAATTTCCACCTGTGCATCTTTTACCCAGGCCCCACCGGTAGACCTCAGGGTTAACTGAAGCAAGATAAATTCGCCCGGTTCGAGGGTACTTATTTGTTCCGCTAATGGAGACAGCGGATCTGTTCTTTTTGTTTCAGCTTCGCGACCGCCGGATTCTTCTTCAAATTCGGGATATGTTTTTATCGGATAGGCATCGGGCTTAGTAAATACAAGCTCTGTGCCCCAGATATCATATTCATCGTCCGGCAAATATTTAGGAAGAATATCAATATAATCCGGAACTTCTTTTATTTCAGCTTCGGAGTATTGTGAAAAAATTAAATTTTGGACAAGGTCTTTATATCCTTCTAAGGTTCTGACATAAAAACGCATCTCACTATTAATGCCAACTATTTCAAAAGAAAACCAGTCCTGAACCTCACCCTTAAAAAATCTTGCCTTCCATGTTTTAGGACTTATATAGGCAGTATGCAGGCCGGAGAATATATTCTCGGCTATCTTAGGACTTTTTTCTACATCAGGCGGGGGTTTTATCTCAAGCAAAACCCATTTCAAAGATGCCAAATATTCCTGTTGTTTAAAGCTCATCCAGGAAATATAGGCTCCAAAGCCAAACAAAAACGGTGCCACTGCCCACCAGTAGCTTGAGAGTAAATGCCAAACAATTTTTAGTGGACCGGTTACAACTTCTAACAAAGTTGCAAATCCGAAATCTTAAATCCTAAATCCTAAACAAATTATAAACATCAAACTCCAATGATACCAGCAATTAGAACCCCGAACATTAGAATTTTAAGATTGTTTAGAATCTAGTGCTTCGTGTTTCGAACTATAAAAAGATATTAGGCTTTCTTAACTGAATACGTTCCGTCGTTATTTTTTACGAAAGAGTTGCGATCCTGAAGACTCAATAAAATAGTGTTCTCCTTAACCATGCGATGAGATAACACGTTTGAAACTATTTCATCTTTTGAGAGAGACTTTGATGAGGTGGCGATTATATCCTTAACAACATCTTTAACTGTTCCGGCTTTAAACCCCCACTCTTTAAGAGCATACAATCCTCTGCCTACAAGCACAAACCTTCCGTCTTTGATAAGTTCGTTATGAACCGTCTGAACATTGGCGCTCTTATCCCAACTGCCCTGAGAGTTTATCAGGTCGGCTATTTCTCTAAAATGTCTCGGCTTGCTGTCTCTCTTGAGAACCAGATAAGCCATATCCCTGACTCCTCTCGGTTTTATCTCCGGCCACGATGTAAGCCCTACCTGGCCAAATGAGTTTCTGCCGACTTCTTTTGATATTGCAAGCAATGAAGCAACAAATTTTGGAGAAGCATTCTTAACAGCAGCATTTTTATTATAAAAATCAACAACCTGGTTCTCGCTTATAAGGCCTTTTTTGCCAAGAGCGGAAACCAACGAAGAAACTGACTTTCTACAAAGCTCTGCCTGCTGTTTAGAAAGGGCCCAAAAAGTATTAAAATTATCATCCTCGCCTTCCCTGACAAAACCGCTGTCTAAATTAAGGAAAAATACCAGGGCCGCATTGACCGAAGTGTTGTCCATAGAGCCGGAGAACTTATGAAACAGGTCTTTTTCGGCCATTGCCCCGCCATGCTCTTCCAGAATAGAACCCGCAAGATTAACATAAGGCTCAACCAAAGAGGCTGAACCGGACTTCATATTGTCTCTTATCTGCTTCAAGGCCGCGCCCTCTATCTGCCTTACCCTTTCTCTGGTTATGCCATAGCTCTGGCCTATGGACTCCAGCGTCTCTCTTTGGCCAGACTTCAAGCCAAAGCGCCGAGATACTATATCCCGGTTTCGGTCATTTAAAACTTTGACCAACCTTGCAACGACCCCCTTAATATTGTTATTTAAACTAGCCATTATTTAGCCCCCTCCAAGGAGTTAATTAGATGATGGAAAACATCGTTTTTCATCATTTTTATTTAATAAGTTCACTGAACTTTCATGTAATATAAAGGATATCACAGACCCAAAAATAAGTCAACAAACTAACCCGCCAGAAGTGGACAACTTGTCAATATCTATATCATAGTGGTCCTCCCTGATAAAAATCTTGCAAATTAAAACAGGCCTCCATAACAGACCTGTTTTAAAGAACCTCCGGCACTCATGTTAAACGTGTTATAAAAACCTGTTTAACGAGCCTTGTGTTTTTTATTTAACCAAATCAATATAGGCGCGGCCACAAAAATAGATGAGTAAGAGCCGGCCACGATACCTATTATTAGGGCCAGCGAAAAAAACTTAAGGGTTTGACCGCCAAAAAAGTATATCGCCACCAAAGATAAAATGGTCGTTAAAGTAGTGTTTATTGAACGGCTAAGAGTTTGCATAACACTTTTATGAACTGTTAAAGAGAAGTCATCCCGCGAACCGAAACGCAATATATTTTCTCTGACACGATCATAAACTACAACGGTATCCGAAACAGAGTAACCAAGAATGGTTAGTATGGCGGCTATAAATATCGCATTTATCTCAATGCCAATATATTTACCCAAAATAGCAAAAATGCCGACAGGAATAATGATGTCATGAACCAGGGCGCCCATAGCGCCAAGCCCCATTACCCACGGCGACAGAACATTGGATAACCTCCTGAATACGAATGCAATATATATAATTATGGCCAATAAAACCAGAATTATAGCAGTTACACTTTTACTCTTCAGCTCGCTTCCAACAAGGGGCCCGATGGAATCAAACCTTTCCTCCTCAACATCGCCGAATTTTTCGGATAAGGCCGTCAGAACTTCCTGGTGCATCGTTTCATTTACTTCATTGAATCTGGCTATAGCGCCGTCTGACTCGGTAAAAACTACTGAAGCATCATTTATGCCCGAAACTGAAATTATAGTTTCTTTTATATCAGCGAGACCGGGTCTATCTCCATTAAACTTTATTTCCATGACTGATCCACCCTTAAAATCAGCGCCCAGAGGCAAGCCAAAGACTAAGGCCACCATGATAGAGACCACGACAAGGAAAACAGATATGAAGAAAAATATTTTATATACTGGTTTCATCAGCTAGCCTTAAAGCTATAAAGCCGTAGAGCCATAGAGTTTTTTTACTGAATAAGACTCTTGGCTTTATGACCTTATGGCTTACAGCTTTATGACTTGTTCATCGGAACAGCCATTTCCACTTTTCAAATTTAGGATTAATAAATAGCTCTAAAAATGCCCTGGTAACAACCGTTGCAGTGAATAGGCTTAGCAACACCCCAATGCCAAGCGTTAGAGCGAAACCTTTAATGAATGAGGTTGTAAACAAATATAATATCAGCGCCCCCAAAATAGCTGTTACGTGACTGTCTCTGATAGACATCCAGGCACGCTTAAACCCTTCGTTAGATGCTAGGGTCAAGGTTTTACCATCGGCCAACTCCTCTCTCATTCTGGCAAATATTAGGATGTTAGCGTCAACTGCAATACCAAGCGAAAGAATAAACCCTGCAATACCGGCCAAAGTCAAAGTTACGGGTATTGCCTTGTATAAAGCCAAAATTATAAGCACATAAATAATAAGGGCAAAAACTGAAACAAGTCCCGGAAGACGATAAAAAACTATCATGAAAAGGGCTACCAGAATAAGACCATAAACTCCGGCCCTAAGACTCTGACTAAGAGATTCCTGGCCCAACGATGCACCAATAGTTTGTTGAGATATTAAATTTATGGCAACAGGCAAGGCTCCGGCATTTAATCTTATGGCAAGTTCTTTTGCTTCATCAGGAGTAAAGTTACCGCTTATAACTGCGCTACCTGCTGTTATCTCGTCTTGCACTACTGGAGTGCTTATCGGAATGCCATCTAAATAAATGGCGAGCCTTTTACCAATGTTGTCTTTGGTGAGCTGGCCGAAAAGAGAAGCACCCTCATCATTAAACTCAATTGATACCTGCGGACCGATACCGCTTCCTCCGCCTTCAAAAACCACGCTGGCACTTTTTAGGTACCGCCCCGTTAACCGGGTCGGCACAAAATACGGATCCTCATCCAGCCTTTCACCCTTGGCTTGAGCATCCAAAATAGCCTGGCTTTCGTCCTGGGGTCTCTCCTCTCTGAAATCTAAGAATGGCGTTTCCCCTATCAGTTTTATGGCCTGGTTGATATCCTGTATTCCTGCCAACTCAACCACTAGTCTGCTCTCACCCTCAACCTGCACCAATGGCTCTGATACGCCAAAAATATTGACTCTTCTTTCTATCACATCTCTCACTCCTTCCATGGCATCTCCTTTGTCTCCGATAACACCGGAAAGATCGGCTTCATAAACCAAATGAGTACCGCCGACCAAATCAAGGCCCAATCTAAATGGCACGTTGGGCAAAAAAGAAAAATTTAAAAATTGAGGATAAACAAAAAAGACCAGGAGTACAGCTACTGCGGTCAGTATTATCGGTTTTAAAAATTTTTTAGGCATTAATTAATAGAAGCTACCATAAATATATAAAAAAATGAAGCTCCACATAAGAGGAGCGTCATGCTTTAATAAGGATTATTCTTTTTTTGAACCTGCCCTTTTCTTTAGCCTTTTTGTCTCTTTCTTTTTTAATTTGACTCTTTTTGAATCTTGCGAAGGAACGAAACTCATCAATAACCTCTTCCAGGTCGGCCAACTCTTCCAGTTCTACTTGTCTTGTTTTCGCATTTTTTAACTCTTTTGCTTCCTCAACTATCTTTTCTTTTAATTTGCTTATAAAAAGCTCGGGCATGGCTCTCTTTATTTGAAACTTCTCCCCTTTCCGTTTGATTATATCCGGAATCTTATCCCTAACCAGTTTATCGTATTTTTTCATTTTCTTCATTCCCTTTCTTCCTCACCATAAACAAACTCAAAATCCATTTTTTTATAATTGAAAAGTTCTACCGACTTAAAAAATCTTTTTATTTCCTGCCTGGCAGTCGAAACAGAATCTGAGGCATGCACAATATTGGTTTGAGTTGAAATACACAGATCCCCCCTGATAGAGCCAGCATCAGCCTTTCGCCCGGAAGTCGGACCGACAATAAGCCGGGTCACACTAACTGCTTCCAACCCCTCAAGCACCATTATAACCACCGGCGACGATTTCATAAAGTTCTTAAGCCCGGTGAAAAAAAACTTATCCTTATGGTGGGCATAGTGCTTGTTAAGCAAAAGATCCGAAAGCTTAATCATTTTCATACCGATAATCTTTAGGCCCTTCCTTTCAAACCTGCCTACAATTTCGCCTATCAAATTACGCTGAAGGGCGTCTGGCTTGATTATAATCAAGGTTTTTTCTTTTAAATTAAATTTGTTCATTTTATAAAATTTATTGAGTAATTATTGTTATCCAGAGTAAGTTCTATGGTTCCGCTAAGGTCTGTACGATAGTATTTTATATCATCATTTTCAAGTCTATTCAAGACCTCTTGGGTCGGGTGGCCGTAACGGTTTTTAGTGCCGGCACTTATAAACGCAATGGCAGGCGAGACAGCATCAAGGAATTCCCGGGTGCTTGAGGTTTTAGAACCATGATGGGCAATTTTCAAAAAATCAGAATTAATATCAAGCCCCGCTAAAACCAGCTTACTCTCAACCCGTCCTTCAATATCTCCGGTAAGCAATAAAGACTGCTCGCCATAGACAACTTTTATCACCACCGAAGTATTATTCTTTTTACTGACTGATTCTCCTTCTTTAGATTCAATGGGATTAAAAACAAATAGCTGAACACCATCACCCATATCTATGGTCTGACCGAACTTAGCAATATATTTTTCTATGCCCTTTTCTTTTATCAGCCCCCGCCAAGACTCACATTGCGAAGTTGAGCATTCTACACCGGTTTCTAAAACCGACTCAACCTCATATCTTTTTAAGACTTCCGGCAAACCATTTAGGTGGTCAGCGTCGGGATGAGTCATTACAACAAGATCTATGGTCTTGTCCCAAAATGGCATGACCTTTCCCAGCTCTTGGACCACAGAATTATCCGGTCCGCCATCAACCAATATCTGTTGCCCCGACGGCGTTTCAATAAAAATCGCATCCCCTTGTCCGACATCCAAAAACCAAACATGGACTTTGCCATCCGGCGCTTGGGCTTGAGCATAGAAAGTAAAAATGGCAGAAGCTGCCATGGCCACTAGAATCCAGGGGTGTATCTTCTTGGATTGCATTAAAATTATTTAGCATAGATTTGAGCAAAAAGAAAACCAGGAAGTGACCCCGCCCAGGCGGGGGCACGTCCTGGAAAGCCCCCTCGGGGGAGCTATAAAAATATTTATTCCAAAATGCTTCTTTTATATGCCTGGTCTTTAAAACGCTGTACGTAATCGCTTAAAACTTCCGGTGGGATTCGCTCCTGAACGTAATCACAATCAGGACAGCAGAGAATCACCCTTCCATTTTTTTCTCTGGGGATTAAATTTTGATGCGTGCTGTCTTTACCACAAGTTAGCGGATGAACAAACCCCGCATTCTGCCACTCATTAATCTTCTCAATGGTCCGTTTATTAATCTGTTTATTGTCTGATTTTGTTATTGCAATGAATAATGCAATCAGAAACAGTACTCCGGAGATAGTTAAAACCAAATCTAAACCTGTCATCGGTTATCTCCTTTTAATCTTTCTGAAAACCAAGGGCCACAGAACAGGTATTGTGTCTTTTTCTAAGTTTTTCGGCGGCATTAATTAACATAGCATCTGTAACTACCGGCTCGGAACCATTGGATTCACTAATGGCAAGGAGTTTGGCTGACTCTCCCATTCTGACCACGAAAGATGGCATATACCCTTCACAAGAGGCCAGAACTTTCTTCCAGTCTATTGCCGGTGACAGCATATCCGGAGGAATTAGTTTAACCAACAACTTTTTTGCGTCTTCCTGCTTAAAAACTCCGAAATCAATACACTCATCTATCCTTCCCGGCCTCTGAATGCCGGGCTCTATTTTATCCGGATAATTTGATGTCATTAAAATAAGAATCTCGTCGTCTTTTGTGGTAATATCATCCATGGCAGACATTATCCTGCCGACCGCAAAAGTATTTCCGCTTCTCTGCTCTCGATCAAAATCTTCTATAAGAACCACTACCGGCTGATATATCCTGGAAAATTTAATAACAGCATCCAACATAGAACTGGCAGACTGAATGGTGGGCTCCAGATAAACAAATGTCCATTTATTTTTGACGGCTTTTTTGGCGGTAATAAGCGCAGCTAAGCTCTTTCCGGAACCAAATTGTCCTAAAAATAAAATCTTGCTTTGCAGCTTAAGCCCGAACTCAAGGCACCTATCCCCTTGCTCCAAAAAAGCCCACACTTTTGCTTTTAGCTCGGAAAGGACGGATTCGTTGTAGGTAACCATGTCCTCTGAAATGTCTGACAAATTTATAAAGTTTCTGCCGGGTAAGCTAAAAGCCTTATTTTTGTAAATACTACTGTGCTCTAAATTGTGACTTACCGACTCAAAAAGATTTCTTACCTCCTGCATGTGTATCTTTTTAACATATGCATAAAGGATTGGCTCGCCCTTCTCTCCGCCAATTCGGAAAAAACCTTTTATACCCCCTACCTCTACGTCACCCACGACAACTTGAGTGTCTTTGTCTATGTCAACTTTAACAAGTTTGTATGTTATCGGAACTCTTTTTACAAGACCTACTTTGATTCCTTGAAATTTACTTTTTCCAAATTTATCTTCAACAGCCCTAAAAAATGAAACAGCTAAATCATCCAGATCATATGAAAAAGTTTTTTCAATACCGACTAAGCCGATACCGTTCCAGAAACGAACTATTGTGTAATACCAGCTTATAGCAAAAACTACCGCGACCGCGCCGACAATAACCATACAAGCATAAATCAAAATATCCAGATAATTCATACCCTGACTCCTCGTTTGTCAAAGAAACTTTGAATAAAGACTATGTTGCTGAGTTATAATTGTCAATCAGCCAGGGGAGCTTTTTGTTTTTTAAGCTTAATCATCCACCATAAAATCAACGCATAGCCCACGGTGACTCCGGCCCAATTTAGACTGGCCGGAATTGAAGCAAACGGCACACGGGCAAATAATTTTATAATCCCAAGAACTACCGACGATAAAGCCCAGGCAAAATTGCCGATGAATACTCCCAGGAACGGAGTGGCAATACCGGCAAGACCCGTAATAAACCCGAGGAGCATATTAAAGGGTACCATGGGCAGAATTAAAATATTAGCCGGAAGTGAAACTAAGGAAATATTTTTGAAATAAAATATCAAAAGCGGTAAAACCATCAATTGAGCAGATATGGTCATAACCGCGGTCTCACGCAAAGCATATTTTGCCGGAATTTTTTTAAAATACGGCTCAATCAAAGGCGCAAGATAAATAAGACCTAGAGTTGCCATGAATGATAATTGAAAGCCGACATCAAAACGCAAAACCAAAGGATTAGCAAAAACCATCAGGGCACCGGCAAAAGCAATAGAGTTACGGATGCTATAAAATCGGCCCGCACTTTGGGCAAGTAAGATTAGAACGCCCATGATAGAAGCTCTGACAACCGATGCTTGGGCTCCGGTTAATATAGTAAAGACGATAATGCCTAGAACAGTCAGCCAAAAAGCTTTTTGACGGCGCATAAAAAGCATAAAAAATCCGGCCACGATGGCACCGACTATCGTAATGTTATAACCGGATATGGCCAGTATGTGAGTTGTGCCGGTTATGGCAAAATCGTTCTTTAAATCTTCGGGGATTTGCGAACGACTGCCAAGCAATATTCCGCTTATATAAGAAGCATTAGGCTCTGAAACCGAACGGGCAATAGAGTCCTCAAATGATTTCTTGAATTTGAATATTTGACCGAAAACAGGCGTAATAAATTTCTCCCATAAACTTTGATGCCCCGATAAATCAAACCGAGCCACCCCCTTCTCCACAATTTCTATTTTCGGATAACGCATCACCGTAAATATACGGTCTTTTTTGAGATAAGATTTATAATCAAACCCGTCAAAATTTTCCGGAACTTGAGGAGGGGAGCCGAATATTTCAAGTGCCTGGCCAAAATTATATACAGGATAAATATCCGCAGTTATTAACACCCTTTCATTGCTGTCGGTCAGCTGTCCATCAGTTTCTATCTGCTTAACCCGAAAAGTAAATATCTGCCTGTTCTCTTTTATAGAAACTTCCCCGTCTATGTATCCCCGCAAAAAAACTTTAATATTTATTGGCTTACCCTGCACCAATGGCACGTCTTCACTGAATTTAGTCAGAATAGAATCTTTTGAATAAACAGTATTGAAACGCAAAACTCCTCCTACAAAAAAAATCAGGCAAAGGCCCGATAGAACCACGACCCATGAGCGCCGCCAAAAAATAAGTACGGCGATTGATGCCGGCAGCATCAGCCACAAAGCCAGTTCATATGAAACATCCAAATACGAACCGGCAAAAACACCGGCCACAAAAGCAATCAGAAAATAAAAAAAGACATGCGATTTATGCACGAAACTACTTTAGCAAATATAATATAAATAAAAAAGAGCTTAGAGCTCTTTTGAATATTTATCTTTCCTCCACTTTTAAAACATCTATCAGCTTCGCACAATCACTCTCACATATAATCAGCTCTCTGCATTTAAGAGCAAAATCTTTATCTGAAAATTTAATTTCTATATGCCCGGGACCAAACAAAACAGGCTCATAGGTAACAGCATTGCGGAGTACAAAATTACCTGCACGCAAAGGATTCGTTATTATCGCTGTAGCTAAAAGACTACGGGCAACAAGCTCCTGCATTAACAAATATAGATTATCCCCAGCATCTTCACGCCCAACAGCTCTGGTTGATAATGAGTTATAATACTCGCACTTATTAATTAACTCTTCAGCAAGTTTTCTTAAGCTCGGTGTAACTTCGGTAGCCATACAGCTTCTCCTTTGCAAATGTGGCTGATCTTTTTTATCACAAAATCAATCCCCCGGCAAGCCGTACGGCTTGCCGGGGGGATGTAATGCTTAATACTTACTACTTACTGCTTACTACTAGTTATTGACATACTCCCGTAGTTGCAAAACAATTCGGACAAGTGTAGCATGAGCCACCACGAACCATCATCGTTCCACATTCACAAAACGGCGCATTAGAATCAGCTTCAGGCAGATTAACACTGGCAAGATTGGCAAGTGGCCTTGAAACAGGAATACTCGGCAGTTCAACGGCATCATGGTTTCCATTTCCATTGGACATATCTGCATCATGGGACGGCCCGAAAACTTCTTCCCGGTCTTCTTCGGGCAGGAATTTCATGCCCAGATATTTGAAAATATAATCAATAAAAGATTTGGCGAAGGGTATATCTTCACTGCTTGTTATGCCAAGAGGTTCAAATCTCAAATCTTTGAATTTCTTAACCAGGGTCTTAAGGGGAATCCCCGATTGCAGGCACATAGAGGTAAGGGTAGCTATGGTATCAAATAGACCAGATATGGTACTTCCCTCTTTAGCCATGGTAATAAATGTTTCTCCGGGCTTATTGGTGCCGGGATAAAAACCTACCGTCAGATAACCCTCATGACCTCCGACGGAAAACTTATGGGTTATAGAAGGACGCTCATCAGGAAGCTTTATCCTGGTATAGCCATTAACTTTTTCTACCAAGTCCTTATCTTTTGCGGTGCTCAAGGGCTGAACCCCTTTTGAGCCATCGCGATAAATGGCCACCGCCTTCAATCCCAACCTCCAGGCTTCAATATAGCAATTCTTGATATCATCCACCGTTGCTTCACTTGGTAAATTAACAGTCTTAGATATCGCACCCGATATGAACGGCTGGGCAGCAGACATCATTTTCAAATGACCGAGCCAGGATATGCTCCTCTGTCCCTTCTGGGCCTTAAATGAACAATCAAAAACCGATAAGTGGTCCTGCCTTAAATCCGGCGCACCTTCAATAGTATCATTCTCCAAAACATAATCAGTTATCTCTTTAATGTGCTCTTCCATATAGCCGAGCTTTTTTAGAGCTGCCGGTACGTGACGATTGACCAGCTTGAGGGTCCCCCCTCCAACCAGCTTTTTATATTTCACCAATGCCAGCTCCGGCTCAACACCGGTCGTATCGCAGTCCATCAAAAAAGAGATAGTTCCGGTAGGAGCAAGCACGGTCGCCTGGGAATTACGATAACCGAATTTTTCTCCGTACGTTAAGGCATCCTGCCATACCTTTACTGCCTCGCCGGCTAAAGCTGTGTCTCCTAATAATTTTTTGTCATAAATTTCCCGCCCAAGCTTCTCGGCGGCGTCTTTGTGCTGTCTCATAACTCTTAACATCGGCTCAGCATTCATGGCATAGCCCGCAAAAGACCCCTGAATAGCCGCCACCTTGGCAGACATAAAGTATCCCTGGCCTGAAAGAATTGACGTCAGCACTCCGCCAATGGCACGGCCCTCGTCTGAATCATAGGCAAGGCCCATATTCATAAGAAGGGCTCCGAGATTTGAATAGCCGAGACCAAGCTGCCGATAATCATAAGCGTTTTTTTCTATTTTAGGAGTTGGATATGATGAATTGCTCACCAGCATCTCCTGAGCAAGGATTGTCGTGTCTATCGCTTTTTTATATTTTTCAGTATCAAAAGTGCCGTCTTCTTTTAAAAACTTCAAAAGATTAATTGACGCCAGATTGCAGGCGCTGTTGTCTATGTGCATGTACTCCGAACAGGGGTTAGAGGCAGTGATAGGGCCGGTATTGGGACAAGTATGCCAATTATTGATTGTGGTATGATACTGCATGCCCGGATCGGCAGAATGCCAGGCGGCATCTGATATCCAACCCATCACTTCCCTGGCCTTAACCGTTTCCAGGGCCTCCCCGGTTGTAACGGCTTTCAAATCCCAGTCAGTATCATTCTCTACGGCATGCATGAATTCATCGGTTACACGGACGGAATTATTCGCATTTTGATAGGGAAGCAGAGTGTAGGGGTCAAACAAGTTTCCTTCTATTGAGTTCTCTACTCCTGAACTGACAAGCACCTTACTCATATCTTCAATTATTTTTTTGGAATAAATAAATGATTTGATATCGGGATGGTCCACTTTCAAAACAACCATCTTGGCGGCTCTCCTTGTGGTACCTCCGGAACGAATGCTGTTCGCTACCCCATCAGCTCCTTTCATAAATGAAACCGGCCCGGAAGAATATCCTCCTTTTGACAACGGTTCTTTTGATGAACGAAGGCCTGAGATATCAAGACCCGAACCGGAACCACCCTTGAATATCCAGCCCTCGGTCTCATACCACTCAAGAATTGATTCCATAGTGTCCTCTACTTTTAATATAAAACAGGCACTGCACTGAGGTTTGGCGTATACTCCGACATTGAACCAGACCGGACTATTGAAAGCCATGAATTGATTTATCAGAAGATATTTAAGGTCCTGCCTGAAATTCTCTGCATCTTCCTGAGAATGAAAATAGCTACCCCTGATTCCCCAATCGGAAATAGTATTGGCCACCCTGTCCACCATCTGCTTTGCGCTTCTTTCCCGCTCCGGCGAATCCATCCTGCCCCTGAAATATTTTGAAGCAACTATATCTGTCGCGGTTTGGGACCAGAACTTAGGCACCTCAACATTTTTCTGCTCAAAAACAACTTCCCCGGTATGTTTTGCTATTCTGGCATCTCTGATGTCCCACTCAATCGCTTCATACGGATCACCATGGCCAAAAAGCCTAGGCCAATTTAAGCCGTGAGCTCTGCCGTTACCAGTTTTGATTTGTTCTTCGGGCCTTGAGAAAACATCCTTCTGAACCGGGAAAGTTTGAGTCACTTTTTATTGCGATTACCGGGCCTCGTCGCCGCCAGACAGGCCTGCCGATAGGCAAGGTTAATGGCGGAGAAAAACTTCAGTAAGCGTATTAATTTTTTATGAAAAATTCATTTTTAGAAACAATTGCACCCGCCAAAAAGCGAGTGCATAAAATTAAATCCAGTGGTAACCAGTGTCCTCATGACTTAATTTTAGTTCCTAAAAAAACATCCGTCAAAGACAAGCAGAATAAGGGAAAATTGATAGTTATCCACAGATAGGCCGATTATAAAATCTAGAATTAAAAATTGGGGTATTCTGATAAAAAATCCGCTTATGCGGATTTTTAAATTTAGCTTAATACTTATTGCTAAATACTTACTACTTTTTTACTTATTCCCCATCTTTCGGCGGATAAAAGCCGGAATATCAAACTCTGAATCCTTGTCGTCCAGAGAATCATCAATTATCTCTTTTTTCTCCGGCTGTATCGGCGCCGGGGCCCTGTATGGCGTCGGCTCCTGAATGTGGGCGCCACCATTGCCCGGAGTTACCACCTCTTCAAACATATTCCTGATTGGCTGAGGCTTTTGAGTCTTAGGCTCGCCATTATTAAAACCTGTCGCAATAACAGTTATTTTTATTTCACCTTTCTTAAGTTTATTATCCTGGACCGCTCCGAAAATTACTTTGGCATCCGGGTCAACGCTTTCAGTTATTATTTTAGCTGCTTCATTTATTTCAGCCATAGCCAAATCCGGACCGCCGGCTACGTTGAAAAGCACACCCCTTGCTCCCTCAATTGATACTTCAAGCAATGGGGAGTTTATAGCAATCTTAGCTGCCTCAATGGCCCTATCCTCGCCCGTTGCTCTGCCGATACCCATTAGGGCTGAGCCGGAGTTAGACATAATTGTTCTCACGTCGGCAAAATCAACATTTATCAAGCCCGGTATTGTAATAAGGTCGGATATACCCTGCACTCCCTGTTTTAAAACATCATCAACTTTAGTGAATGCTTCAAGCAAAGGAGTTTTTCTGTCTATTATTGAAAAAAGCCTGTCATTTGAAATTGTTATAAGGGCATCTACTTTCTCGCGCAAATTGTTCCATCCTTCCTCAGCTATTCTGGACCTTGCAGCGCCCTCAAAAGAAAACGGCTTAGTCACAATACCAACTGTTAAGGCGCCTGCATCGCGGGCTATTTCGGCAACTACCGGCATAGCTCCGGTTCCGGTACCGCCTCCAAGTCCGCCTGATATAAAAACCATATCCGAACCTTTTATAACCTCATGCAACTCATCGCGGCTTTGTTCGGCCGCTTCTCTTCCAACCGCAGGATTCATGCCTGCACCAAGTCCACGGGTCAGATTTTTACCTATTAATATTTTTGTTGGCGTGTTAGCAACATTTAAATCTTGAGCATCCAAATTAACCGCGCAAAACTCTACCCCATGTATCTGGGATTCCATCATTCTCTGAATTGCCTTGTTTCCGCCTCCGCCGACGCCGAATATTTTAATTCTGGCGAAGGTTTCAAACGGTGGTTTTACTTGAGCCAAAAGAAGCGAAAAGCGAAAAGCGAAAAGCGAAAAACATAAATACTAATAAACTGACCCTGGTTTTGCACTTTGCATTTTACGCTTTGAATTTACTCTGGTTTATCACGAAATTTAACCTGACGCAAACGGTCAGGCTAACTACCTGTGGATAATCTGTTCATGAGAGCCCTATGGAATGAAGTTCTTAAACCAATTGGCCACTTTTTTTATACCTCCATTTAGCTTTACATCCCTCCTTCTTGAGCCGTCGTCCGAACTTTCACCCTCTATTCCCCAGACTACGAGGCCTACCGCCACCGCAAATGCCGGATCCACTATCTGGTCCCTTATGCCTTCAAGAAAATAGTCCCCTCCTATTTTTACAGCCATCCGCATTCTATTTTTAACGAATTCGGATATGCCGAGCATATTAGAGCCGCCCCCGGACATCACCACTCCGGCAGGTATCATGTGCCGGTCTGCTTTTTTGAGTTCGGTTATTATTTTATCAAAGATTTCTGATGTTCTGGCATTTATAACTTCCGCTATCTGGCGCTTCGGAATAATAAATTCATCTTCTCCAAGCGCCTCTGACAAATCCACAGTGTCTTTTTTTGAAACTACTCCGTTGGGTAAAAATCCATGCTCTTTCTTTATATCCTCGGCTATATCCATGGATGTACGCAATGCAATGGCAAGGTCATTTGTAATATGTCGCGAGCCTATGGGCACTACTCCGGTGTGAACCAGCTCGCCTTCATAAAACATAGAGAGAGTTGAAATACCGCCCCCGATATCAAGACTTAGAACGCCGTGCTCCCGCTGATGCTTATTTAAAATTGCCTTAGATAACGCAAGAGGTGCATAAACAAACTCTATCACTTCAACATCATTAGCATTAACACATTTGGCAATATTCCTTATATAAGTAGATAATCCGTCAATTATTAGGACATCTGCCTCAAGACGAACGCCCTTCATGCCAAGTGGATTCCTGACATGCTCTTGGCTATCTATGACAAAATTCTTTGGAAGTATGTGAATAACCTCTCTATTCTGGGGAAGGCTTATAACCGATGCCGCATCAACAACACGGTCTATATCACTTTGGGAAATTTCAGAATCAGCTCTTGAAACGGCTACTATACCGTGGGAAACCTGGGTTCTTATATGAAGACCGTTTAATGAAACATATGCCTGGTCAACCTTCACTCCGGCCATAGTCTGGGCCTGCTCCAAAGACTGGCTGATATTATGAATAGCCTCTTCCATATCTATGACCATGCCCCGCCTCAAACCGCTTGAAGGGGCACTGCCCACGCCTAAAACATGAGGACGTAAAGTCTCGCGGTTTAGTTCCGCGATTATGGTCTTTACGGCAGAATTGCCGACATCAATTCCACAAACAATATCTCTACGGGCCATCTAGTATAAAGTTAAAAAGTTTGTAAAGTTCTTAAAGCTTAATAAGCTGACTTTATGAACTTTAAACCTTATAAACTTTCTAACTTGCTCAAGATTCTATCTTGAAGCACAATCATCTCTCCTTTATCGTCTTTACTTTCGTGGTCATAGCCCAATAAATGCAAAAACCCATGCACCGTTAATTGGGCAAGTTTATTATCAATGCTAATCTTTTCTTCTTTGGCATCTTTTTTTGCAACCGGCAAACATATGAAAATGTCGCCTAATTCAATTGTATCACCTTTTAATTTCATAGAGAAATCCTCCTTTTTGTTGAGCGGAAAAGACAGGACATCCGT
Organism: bacterium; assembly: GCA_030698885.1. Lineage (GTDB taxonomy): Bacteria > Patescibacteriota > Minisyncoccia > 2-02-FULL-40-12 > IGHO2-01-FULL-4-A > JAUYLN01. The sequence continues at coordinate 42,027 of JAUYLN010000037.1, forward strand.
CACCCTGTTTTTGCCTCTATATTTTTTGTTTAATGCCTTTATTCTACCGGCTCCGACTAAATTAACTGATATACCTGCATTTTTATCTTTCAGCTTATTTAGCGGTTCAACCACTAATTGAATAGCCTGCTTTAAAATGGCCCCAAAAAAGGCTTCGTTATAATTTTTGTCGGTAGTTAGATTATTTAAGACGAGGTCGAGCATAAAATTAGTATCAAGTAGTAAGTATTACGTAGTAAGCGTAAGACTCAAAATACCATGAAAAATATGGGTTGACAAATTGGAATATAGTAATTAAGCTTTTTTTAGAACGTTTAAAATACAAAGGAGTCAAAAAGTGCAAACGGTAATTCATTTCACTGACAAAGCTGGCGGTCCGAATCAAAATATAGGCAAAGAAGTAGAGGCCAGATGTGGCAAAAAATTTCTATACACGAATATTGGTAACTCGATAGTGATCGAAAGCCCCGCCCTCTGTGTTCACTGCGTTCAAGCATACTCACTCCTCCATGGCGGTAATGCAACCGATTGGCATCTTGCCCTAATTGAGAATGAACAATAACACCGAGCTCCCGCTCGGTTTTTTTATTACTTTATAAACTTTATAACTTTATGAACTTTTAACTTAAGAGCTCTTTCGCTATCCTACTCACCATTCCCCCGTCCACCTGGCCTTTTAATTTTCCCATCACAAGACCGATTACTTTACCCATATCTTTGGGACCGAGGGCTTGTCCTGAGCTTGTCGAACGGGTTTGCTCTATAGCTTTTTTAACTTCTTCGCGGACTTTATCTTCGCCAAGCTGTTCCGGCATATATACCGATAAAATATCAATTTCTTTTTGCTCTTTGTCCGCCAATTCCTGCCTTCCGCCGGACTTAAACATTTCAATAGACTCTTTTCGTTTTTTTATTTCAGAAGATATAGTTTCAATAATTTCTTCGTCATTTAAATGGCTTTGCTTTTCCAGCTCCGAAGCATCCGTAACAGTCTTGGCCAATTGGCCTCTTTTCATAACTTCCCTATTCTTTATTGCGCTAATCAGGGTGCTCAAAACCAGACGCTTATTCTGGTCGCCTGACTTAAGAGATTCATTTAATTCTTTTTGGAGTTGCTCTTTTAACAAATAGCATCTACTAATTACCTATGAAATCACTAATATACTTAATCTACCGATTACCAATCAGATCGGCAATATACTAATAAAAAATGGATTAGTATATTCGTATAGAATTAGTAATTAGTAGCTTGGGTATATTCGTATGAAATTAGTAATTGGTAGATTAAATACCGAGTTTTTGTTTTAACTTCCTCTTTTCTTCGTGAAATGACTCCTCGCCGTAAACACCCAGTTTATCTAACTTTTTTCTAAGCAACCTTAAATGCTCGCGCATGATAGCCCGGTTTTTCTCTTTTCTTTCATTTTCTTTTCGGTAACGATATTTTTTCTTTTCAGCATTTTTCAAATATTTTGACTGCTGAATAAGACGGCTGAACCGTCTTAACATCGCCCCCGTGCTTTCATTTTGTTTACGTTTTATTTCCATACTGTCTACTAATTACGAATCAAGTCACTAATATACTAATAAGGAAAAATAAATAGATTAGTATATTCGTATAAAATTAGTAATTAGTAGATTACCTGACTAATTTACTGCCTAATCTCTTACCGCCAAGCAAATGCACATGCAGGTGGTCCATTATATGGGCCTGACTGTCTTCGCCATAATTAATTATCAGACGATAACCGGTTTTATCCAAACTAAGTTTTTTAGCAACCCTATTTGCCGCCGCGATTAACTCGCCCAACAAACCTTTATCGCTGTCACCGTATTCCTGAAGTGAACCATGTTTTTTAGGAATAATCAAGACATGGACCGGGGTTACCGGATGAATGTCGTTAATGGCAATCCAACTATCTCCTTCATCAACTTTTTCGGTTGATATTTCTCCATTTATAATTTTGCAAAAAATATCGCTCACTGCGTTCTACTAATTACGAATAAAATCACCAATATACCAATGGGGAATGAGATTAGTATATTAGTATGAAATTAGTAATTAGTAGATTATTTCTTAAGTCTCTTTTTTACCGTATCAACTATTTTTTCCATCGGGATAGTTTCCTGAACGCCGGTACTCATTTCGCGTAATATCACCGTACCCTCCAGGGCTTCTTTCTGACCGATTATCAAAGTATAAAGCGAACCGAGTCTGTCGGCAATGCGAAGCTGGGATTTTATACTGTCGCGTCCGAAAGAAGTTTTAACCGGAATAGAGGACTTGCGCATCTCCTCAAATAATACCAGCCCTTTTCTTCTGCCCATTTCGCTTAATTGCGCCAAAAATATTTTTGGATTTGTTTTATAGTCAGGTATGTTTGCTTTATTTCTTTCAAGCAACATCACGGCCCTCTCAACTCCCATGGCCCAGCCGATAGCCGGCGTAGCGGGACCGCCAAGCAAGGCAACCAGCTTATCATATCTTCCTCCCGATATAACGGCAAGCTGGGGATGCTTTTGTTTTTCCTCGGGTTCATCAACTTTTTCTTTAACGGCATCGCCTTCGGCTTTGCCCTCTCCCTCTTCGGCGACTACCTCTTCTTTAATTTCCTTTTGCTGCTGTTCTTCTTCCTTCTTCTCTTCTTCTTCCTGAACAAACTCAAAAACAGTCTTCGTGTAGTAATCAAGGCCCCTTACTAAATGCGGGTCCAGCAAATAAGGCACACCGACTTCATCCAAAAATTCAAGAACGCTTTTGAAATGCTTCTTACAGTCACTGTCCAGATAGTCAACCATTTGAGGGGCGTCTTTGGCCGCATCAACGCAATTTGCCTCAACGCAATCAAGTACGCGCAACGGATTGGTTTTTAACCTATCCTTGCATTTGTTGCATATTTTTTTGACTTTGTTGCGATAGTGGTCCTTGAGGGCCTTTATATACTGCGGCCGGCAGCTGTCGTCTCCGATAGAATTTATTTTAACTATCATTCTTTTCAGACCGATAGCCTCTAAAACCTTGTGGGCCATGAATATCATTTCAGCATCAACGACGGCGTCTTGGTCTCCGATTGATTCAACATTTAGCTGATGGAACTGCCTGTATCTTCCGGCCTGGGGATTGTCATGCCTAAAAACAGGTCCATAGCTCCACAGTCTGACAGGATGAGGCATAACCTGCATGCCATGCTCAAGATAAGCCCTTAAAGTGTTGGCGGTAAGTTCGGGGCGCAAGCTCAACTCGTCGCCACCCTTGGTCTTAAAACTATACATTTCTTTTTCTACGACATCCGTCGCCTCTCCCACTGCCCGCACAAAAAGACCGGTGTTCTCCACAATCGGCAAATCTATTTTATCAAAACCATAATCCTCCAGAATCTGCGATGATTTCTTTTGTATATGCTTCCAGTAGTGCTGTTTATCCGGCAGAATATCATGCATTCCCCTTGGCGCCTGAAATTTTTTTTGTTTTATTTTTGGCACTACGTCGAAGGTTCAAATTGATATCAATAAAATTGATTTAAAGAAGTCCCTTATGCTTCCGAGAGATTTGCTTCTTTAAATCAATTTTATGGTCGGTGATCGGCCGAACCGAAGGTTCGTTGCCGATTAAATCACCGAGATATCAATTGGAATCGCTGTTTTATAAACTAAAACTTAATTTAAATTATATGCTGGGATGGCATCAAATTTTTAAATTTATTTACCTATATAGTCCCGAATCTGCTGACCGGCCAGGCCCTAAAAAACACTCTTCCCGTAATTGACGACCTCCCAACCGCCCCCCATCTTCGCGAATCATAACTTTCAAGCCTGTTATCACCCATAACAAAATATTCTTTTTGATCAAGTTTAACTTTCATATTGCCTACAGTATGCTGTCCGGACGAAATATAGCCCGACTCATCTAGCTTAAGGCCGTCTGGGCTTGCCGAATTAAATATAAACACCTGGTCATTCTTTATCTCAACGGTCTCTCCTGGCAAACCTATGACTCTTTTTATAAAAAACTTAGACTTATCTTCGGGAAATCTGAAAACTACTATATCTCCCCTTTCGGGCTCCTTGAATCTATAACTTATTTCATCTATTAAAATATATTCCCCGTCCTCAAAAGTCTGTTCCATGGAAGCTCCTTTTACAAAAAACGGCTGAACTATAAAATATCTTATTGGAATTATTATAATCAGCGACAGCCCGATTATCTTAACCGTTTCCCAAATAAAAGCAAATGCCTCGTTGCGACGCGAGACCTTGTGCTCCGGAAACTCCTCTGGGCCTTTATTTTGTTCCATTATAAGCTAACAATATCACAAAAATGGCCCCATTACAAGGCCCTCCTTCTAAAGTTTTTGTGCTATCATTAGCGGATGAGATTGATCATAGGCTTGGGCAATCCGGGAGAAGAATATAACGGCACGAGGCATAATGTCGGATTTTTTGTATTGGATAAAATAGCAAAAGATGAGGAATGCGATTTTAACTTTGATAAAAGTTTTAATGCTGAGCTTGCCAAGTGCAAAGTGTCCGGCAAGCCGTCCATCTTAGTTAAGCCCTATACTTTCGTAAATAAATCCGGAGATGCGGTTAAAAAATTAAAGTTAAAATTTAAGATAAAACCGGAAAATATAATTGTCATACATGATGACCTGGATATTGATTTCGGCAATTTTAAATTATCTTTCGCCAGAAGTTCAGGCGGTCACAGAGGTATTGAATCAATAATCAAAGCCCTTAAAACAAATAAGTTCTGGCGGTTGCGCATTGGCCTCGCCAACACCAAGCTTAAAAGTGCCCGGCGCTCAAAAGCAAAAAAGGGTGGGGTAAATGGCGTCGGCGAATTCGTACTCTCAAAGTTCACTCCGGCCGAACAAGACAAGTTAAAGCTACTCATCAAAAAAGCTTTGGCCAGACTTGAGAACATAAATTAAAAATACATAAAAAAAATACCGCTTATTTGAGCGGCAGGGACACAACTTTCATTCTTTCAGAAATTGATCCACTAAAATTTTGGTAGAAGCAATTTTTCCTTCGAAAGTATTCGTTGTATCCTCAAGAATGTGTTTTATAGTTTTCAGTTTATTTTTAAAAGAATCTTCCATTGACTGATTAGCTATTAAAGCTATGACGAAAAGAACAAACCAGAACCAGGTCCAAAACATATTTTCTCCTTTTTGATAACTAAACCAACAATCACCAAATATAAGCACATTAAATTACTTAAGTCTAGAAAGACGCTTTGAGCTCATACGGCTTGAAAATATTTAAAATATGGAGTTCAATTTAAAAAAGAAATAGGGGGGCGTATCATGTCCGAAGAAGAAATCCGGGAAGTTTTTTTAAAACATTATGACGGCCAGAATTTAAACAGAGCCACCTTGGAAAGTTACGAAGATATAGCAAATTCTATAGCCGAATCCCTGTTAAGCAGACACCAGAAAACGATAGGTGAAGAGTCTTTAAAATTGTTCAAACAAATAAACTTAGCCCGAACAAAAATATTCATATTCAAGGATTTTTTTAATTGCGGCAAAAAAACAATAGCCACAAATGATGAGATAACCGATAGTACCGGTGTATTGCTTGGAACATGGCTAAGCTGTGTAAACTATTTCTATGTAAAATATGATGATATAAAATGGCACGAATTTAAGAAAGCATACTCCAAAGAGGAGGTGGAAACAGCAAGGGAGACTGTAAAGTCTCTGGTAGTTGGCCTTGTCACCCAAACGGAGGATTCAGGAACATCTGAAATATCGGAAAAAATAATAGAATCTATGGAGGCAATATTTTGTGAAGCTCAAATGGCCATACTGGGCAGAAAACTTTTTGAAGAATTTATGAGAAGCATAAACGAAAGTAACCGATACTTAAGGAAATATCAACGATCTATGAAAATAAAGTCAGGATTAACACACTGATCCAAAATAAAACCCCGCGCTCAGTATAGCGGGTTTTTTATTTGATACATTGGATGCAGGCTTCAGGTCTACGATGGCCTTCCCGCACATGGCGGAGGAGGTGAGAATCTCACATAAACATATATTTTGTCCCCGACCCCCCGACTTTAAAACCTTGCGGTTTTAATATTTCCACCACGGGGACAAAAAGTTCGAATCTCACCATCGGGTAGATAATTTAAAAAACACTTTAAGTGTTTTTTAAATTATCTATGGCGGAGGAGGTGAGATTCGAACTCACGAGGCCCTTGCGGGCCGCCGCATTTCAAGTGCGGTGGAATAAACCACTATCCGACTCCTCCGAAAACATTTTACCACATTTTAATGTTTTTGTGAACCGATAATTCTGGAGGCTCGTTTTACGGTTTCAACAATAACTGGTAGTTCAAGATAATCTATCAGGATAGCACCCCATATCAAAACCGGATGCCACGAAGCAGTCAAAAAACTTTCTACCACTATTTCATCGGTTATCCAAAAGATATGGAACCACTGGGAATTTAAAAATACGAGATATAGCCAGTCCTTAGAATTATTGCCATGTTTTTTTAAAGAATGAATATATACCAATGATACGGAGATGAGAGCCGGTATTTCTGTATAATCTATCAGGGCAATGATAACATTTACTAAATGACCTGCATCAAAGAAAGAACTTTGGCCGAATATTTTCAAAAACACTACATCAGTAGTTAGCCAGTAAAGATGCACTAACTGCAAGACAAAAAGACCGGCCGCAACAATAGTATTGGTCTGGCTGTGCTTTTCGTACCAATTCCAGAATTTTTTGGCTAAAACGGTGAGCATTTGACTTTATTATAATAATATGCTAATATATTAATAGTTTCGTGTTTGAGTATCGGGAGGTATCTATGGGAATTTGTACGACATGCGTCTGCCCCGTATCCGGGGGTGGTAACATGCATAAGGCCGGCCATCACGGCAGAACCCCGCGCCACAGCGAGAGGCACGACCTCAAAAGGCCAAAAAAGGCCACTGCGGAAGAGGGCGTTGAGGGTCGCGGTGCTCCCATCAAAAACACTGGCAAGAGGAGCAAGGAGAAGCAGGCACAGAAAAAGTAATAAGCATCAAAGAACATCAGGCGGCCCCGCCTTCGGGGGCCGCTATTTTTTATTTGAAAATCCCCTCCTTCCTCGCTCTGCTCGTCTGTCGGGCCGCCGGGAGTTGCCTTCGGTCTCTTCCTCGTCAGTCACTCGTCAGAGCCTCAGGACCAGGCCTCGCGGTTTCACCTTCTAGTGAAACATTCGCTCCGGCCGTTCAACTCCCGGCAAACCTGCAAATTTTTTAAAATCTCAAACTGACCTAAAGGCAGCTTGAGATTTTAAATTTGTCGGGCCGCCGGGAGTTGAACCCGGTCACCACGAACCCGAATCGTGTGTACCACCGTCATACGCCGGCCCGCCTTCGCTAAGGCTTCGGCGGGCAGGCCCGCTTTGCCTTAGCTAGATTTTTATATCAATTACTATTTATTCTCAAATTCTTTTACTTCTTTTACCATACTGGTTGTGATTGTCTTAAATTCCGGATGGCTAGGTATGGAAAATTCCATAAACATTTCTCTGCCAATATAGCCCATCTTCAACATGCTGCCTCCCCATGTTGAACCATGAATTTCAGCCTTCACGGGTTCGGGACAAAATTTCGGGTGGCCCGAAATATAAAAGCCATCTTCTCTTCGCTCTAAAGTATACTTATCGTTCTCGGTCTCAATCTCAATAAAATGACCGACTTCTAAATTCTTCACATGCACCCCTCCTTCAATCTCACTCCTTACTATATTATCAACGATTTTAGGATGTAAAAACTTTCCCATATCTTCATCCCCTGGCTCCGGTGCCTCTGGTTTTTTCTCAAATTTTTCCATAATTATTTAACGTGATGCTTGGTTTTTATTTGACCAACCTCTTTCTCTTCCTCCTCTAATGTTTTGGTTTTGCCGGCTTTAGCCAGCTCGGCTAGTTCGTTATCTGAAAGTTCGTGCAATTCTTTTACTCTTTTGGTCAGATAATCTTTATCATTTTTGGCCGGGTCGTCAAGAACCTCGCCCATTAAAGCACTTATCAAAAAACCCACCCTCGGACTTGGTTCAATGCCAAGTAATTTCATCAGTTCATCCCCTTTCAGCTTCAGCATCTTCGGAGATATCGGGTCCCGTGAAACTTTGTCTATCATAAACATCAGGTGGCGTAATTTGTATGGCTTGGCTTTGGGCACGCCCGAACCTATTCTGTCTGCTTCTCTGACTTTTATCAAATCCTCTGTGTTCTCCCTGCCGATATTCGCCACAAGTCGTCTGACTGAACTTTCTGTGACCTCCCCGACATTGTAGTAAAAAAGGTGATAACGCACCAACCGTGTAGCATCCTCGGCTTGTTTTTTAGGCAATTTAAGACGTTCCATTATTTTTGCTGTCATCTTTGCGCCAACAACTTCATGATTATAGAAAGTAGAATCAGGCCCATCGCCTCTTTTTGTCCTAGGCTTGCCGACGTCGTGCAAAAGAGAAGCCAATCGCACTGTGGTAGAATATTTTTTATCCATGGCGTACTGCAGGGCCCTGACATTATGCTCCCAAACTGTATAAATATGATGCTTATTCTGACCGACGTCAACGCCTTCCAGCAGTTCAGGCAGAATGTATTTCATCAGGCCGGTGTCTTTCAACAATTCCATCCCCCGCGATGCACCGTTTGAATCAACTATTTTTATAAATTCGTCTCTTATCCTTTCGGCTGATATTAATTTAAGAAGTTCATGGTGCTTCTTTATCGCATCCAGAGTTTTAGGTTCAATCTCAAAATTCAACGCTACAGCAAATCTCACAGCCCGCATCATACGCAAGGCATCCTCATTAAATCTTTCGTTCGGATCACCCACCGCTTTTAATATTTTATTTTCTAAATCTTCCTTTCCGCTAAAAAGATCAACCACATTGCCGTCACCGTCCATAGCTAAGGCATTGACCGTGAAATCTCTACGCTTCAGGTCATCGTCCAGTAATTCTGCAAATTGAAGTTCATCAGGGTGTCTTTTGTCACTATACTCAGATTCAATGCGATAAGTCGTGGCCTCAACTACTTTAAGCGTCTCTTCCTCAGTCTCAACTTTAATTCCCACGGTGCCGAATTGATTTTCATAAAAACTGTCCGGAAATATTTCCTGAATTTTATCCGGCCTTGCATTGGTAGTTATATCCCAGTCTTTCGGCTTTTCGCCAAGCAAAATATCTCTGACACAACCGCCGACCGCAAAAGCGTCAAAACCCGCATCTTTGAACTGATTTAAAATTTTAGTAATTTCTTTTGGAAGCTGCATTGAAGTGCCAGTGGACCCACGGGGAATCGAACCCCGCCCTCATCCATGCCATGGATGCGTAATACCGATTTACTATGGGCCCAAAGTATTTAAAATTATATTGAAAAAATATCACAAAAATGGTATAATGGCAATAAGAAGGGCTTACACGTTTGACTAAGATTGAGGCATCCCGCCATGGCGGGATAACGAACCTGCCTACGGCAGGCAGGAATATTGGGCAAACCTTCTCGTCGAAGGTTCCTCCGCCTTTCGGCTCCGCTAAAGCGGAGCCGAAAGGCGGAGGAACCGCTGTTGTGGCTTTCGCCACGATAAGCCCTAAAGAATTCGGGCTTATCGTGGCGAAAGCGCGTAAGTCCTATAATGCCCCTATCGTTCAAGGGATAGGACGAGGGTTTCCTAAACCCTAAATCCAGGTTCGAGTCCTGGTAGGGGCACTAGACAGGAATTCGCAAGCTTGAAAGGTTCGCCTCGCTTCGCTCGGCGACTAATTTGTATTCAATTTTGGGGGTAAAAACGAATTCGCGATTTCGCATTTTAGGGGAAGAAAATTTTTTATGAATAAAATTCTAATACAACCAACCATAGACACGCTTCGCGATTACGAAGATTATGCCGGAGAAACAGGCTATAATTTTGAAGTTATTGACTTTGCTTTTCCAAACGTTTTGGATTCCGAATATGTTTCGATAGTAAAAAGGTATAAAGCAGAATCTCGCTTTCCTGAAAAAATAATAGGAATGCATGGCGCTTTTTTGGATTTGTATATCAATAGCCCCGACCCTGCTATTAAGAAAGTTGCAGAAGAAAGAATTGTCAGAAACTTGGAAATTGCTAAAGATTTGAATATTCAGTACGTTGCTTTTCATACCAATTTTCTTCCAATGATTAAAAAAGAATCCTACTATCACAATTGGGTAAGCGCCCATGTCGACTTTTGGAAAAAAATTGTGGAGAAATTTAAAATTACCGTTTTGCTTGAAAATATGTGGGATAAAAACCCTGATGGCATAGCCGAAGTTATCGAAAAAGTAAATTCGCCCTACCTCAAGGTTCTTCTTGACACAGGACATGCCAATGTTTTTTCCAAAGTCCCAATCAAAAATTGGTTTGAAAAACTCGGGAAAAATATTGTATATATTCAACTCAACGACAATATGGGAGATGGTGACTCCGAACTTCCTGCCGGAAAGGGTAGCGTTGATTGGAAAGAATTTGATAGTTTGGTGAAACAACATTGTGATAATCCTTTAGTTTGTTTAGAGGTTAAAGATTTGAACTGGGTAAAAGAAACGATTGAATACTTGAAAAAGAATAGTATTTATCCGTTTTCATAAATAAAGAATGCCGCCAAAGAAAAACTTGAAGTTGTCAGCGGTGCGGCTCCGCCGCCTTTCCGAATTTTCGCGGGGGGAATTTTCCGGAAAAATGCGTTCAGACTAATTCAAGAATACTGCACAAAAAAATATGCCCCGCTCGCATATGCGAGCGGGGCTTTGGTCTCGTCAAACAAGACTATGCCTAATCGGCCGACTGACCATCGTAGACTACTTGAGGAGGCGGGATTTTATTGCGAGGGTCAATAATGGAATACTCCAGATCCACTACCCCGTCATCAATCATGCCAAGTACCCTAGCCGCAGCTTTTGAAACATCGAGCTCGCGGTCTTCCCAGAATGGTCCACGGTCATTGATCCGGGCTGTGGTCCATTTGCCATTTATCGGATTGGTCAGAAGTATGACTGTTCCAAATGGCAGTTCTTTGTGGGCCGCCGTTAACTGACCCTGATCAAAGACTTCACCGTTAGCCGTGAGCTTGCCGTGAAACCCGGACCATACCACGAGGTTTTCATGGTTGGCCTGCTCGCGGGAGCCCCTCTGGTAGTGTTTTGCTGTCTCTTAACTCCACACTCAAAGCCAATAGAGAAAGCGAAACAAGCCAAGAAAGTTAAAACCAGTACTAAAATTGCAAACCTCAAATCGTCCTCCGAATTGGGCCAGTTGCCCGATTACTTAATTTACTATCTATAATTATATCAGTTTTTTAATGAATTGTCAATTAAAATCTCCTGGTACCCGCAAAGAACACCAGTCTCTGATATCTCCTGAATTCTTTAAGTCTCATTGAACTGTCCAGCAACTTATATTTTAGAGCGCTTCTGACACTCAGAACCTCCTCATTCTCAACCATTTTAAATATCTTACTTGCCGGCCTTCCTTTCTGTGCGAAAATAAGGGATTGGCTGGCATCAACAAGCCAGAGGTTTTTAAGCTTGTTTACATAGTCAATCTGACTGAATTGAAAATCTTTTTTATTTGTAAAATCTTGAGAACAATACGTGTCCACAGCACAATGAAATTCAAATTTTGTGCCATCAACACCAATTCTTTTTGCATTCTCTGATTGAGTTATCAAGAAGCACCCCGAACGAACATAATTAAAAGCAACAATAGCTACCGGGCTTTGAGAATTTTTTATTGAATCCATTATTTTTAAACATGCATAAAAGTCGCCACCCCTTCCGGAAATAAACATCTTTACTTCATTATTGTTAGCTTTATTTAATTTTTTCAGTATATTCTCAAAATTTAAGGCGACCCTATCGTTAACAGGACCATCCGTACAATCAAGCCAAACGATTCTTCTTTCAAAATTGCATTTTAACGATACATTTTTCGGTGATTTATTTCCTGGCATTTTATTCTCCAAAAAATATTTTTTAAAAAACTTACTTTATGATGTATCAAAAATAATACGCCCGGAGTACTTTACCTAAAAATAAAAACGGTTTATCACAACCGTTTTAAATAAATATTATAAGGCTCCACGGGCTTAATAAACACTAGCCCTTGAATAACCTGGATAAGGGTTTTGCTAATTCTGCAATTGAGGCCAGCCAATCCTTGCCTTCTGCTCCGGAGCCCCCCTCCAAAAGAGAGCTCGCTGCTTCCCACTTAATCGTCTTGTTGTCATTCAAAGTTGAAACAACCGGAATACCTATTAACGCCGCGGCAAGAGAGCTCGGCATTTGTTCTACCGGTATCCCCAAAAGTTCGGCGCCCTTTTTAATAGCTGCTATTTTTAAATTAATGCCCTCGCTTAGACTGATAATGCTAACTATCTCCGGAGCGGGCTTAAAATCGGTCAAACCAAAATCTATTATCTCAACCCCCCAATCCGAAGCAACTCCCTGCAGGCGCTCTAAAAGCACGCCCGAAGTCTGATCTTCTTTCGCCAGATTTTCGAAATCTGATTTTATTAATTCCTCCTGCAACATCACGGTTGCCACGTTAGCAAGAGATTCTTCAAGACCACTAATCTCAAAAAGTGCCTTATAAACATCACTGACCTTATAAACAATCACTGCGCTAACAGTAAATGGAAATGCGCCGCCTATCAAAATTTCCTGATTAATTAAATTAACCGTTTGTTGTCTTACGTGTCTTTTTTCCAGACTGTCTACGAATGGAATAAGAAAAACCATCCCCGGACCTCTAATTACAAAACCCTTACTTGGGTCACGATTATTTTTTTCAGCTACACCAAAACGCAACCTGATACCTCTCTCACCTTCCCTCACGAAACCAAGGCTCTTAAAGGCACCCGCGATAAGACTTAGTATTAATATCCATGCCTCTAAAGGAATCGCACCGATATCCATGATTAAGCTCCTTTTTATTTTGTTAAGGTCTATCTACTACCTAGTTAACACACCCGAGTAATACCTCCCACTTTACCGAAAATAAAAAGCGGTTCATTATGAACCGCTTATATCTTCCTAGTTCTTGGAATCTTTCTTAATTTCTCCCAGTCACCGTCAAAAATCTCATCTGCAAGGCCCCATTCAATAGTCTCTTTCGGAGACAAATAAACATCTTCTTTCTTGCTCATATGATCCTCTAGCATCTCTTCTATCCTCTTCGCGGACCACCTCTTAAACCTTCCCTTCTTTTGCATGCTATTAACATATATTTCTATCATCCTTTTGTGTGCTTCTCTATAATGATCCGAAAAAGACATAAACTGATTATATGTTCCGCTAAAAGCTACTTCTCCCTTATGAAACAGAAAATAACTATCCTGCATCATAACCCGCTTGTCTGCAGCTTGAAATATCAGTGAGCTCATTGACCTGGCATGGGTGTAGCTCAAAATGACAACATTATTGGGGCAGGTATCTATGGCATTATGTATGGCCATTCCTTCATTCCAATCACCACCACAGGTTTTCATTTTTATAAGTATATTTCTTGTTGGATCAATACCTGATAAAATCTCAATGTTTCTTATAAGCCTGGATGCCATTTGATACTCGACTCCCGGCTCATCTCTGTTGGTGTCATCCGTTCCATATTCCATTTCATAGCCAACCAAATCAATTATAAAATTGTCCGTATTAATTCCCCAAAAATGTCGGTTATCAATCCAATCGCTTTTTTCTATTTTAAATTTAGGCCTTGGTCTTTGTGGTCCGGATTGCCCAATCCCTTTTTTCATTTCAGTCCTCTCTTTAAATTTTGAATATACTATTCTGGGTTAAGGTTTATCAAAAAAAATAATCTATGGCAATATTTACAACTTTACATAATATCGCCACTTCTTATCTTTATATTTTCCGGCATAATCAACACCAACGCGAGATAAGCATTTTATTTGAGTTGGTTTTATAATAATTCCCCCATCTTCAATCCACAGCTCCTTGCTTGCAATTAGGTCTTCGGCGTTAAGCCCACGGTCAATCTGAAAATATCTACATAACTTGCCCGGGCCGTTGAGATTGATAACTGGTAATCCGTAACTAGTAACTGGTAACTTTTTATTACTATTCTTAATTTGTTTAGGGCTTGGCAGTATTAATTCGCAGCTGCGAATTAATACTGCTGCCGGATAATTTTCCTTTTCGGTTACAATATTTAAACAGTGATACATTCCATAGATAAAATAAACGTAAATCATGCCCGGCTTGCCGAACATCACTTCGGTTCGTGAGGTTCTGCCTCGAGAAGCATGACTGGCTAAATCATTCAGTCCGCAATAAGCTTCTGTTTCAATGATAACGCCCTCAACTTTTTTGCCGTTAATTTTGCGCACCAAAACTTTACCAAGCAATTCTTTGGCAACAACTTTTGTGTCCCTATCAAAAAATTCTCTTGTGAGTTTCCTCGGATTCATTGAATGTCATTCTAACAAAAAAGAGGAGCCCCGCAACAGCTGTTGCGGGGCTAAGGTCCAAAAACCCAAGGGGTCTAGGACCGTGGAGATACTTGCGAGAAGACCTGGCGACTGACCTCCCACTCAACCAAATGCGCAGTCGAATAAGCGTTCACATTCCACTCGCTGCGGTGCGAATCCCAGTCCACATTCACTGCCCAAAGAACCTCTGCGGCGTCGCGAATGTAGAAGATATTCGTTTTACCATCAACGAGAAGTGGCCCATCCTCTCCTTTGGGCTGTCGACTGATCAGCTCATAAAGCTGGTATAAAAACGTTTCTTCTCGGCCCCCACCCAGCTCGTCAATAATTGGACGGTCAAGCGACTGCCTGACGAGGATATGGACGGCCAGATCGGTCGCCGGCACCCTCTTCTCAATCTTGCCGAGGAAGTTCTCCTTGAAGCTATCTCCGAGGAAAAACTTGATCCCGGCGTAGTTATTGGGCCCGAACATGTCGGCGGCAACAAAACGGGTAGTGCCAAGAACTTCTACTTCATCCACTTGGACTAAAAGCTTAGCCCAAGGGTTCTCCTTACGAAGAAAACGCTTGAAAGCTGCCAGCCAGATCTTTCCATCTGGACCAGTCAACTTTTGTTCAAAGTCATCTCTCGGTCCCTGGAAGTCAGAGAGCGAGACATTTCCGAGCATGCCATTTTGCATGGTCAGTTCTCCTTACCGTCAGTTACGGCCCTAAATGAATTTCCACACAGGTGTAGCAACAATCTTAAGGCCATAACTGATTGATTTTTAAGCCACTCTAACTGTTCTAATTATATCAAATCTTACACTAAAAGTCAATACTATTACTCACCCATTTTATGCTAGTATTTACTATCATATTAAATTAATTTCCGCGTTTTTCTGCGTTAAGTCTCCGCGGGTCCGCGGTACGCACAGGGTGAGCACAGAAGAAAAACAAACAATTGATGTTGTTAAAAAAGTATCACCGGCAGTAGTTAGCATTGTGGTTTCCAAATACATGCCGAAAATAAAACATATGTCCGTGTCGCCATTTGGTGATATGCCCTTTGGTTTTGGCATACCTCCTGAAATGCCCGATGCCGGAAATGGCATGGATTCAATAATTGGCCACGGAAATAGCAACGGACAGAAAGTAAAAGTAGGCGGAGGTTCGGGCTCTATAGTAAGCTCCGATGGCCTCATATTAACCAACAAGCATGTAGTTTTTGATACTAATGCCGACTACACGGTAATAACCAACGACGACAAAGAATATCCGGCAAAAGTTCTTTCCCGTGATCCGGTCAATGATGTGGCATTCGTAAAGATAGAAGCAACAGGCCTGCCCACCGCCGAACTTGGAAAATCAAAAGACATAGTCTTGGGACAGACAGTGCTCGCAATAGGAAACGCTTTAGGTATTTTTTCAAACAGTGTTTCAAAGGGCATCATATCAGGTCTCGGCCGGAAAATTTCGGCTTCCATGGGGGGTGGTGAAGGTGAAATGGGAAACGGAGACGGCCAGATGCCTCAAATGGAAAGCTTGCGCAATGTTATTCAAACAGATGTTGCCATTAATCAAGGAAACTCCGGCGGGCCATTGGTAAATTTAAACGGCGAGGTTATAGGTATAAACACGGCAGTAATTTTCGGCGCGCAAAATATCGGATTCGCCCTGCCTATTGATTGGGCTAAAACCGACTTGGCCGATTTCAAAAAACATGGGCGCATAATCAGGCCATATATAGGATTGCGTTACATAATGCTGAACAAAGAGCTCAAGAGTATGTATAAACTCCCGGCTGACTATGGAGCGCTGGTGGTGCGCGACCATGTACCCGGTTCAGTTGCCGTAGTTCCTGATTCTCCGGCCGACAAGGCAGGAGTAAAAGAAAACGATATTATCCTTGCAGTTAACGGCAAGAAGCTTGATGAGAAGAACGAAATATCAGACATTGTCCAAACCGCAAAAGTCGGCGATGAGCTGGAAATGGAAGTGATGAGGAAAAACAAAACCATAAAAGTTACCGCCAAACTGGAAGAACACGCGTAAGCCCTCTCACAAATAAAAAAACGGTTTAACCGTTTTTTTATTTGTGGATCTGGGGGGAATCGAACCCCCGTCTGGAGAATAATTTAAAATTGCACTACAAGTTTAGCCGAATTAGTTACGGTTCGGTTAAAAATCCGGCGAATCAACCGAAGAGCTATTTTGTGTTTTTCGTACATTGCCGCTAAAACATTTAAAAGACGACAATATCTTATACTGCTGTTAACGCCCTGGCCCGGCTAGCAGAAATCACCGGCAAGACGCGCCTTAAGCAAAAGCTAAAGCGTAATTGCTATTTTGTTTGGCAATTATAATTTTGGGCAAATTATTTAGGTGGTGATTACCCATCCACCACTTGCGCAGATTTTAAAATAAACTTCATCGAAGCCGGTCAGACCCAATGTTTACACTTTTAGCATATGTTAAAAGTGTAAACATTGGGTGAAGTTTTATGTTTTTAATATCCTTTCTACTTGTCTTTTTACGTCTCGTTTTTTTATGGATTCGCGCTTGTCGGATTTCTTCTTGCCTCGGCCTATGCCTATTTCAAGCTTAACCAAACCTTTTTTATTATACAATTTAATTGGCACAAGAGTCAACCCTCTCTCCTGCCCTTTTCCGGCTAAATATTTTAGTTCTGATTTTTTCAAAAGCAATTTAATGCTTCTTTGAGGATCGTAATCTGGGGAAATATTGCCTTGCTGATATGGTGATATCGTTGCGCCAACCAGCCACGCCTCGCCACCCAAAATTTTAACAAAAGAACCTACGATAGATGCTTTGCCGGATTTGATTGACTTAACCTCATGGCCGGCCAAAACTAGCCCTGCCTCCAGGGTTTCTAATATTTCATAATCAAATCTGGCTTTTCTATTTTCCACAAAAGACATATTAATAGCTTCTCATCAATTTAATAAAAATAAAAGCTTAACTATTGCTATTTACCCCATAACCTTCTGGCAATTATTTCAGGCACAAGAAGCCGCTTTGCGGCGTTTGCCAAAAAGATGCGGGGTTTACATTGAATCAATCCTGTGCAATATTCTAGAAAGCATTCTTTGAAAATGAGGCCCCTATGTCAAAAATACTTGTCATCATTGCGACCATACTAGTCTGTGTTGTATCTGCATTTGCCTTAATCCGTATAGGCTTCAATTTAAATCCTAAGGAAGAAAAACCCGTTGAGGTTGTCTGGGGTCCGGGAGCAGAAAATTCAATAGGTCCGCATATAAACAACTCCGGAAATACCATGCATTTTATAATTGAGCTGGTTGCCCGAGAGGCAAAAGGCACTCTGATAAGTTTTCCCCTTGAACATCCTTTTAGGATAAATAATTTTTCAGCGATGCTCTCATATACCGCCCTTGGCAGTCCCTGCGGAGATGCGGCCGTCGTCGGATTTTTGGGATCGGATGAAGACAACATAATGCCCTTTGATATGCGTATAAATACCGAATATCCCGTACCGATAATCTTCCATCAGAACTTTGGAAACGGCATAGTAGTAGAAAACCTATATCTAAGTTTATTTGATGATATGTGCCACCCTACTAACCTAAGAATTACCTTTCAGGCCAGCGGAGAGGCCCTTTACGATTCCCCCAGAAAATACCTGCGAGCGAAGACCGAGCATGGAAAAAGATTTAACATTCAGTATCTTTACTGACGCGCCCTCGCCTTTGGTGAGGGATTTTTTTACAACAAATCAAAAACCACCGTAAGGTGGTTTTTGATTTTGAGAACAGTTTAGTAGTCCCTGCCTCCGCCTCCGCCAAATCCTCTGTCCCTTCTTGGCGGTCTTTCGGTCATAGGCTTAGCCTCGTTGACCTTCAACTGTCTGCCTCCCATATCTGAATCGTTGAACATCTCGACTGCTTTCTGGGCCTCTTCGTCGGTTGACATAGTGACGAAACCAAATCCTTTGCTGCGGCCTGAAAACTTATCTGATATTACAACTGCATCTTCTACGGTACCGGCCTGTCCAAACATGGACTTAAGTTCATCACCGGTAGCAGAGTAAGGCAAATTGCCTACGTATAATTTGTTAGCCAAATTACATCAGCTTAATAGAAGCACTTGATCGGAGAATTATGCCCGATTTCAGCTTGCTATTAAAACGCTTTAATTTATTAATAGACCGTAAGGTCTATTGGGCATGCGGGTAAACCCCACTGTTCTCCGACCCCTTCTTACGAAACCGGGTATTCCTCAAAACAGGCAAAAGTGACCATAAGATCACTTTCACGAACCCAATGCATTAAGTATAGCTTAAAACCATTGCCGAGTCAACACCCTGTAGTAGAATTTCCGATGGCCTTTATGGTTTTTCAAAATTGACGGGCATACAATAGCTAGTAAGCAAAATTTAAATAAGCCATACTTAGGAGTGCAGGATTCAAACTAGCATCAGTTGAGCGGAGCGAATTTGGCTAATATTCAAGGCGAGAGGAGCGATGCGTACCTTGAGGTACGTGAGCGACGAACAACGCAGAAGATTAGCTAAATTCGCCCGCCCTATCGGGAAGCTCAAAAATGGCTGATTTCCCTGCCTGCCGGCAGGCAGGTTTGTTACTCCTCCTCAATGTACCTTTGGGCACACTTTCGTCGTCGTGTCGCGAAACCATCCATTTTTGAGCTTCTCAATTTGATGATAGTTTGAAACCTGCACTCCCAACCATCTACCGGCCGAAAAACCAATCGGAAATTTCACTACGGGGTCAACACCTGTTAGGTAACTGGTAACTAGTAACCGGTAATCGGTAAAGGCCGGTCCCGCCGTGGCGGGGCCGGGACCGATGCAAAGCCATTCCACAAAAACAAAACACACCGCTCACATTCCCTCCGGAATAATGCGGTGTGTTTTGTTTTTGTTCTTTCATTCTGATAGCTGCCAACTCTCCTGATTATCCGCCAAAAACACTTTCGTCCGAGCGGAAATCATAGACTACGGCAACATTACTTTAACTTACGGCACTCTTAGGGCTTTCAGGCCTTTTAGATTAGGCGTCCCTTAACTTTTTAACCCGGGGTGTTTTGGGTCGCCCAGCAATTGCTTGTGCAAAGTGAAAAGCCCTTATTAACGTACTGGCTATATCGTATACCCACCCTAGTGAATCCTGAATGAAGAAATCGGGAGGGCAGGACTCAAATCATATTGTTTGAGCTAGGCCATCGGCCAATTTAAAAAATTAACAGTCATTAAGGTTCCTTTACCAACCTCGCTTCTGACTGATATTGTGCCTTTATGCCTATTTACAATCTCTTTGACTATAGCCAGCCCCAAGCCAAATCCATGTTTCTTGGAATGATGCGTGGCTATTTTTGTTTTATAAAAAGGATTAAAAATATGCGGTATCTCTTCAGGGTCAATGCCCACCCCGCTATCTTTCACGGTAAATTGAATAGTATCACCATTCTTTTTATGAACACTGACATCAACCGCGCCTCCTTCGTCGGTATAATCAATGGCATTCTTAATTAGGTTCGTTGCCAATTCTTCCAGCGCTGTCTCATTACCCCAAATTTTAGCCGGCTCTGACCTTATAACCGAAAGTTTTATGTTCTTGTTTAAAGCAATAGCGTTAAGGGCCGCGGCTGTGCCGTCAACTAACGCTGAAAGGTCAATCCTGGTAAAAGGCATCTCCCCTGTCCTGCCGTCAGCCATAGAAAGACTAAAGAGATTTTTTATTATCCGTGACATACGGTCCACTTCTTCAACATTGCTGTTCAAAGCATCTATGAGCTGCCCAACGTCGCTTTTGGAAGGATCCATCAATGCAACTTCGGCATTAGCCTTCATTATAGAAAGGGGCGTGCGTAATTCATGCGAAGCGTCCGCTACGAATCTCCTCTGGACTTCCATGGAGCGCACAATCGGTCCAAGAGCAAACTTAGATAAATAGAAACCGCCGGAGATGGCCAAAATAGTTACTATGGCATGTACCCAGTAACCATATTCCCTAAGGTCTTGGGCTGTCTTTAACACGGCAAGATCTTCAATTCTTCTATCCTCGGCCAAGCCTCCTAAATTTTCACGTATTATTCTTTCTCTGGATACATTTAAAGCGACGGTAAATATAGTTAGTATTACTAATATAGAGATGGCAAAGAGTGCAGTTAGCTCAAGGCGTGTCCTTAAGATAGCGCTACCCCTTGAGCCTATAGCCCACCCCCCTAATTGTCTCCACCGTTGTCTTTCCATTGTTGTGGCCTAATTTTTTTCTTAGGTTTTTTATGTGGACGTCTATGACGTTGCTGAAAGAATCAAAGTTAAAATCCCAGATATGGTCTAAAATTTGTTCCCGATTTAAAACTTGGTTCGGATGGCGCATCATATATTCAAGAAGGCTGTATTCTTTCAGGGTTAGAAATATTTCCTTGCCGCTATATGTAACTTTTCTGGTCGTAGGATTTAGAATCAAGCCTCCTACTTTAAGCTCGCTTGGAAGAGCCTCGTCGGGCCTTCTCAGGAGCGCTCTTACTCTGGCTATCAGCTCCTTAAATGAGAAGGGCTCGATAAGATAATCATCCGCTCCGTTGTCCAGGGCTAGAATCTTGTCATCTAATGAGCCCCGTGCCGTAAGCACAAGAACCGGTATATTAATTTTTTGGGCGCGAATATTCTTGCAGATAGTAAAGCCATCCATATGGGGAAGCATCAGGTCAAGGATAATAAGATCATACTCATTCCTAAAAAGCTCAATCCTCCTTTGAGCTTTTTCACCATCAATAACATAGTCGGCGGCAAAACCTTCTTTTTCAAGACCGATTTTTAGGGCATTAGCTAATTTTTCTTCGTCTTCTATAATTAATATCCTCATTTATGTTTATCTCCGAAATCTCCTTCGAAAATAGGTTAAAAAATAAATAATAACAGACATTCTTCCGGGTACAATTGATAATTTTTTGGTCCAAGGTCCAAGCTATTCAAAAAACCCTATATTATAAGCGTGAATTCCGGATGAAGAAGCTCCCCTGCATCAAAACACTAAAAACCTCGGTTTTATTGCCCTAATTATACGTCTTTATATTTATGCTGTCAAGGGATTTGCTAACCGTCGCATTTTATGCTAAAGTTTTGTCAGGTGGCCGAAGGCCATCTTTTCTAATGAAAAGATACAAGCAATACACGCCTAGCGAAAAACGCCCTAAGGCTAATCACCAGATAAAAGCGCTGGAACTTCAGGTTATTGATAGCACCGGTGCTAATCTTGGCGTGATGAAAACATTTGAGGCCATTGCTTTGGCTCAAGAGCAGGGCCTGGACCTTATTGAGATAGGTCCGACTGCCAAACCGCCCATTGCTAAAATATTAGATTTTGGCAAGTATATGTATCAGAAAGAAAAGAAAAAAGACGCAGGGCACAAAGGAAAACAGGCATCACAAGAAGTAAAAACTGTTAAAATAGGATTCAGGACTGATGGTCACGACCTGGGAGTCAGAGCCAGCCAAGTGGACAAATTTCTTAAGAAGGGCCACAAAGTTATAATCAGCTTGATATTGAGAGGCAGGGAAAAAGCTATGGCACATTTGGGCCAGGAAAAATTAAAAAAGTTTCAAGAATTCATACAGGAGGCATTTGAGGTTGAGTCCCCTATAAAAAGATTTCCCATGGGCTTTACCTTAACGGTTAAACCTGCTAAGAAATAAGTCTACCAATTACTAATTAAGTCACGAATATACCAATTGAATTTCATGCTGACATATTAGTATATTCGTATAAAATTCGTAATTAGTAGATATACATGGCAAAAACAAAACTAAAAAGTAACAGGTCCGTATTAAAACGTTTCAGAGTAACCGGTAAGGGCAAGATTGTGCGCCGGCAGGTTAAGTTAAACCATTTTAATGCCCGTGCCGATGGAGACGCCAAACGAAGAAAAAGAGGCACATCCGGCCTTTCCAAACCAAATGAGCACAGCATAAAGCAGATGCTTAGAATAGTATAAATTTTATAATAAGATTTAAAAACTTAGACATCGATTCCAATAATGAACTCCCGATGCTTTGCATCGAGAATCCTCGATGATCTAATCGAGGGGCTCGAAAGATTATCGGGACTTCGACGATTAACATCGATTCCAATTGATACCTCGGTGGTTTAATCGGCAACGAACCTTCGGTTCGGCCGATCACCGACCATAAAATTGCTTTAAAGAAACAAACCTCTACAGAGAGCTGACCTCGGCTAAAGCACGAGGCGCACTACGAGACGGGAAGCACAGGGATTTCTTTAAAACAATTTTATTGATATCAATCGGAACCTTCGACGAGATGCCGAGAGTAAAAAGAGGTACAATTGCAAATAAGCGCAGAAAAAATTTGCTGAAACATGCAAAGGGTTTTATGTGGACCAGAAAAAGCCACTACAGACAGGCAAAAGAAGCATTACTTCATGCATGGACTCATCAGTTTAATGACAGGAAAAAGAAAAAAGGAAACTTCAGAAGACTTTGGCAAGTTCAGATTGGCGCAGCCACAAGAGAGGCCGGTCTTCCTTACAATCAGTTTATTAACGGTCTCAAGAAATCAAATATAGAAATAGACCGCAAAATGTTATCGGAGCTGGCTCAGCAAAATCCTGATATTTTCAACAAGATAGCTGAAATGGCAAAAACTGCAACAAAGTAATAAGTATATAAAAAATTGTTAAAGAACCATTCCTTTTGACGGGGTGGTTCTTTTGTATTAAAAAAGCCCCGCCGTGGTGGCGGGACGTGGTAGGCCAGGAAGTAGAATCTTGCAAGGACTTCGTCTTTTTGTATTTTGCTTACAAAATACAATGCAAGATTTCACTTCCTGGTAGGTCCGCAGGGACTTGAACCCCGACTGCCGGATTAAAAGTCCGGTACTCTACCTGTTGAGTTACGGACCCACAAAGGTTGGTGCCGGGAGCGGGAGTCCAACCCGCACGAGATTAGATCTCAACGGATTTTAAGTCCGCTATGCCTGCCTGCCGGTAGGCAGGCATAGCAGTTCCATCATCCCGGCACAGACTCAAAGAGCTTTGGTAGGCGGGCTGGGAATTGGCTTCGCCTCTTGTCGGCTTCCACCTCCTCGGGCTAGCCACCGCCTCACGGTTCTTCGCGCCAAATGCGCTCAAAACATCGTTCCGGCGTTCAATTCCCACAAAGCAAATTTATTTGCTTTGGTAGGCGGGCTGGGAATTGAACCCAGGACCTCAAGTTTATAAGACTTGCGCTCTAACCGACTGAGCTACCCGCCTACCGATTTTTTAATGATAACAATAAATTAAAGATATGTCAAATAATGAACTCTGCTATAATATGCGTGAGTAGCAGTTCTTTGAGGAGAGTCCAGTGTATGGCAAGAAATGGAGCATGCAGTCTTTCGCATATTCGCTGTAAAGAACATCCGAGGTATTCCGGAAAAATAAAGCCCAAGCTTGACTGTAACAGTTGTATATTAATTCATATACTAAGGTACCAGCACGGCCCTAGTGCGGATAAAAAACTGGGAAGCCTGAACCCATATCAATACCTAATGGAAAGTGATGAACAGGGCCTGGAAGAAGCTTTGAATAACCTTGAAGTATTTTAAAAAGAGCGCAAGCGCTCTTTTTTTATTAAACCTATTGCTTATTAATTAGGGGGCTAAACGCCAAAAACAAAATTTTGAACGACCGCCCACTTCTTTTCGTCATCCCCTCTTCGCAAGAGTGTAATTTTATCGCATAAAAATTCCCCGGAGAAATCTTCATTTTTTATCTCTTCCCACAACTCCCCTCCTTTATCCGAAGGCAAGCTAACAACCGTAATGTGCGGATTTGGGAGGTCAGCAAATTCTCCCTGCGACGGCTCCAGTATGCCAGAGATTACCTCCAGGAGGTCTCTGTGTAAAAGTAAAATATCGTTGGTTCTTTCTACTCCTATGTTAATTATTTCTTTATAGCCAAAATATCCTGCCCCCTTTTGAGTTATCCGAAAAGGATTTGTTTTTTTAGCAACAAGCTCAACCGCCCTCACCATCTCAAGGCCCGTATGGCCATCCAAAAGCTTCAACGGCGGGACAAGGGTGATATGCGGCTCCGACTTGGCTGGCCAATTATATCTAAGCCTGAATGCCTCAATTTTATTTTTTAATTCCTCGGGCAGCGGTATGTGAATGTAGAAATGCATAAAAATTACCTCCTTGGCGAATTGTCAAAAATCTTGAGAAAACAATACTAGAGATTATGTTAAAAGACAACTAGCAGGGGCTACAGGATGTGTTCAGAACTATAAATTAGGCTATTATTAAGCTAGACTTACAACCAATCGCATCTCTTATGCTTCAAAATACTTTTTCTTAAGGAATTCGGTAAGCGCTTTAAATTCTGCTTGGTATTTTTCTAAACTTCTTGCTTTTACATCTGGCTCATTTATTCTTTGAATTTCAGCGCCTTGGCATTGCAAATGAGCGGCCCAAGGACGAACATCCATAATAATACGAGCACCAAAATTCGTGTCCCTTCCTGCATAAAATTCTTCTAGCAGACCTGCCAATCTTTTTATTTCTGGTAATACTAAATTGTCTCGCTCAACATCTAATTTATGTAATTGACCATATGGATCTCCCAGTTTTTCTGACTCCATATCTAGGGCTTCCTCTTTTTCAATTTCTTCATTCACAACCCTGTATCTTTTAATCAATTCGTCTCTTTGCCCTCTTGGCACTGGCTCAATATCAACCCAAGGACTTGCTACACCCCACCCAAGATGACCTTCGCAACTTGCTGTCGTCTCAAAACTTAGGACCCTAAAGGCAATAACGGTTTCTTTTATGTCACCGTCAATTCCTTTCCCGAGCTTATCTCCGATGGTTTCAACTTGAGTTGCTATTTCATCCCACCGTTTTTGTTTTTTCTGCCGTGGATCCGAAACAGGTAAATTTTCTTTTTGTTCCATAATTGGCAGCGCCACGGGGAGTCGAACCCCGCTTCACAGCTTGAAAAGCTGTTGTCCTAACCGATAGACGATGGCGCCATTTAATTCAAATAACTTAGCATAAAAACCCCGACGTTAAAAGTCGGGGAGCCGACCAAGGCGTCGGCTTTGAACAAAATCAAGGAAAATGATAACATTCCTCCATGCTAATTTTGGCCATTGAAACATCTTGTGACGATACGGCAATAGCCGTGTTAAAAGTTACGGGCGCCAAAGCCAAGCCAGACTTGGTTGTTTTGTCTAACACTATTTCTTCGCAGGTAAAATTACACAGCAAATATGGCGGGGTTTATCCAACTCTAGCCGCCAGAGAACACGAAAAAAATCTGCCTAAAGTTCTAAAAAAATCCCTGAAAGATGCCGGTCTTAAATCCCCCGCCGATGTAGATATAATAGCCGTTACATCCGGTCCTGGCCTATCTGTTGCTCTTTGGCGCGGAATAAACTTTGCCAAGGAACTGGCAAAAAAGTATGACAAGCCACTTGTTCCTACAAATCATATTGAAGGACACATATACAGCAATTGGCTTAGGCCAGTTGCTGTAAAATCCAAATTACAAATTACCTACCTACGCCGAGGCTTCGGCAGGCAGGCAAATTACAAAAAAGATGGGGGCCAAAAAATGTTTCCGGCTTTGTGTTTGATTGTTTCGGGAGGGCATACGGAGCTGACACTAATGAGCGGACACGGAAAATATAAACTGGTCGGCAGAACGCGTGATGATGCGGCCGGTGAAGCATTTGATAAAATTGCCCGCATTTTAGGATTGGGATATCCGGGAGGACCGGCTATTTCGGCTACCGCCGAAAAATTTAAAATTTTAAATTTAAAATTTAAAATTCCTACATTACCGAGGCCGATGATATATTCAAAAGATTATGACTTTAGCTTCTCCGGGCTCAAAACTGCTGTGTTATATTTGGTAAAGGGCCAAAACGAGAAAAATAAAACTAAAAAACTATCTCCTGCCTTAAAAACCGCCATAGCTGCCGAGGCCCAGCAAGCAATCATTGATGTGCTTGTTTATAAAACTTTGAAAGCCGCCAAAGAATTTAAAGCAAAATCAATAATGCTTTCAGGCGGAGTGTCGGCCAACAAGCTGCTCCGGGAAACTCTAAAAAAAGAAGCCGCAAAAATAAAAACTCCGGTTTCTATACCGGAGATGGAATATACGACCGACAACGCGGCAATGATAGCCATGGCGGCCTACCAAAGCTATAAGCTAAAAGCTATAAGCTATAAGCTTGACGATATTGAGGCAGATGCTAATTGGGAGTTAGTCTGAACAAAACTTTTGTCTCATGCGGACTGGCAGGAAAAATCCTTGAAAGCTCTTGTAGCTCGTTATAACCAATATCCAGATTATCGCTATGAATTGGACTACAAAACGAACAGTGGATAATCTCAAAATATCCACTGGTTCGGCCGACACAGAACCTCTCACATACACGACAAAAAATTAAATAATATCTTGTGTCTTTAAGTGATTCGGCCTCACTAAATCTCCCCACAAATGGAACCAGATAAAGATATTTTGCTAAAAATCTCTTAAAAAATCCTACTTGACGTAAAAGCCAGTCCTCTAGGTTTTTGGCTTCATCATTTCTAATTATAATTCTTCCCCCATCATGGTAATGCCCTATTAATTTTTCGGTATTTTCTGTTTCTTGGTCTTGCATTCTTGCCATCCTTATCGTTTGTAAAAACAACCTTTATAATGCTAATTTATAGATAACGGTTATGTCAAACGAATTACCAAAAAATTATAACCCCAAAGAGACAGAAGAAAAAATTTACAAACTCTGGGAAGAGTCCGGATTTTTTAATCCTGATAAATTACCGAAGAGGCATGTGGAGCCCTTCTCCATTGTTCTGCCCCCGCCAAACGTAACTGCCGCCTTACACATGGGCTCCGCCCTCATGTTAGCCATTCAAGATATCATGATTCGCTTTGAACGCATGCGCGGCAAAAAGACTCTTTGGCTACCGGGTACCGATCACGCCTCAATCGCGACTGAAACTAAATTTATAAAAGACAAAAAAATAAACCGTAACGACTACGCAGAAAAAAAAGATGAATTTATTAATCTTGTTAATGAATTCGCCCTGCAAAATCAAAGTACGATTATCAAACAGATGAGGACCATGGGCGCGTCGCTGGACTGGTCACGACTTACATATACCCTTGATAAAGAACGCAGCGAGGCGGTTCAGGAGGCCTTTGTGCAGATGCACGAAGCGGGCCTAATTTACATGGGAAAAGGAAAGGTTATTAACTGGGACCCCAAGGGACAGACCGTAGTTTCAGATGATGAAATAGAATATGAGCCGGGAAAAACTACTCTCTATACATTTAAATATTCTAAAGATTTACCCATAGCCATTTCCACCACAAGACCCGAAACTAAAGTCGGAGATACAGCTATTGCCGTCCATCCCGACGACAAACGCTACAAAGAATACATCGGAAAAGTTTTTGATTTTGAATTCGCAGGAGTTAAATTATCTCTGAAAATAGTTGGCGACCCGTTCGTTGATCCTAATTTTGGTACCGGGGCCCTGGGAGTAACCCCCGCACACAGTATTGTTGACTCTGAAATTGCGAGTCGGCACAATCTACCAAGCCGTCAGGTTATAAACGAATATGCCCGCATGAGCAAAGAAGCCGGACCACTTCTTGAAGGTAAAAAAACCATTGAGGCCCGGGAGATAATTATTAAATACCTCAGAGACGGGGGCCTTCTGGAAAAAGAGGAATTAGTTGACCAAAATATCCCCAAGGCACAACGTTCGGGCGGAATAATTGAACCCCTGCCCAAGCGCCACCAATTTTTTGTTGATGTTAACAAACCGATAAAATCTCGGAATAATAAAACCCTGAAAGAGCTGATGCGGGAAGTTATTGATGACGGAAAAATAAAAATATTACCCGAAAGATTTGAAAAAATATATTTGAACTGGATAGATAACCTTAGGGACTGGAGTATATCGCGACAAATATGGTACGGCCACAGAATTCCTGTGTGGTATCGCCCTCCTGCACCGCAGGGCGACGAAATGCCGGATTACGTCGTAAGCAAGATCCGTCCTCCGGGAGATGGGTGGGAGCAATTTTCCGATACATTAGATACCTGGTTTTCGTCCGGTCTCTGGACATTCTCAACGCTTGGTTGGCCTAATCAAACATCTGACCTAAAGACATACCACCCGACAAACGTCCTGGAGACTGCTTATGATATTTTATTCTTTTGGGTCGCAAAGATGATTCTAATGTCTCAGTTCTTACTTGAAGATATTCCATTTAAAACTGTTTATCTTCACGGGCTGGTCCGAGATGAAAAAAACAGGAAAATCTCAAAGTCACTCGGCAACAATATAGACCCCCTTGATATGATAGCCCTCTACGGAACGGATGCCGTCAGAATGGCAATGATTATAGGCACCAGCGTCGGCAACGACAGCAAGGTTTCTCCTGAAAAGTTCAAAGCATATAAACACTTTGCAAATAAACTTTGGAATATTGCCCGGTTTGTTTTAATGAGTTTACCGGAAGAGATTGACACTAAGACTCCCCTTACTCCGGAAGATAAAACCTTATTGGATGAACTGGATATAATTATAAAAGACATGACGAAAGACATGGGGAATTTTAAATTTTATCTGGCTGCTGAAAAAATATATCACTACGTTTGGCACGCCTTTGCAGATAAAATATTGGAGGAATCAAAGACCAGGCTGGCCAGCGAAGACATTACCGTCAAATCATCCGCCCAAAAAATGCTGCTGGAGATACTGACAATATCCTTAAAACTCCTTCATCCTTTCATGCCTTTCATAACCGAAGAGATATACTCAAAACTTCCTATAAAAAACAAGCAATTATTGCTTGTGGAGGAATGGCCCGCCCAAAAATAGCGCCTCGTGTTATAATTTAATTAGTGACTTTTTATACTTTTTTAATGTTGGCCGGACTTGGTTTAGTCCCAAGTTTTGCTTGGCTAAGTTTCTATCTTAAGAAAGATACCCACCCCGAACCGGCATATCTAATAGCGCGTGTTTTTTTCGTGGCAATCCTGCTGGCGCCCCTGGCAATTGTCGCTCAATGGATATTCTCAAGATTAGGATCCTCGGTGTCAGCGGCCTTCTCAACGTCTGACTCAATACTGTTCTTTGTAGTTGCTGCTTTTATTGAAGAGTACGTGAAATACATGGCCGTAAAATATACAGTCCTTCACAATAACGAGTTTGATGAACCGATAGACGCTATGATTTACATGATAGTAGCCGGACTCGGCTTTGCCGCAATAGAAAACATCCTGGTGATGTTCCAGGCGATAGACCAGGGCCTGGTAGTCGCGCTTCAGATCTGGTCTCTTCGTTTTGCGGGAGCTACACTTTTACATGCTTTATCATCAGCTATCGTCGGATATTTTTTGGCTATGTCCTGGTTCTATAGCCACCACAGTAAAAAACTTATTACAATCGGCTTGCTTTTAGCTACCTTTTTCCACGCCACTTTTAATATTATAATACTTACCCATTCTGCAAGTTCTCTTGGAATAATATATCTTATAGGACTACTGGTTATTATGGCCATGCTAATTTCAATATTATTCGCCAAAATAAACAAGCGTGCGTTGTCCACTACTAGTTTTTCATAAAATCTTCAGGATTATAGTATAATAAGAATATGAATGACTTTCTTGAACAATCTTCCGAAGATATCATTGAAGAGCCGTCCGGAGAGACGACTGCTGATTTAGTGGCGGCGAAGAGCAAGAAAAAAGATAAGGAAGACGAAGAAGGAACCCTGACCGTAGATGTTTACAGAACCGGAGACGACGTGGTCATAAAATCAACCATCGCCGGGGTTTCAGCCGATGAGCTGGATATCACCATAAACAATGACATGGTAACAATAAGAGGGAGCCGCCAGCCGGATGAAAAAATAAAAGAATCAGACTATGACTGGCAGGAGCTTTACTGGGGGCCCTTCTCAAGAACCGTGATACTTCCCGAAGAGATAAACGTTGACAAGGCTAAGGCATCCATCAAAAACGGAATCTTAACAATAAAAATGCCCAAAGCAAAAAAATAACATCATCAGCAGTCATCGCTCAGATGAGTGATTTAGAAATTCCGAATTAAGGCAGTCATCGCCCGGCTTACTAGTCGGGCGATGACTGCCTTTTATATTAACCTAACTTTATTCCACAAAAGGTGCGGGGCTAGTCGGGTGACAGCTGTATTTTTATGTTAATATTTAGATACATGAAAATTAGAAATAACAGAAAATTAAGTCTCTGCGTAATCCTAACGCTCATAACCGCTAATGTCTTAATCTTGGCATTTAATTGGAGACGTGGGCTTTCGCTAAATCAGGTCCCTGGCACTGAAATAATAACAAAAGACTTCTCAAATAATGTCCGGCTGGCAACGTCCGGAAATTTTATCCTTTCGTCCGGCGACGAACATATTGAGCCGGGACAAGATATCGTAAAAAATTGGCAAATGGAAATAAAAAGAAGCTTCGGGAAAACCCAGCTTGTGCCAAATCAGACTGCCATCCTTTCCTACCTCACCGAGCTGTCGGAAAAAATTAATAAAAAACCGATAAACGCTAAATTTGATATTAAAAATGGTATCATCAACGAAACCGCACCGGCAAAAAACGGCAGGTTTCTTGACCTAAACAAAACTACAGAACAGATAGCTCATGTAATTCGTGCCGGAAGCAACGAAGCGAGCCTGTCCTTCAGTGAAATAACACCTAATATTACTTTGGAGAAGTTAAATATCCTCGGCATAACTAAGCTGATAGGCCGTGGCGAGTCTGATTTTACGGGTTCGTCAGCGGCGAGAATACATAATATAACAACTGCAGTTAAAATATATGACGGTGTCCTTGTAGAGCCGGGCGTAGAATTTTCATTCAACGAATTACTCGGGGAAGTGGATGCCAGCACAGGCTATAAAGCAGAGCTTGTCATTAAGGGCGACAAGCTAATACCGGAGTATGGCGGAGGCGTTTGCCAGGTATCCACGACAATCTTTCGTTCGGCTATAAACGCAGGATTGCCGATAACTGAAA
The DNA here is from genome assembly GCA_030698885.1 of bacterium. Classification (GTDB taxonomy): domain Bacteria; phylum Patescibacteriota; class Minisyncoccia; order 2-02-FULL-40-12; family IGHO2-01-FULL-4-A; genus JAUYLN01. Next base: position 73,586 of record JAUYLN010000037.1, read on the forward strand.
GGAAATCACACTCTTTACCGGTTAGATATTATACTCCGCAAGGATTTGACGCCACCATCTATCCGGAGGTAGTTGACCTGAAATTTAAAAATGATACCGGCAATTACATCTTAGTTGAGGCCGGCATAACAGGCACTAAGCTCTTATTTGAGCTTTATAGTTCAGGCGACGGCAGGAAGACGGTAGTCTCGCCACCAAGCTACTATGACATAACACCAGAAGGAGCCTTGAAAGCGGTATTCAGTCGTACTGTTACCTATGCCGACGGTGAAGAAAAAACTGAAAAATTCTATTCTTCCTACAAGGCACCGAGCGAATTTGAAACTTTGAGAAATCCGCTCGAGTAATCCCACTTTTATTTTTGGAGTCCTGCGCAGACAAATAATATTGTAATTTTCTTATTATTCCAAGATAAAAAATCGGGTCCCTGCCTAAAGGCATCCCGATTTTTTATTACGTAAAATTTCAAAAATTACAATTTATTTGTAGCTACTGGGCCAATAAAATAAAAGCGGGGTTACTCTCGCTTAGGGTTGGGGGAAATTAAAAAGCGTTCTCGTCCTGCCACAAAGCAAACCATTGCTTTGTGGGCACGAGAGGACTCGAACCTCCACGGGATTTCTCCCACTAGTCCCTAAAACTAGCGCGTCTGCCGTTTCGCCACGTGCCCATTAAAATTATTAATCATAAGATGCACTTTGGCAATAGCTGATATTGTCTTTACACAAATTGCATACACTTTTCACATATGTGAAAAGTGTATGCAATTTAGGAATGTCGCCAATCAAAAACGCCCAGAGGGGCGTTTTTGATTTCTTAATCTAAATCCTAAAGATTTCCGGTTGAAATAGCGCCAAGAATATATTCAGCTGTTGCCAATAATACTCCGACACCTAATACGATAGCTGCGCCAATCAAACCATTGATAACCATTGACCTGGCCTCTCCGGCCTTTCCAGGATCACCGCCTGAAGCCATATATTTGATGCCTCCGATAACAATGAAGATTATGGCGATGATAACGCCTATGGCTATTAAGAAGTTGGCAATATTGCCAATAACATCCGTAATATCCTGAAGGGTTATCTCATCACCGGTAATCGGACTGGTTGGCTCATCAATATTCGGCTGGGTTACCTGGGCACCAACCAATACCGGCACAACAAACAAGGCAATGGCCAGCAAAGGGAGTGCTTTTCTCATGTATAAAACAACTTTGTTCATGTTTATAAACTTAACAAGAGACAGGAAGACGAGAATAATGCTTAAGCTCTGTCACCTGTTTTACAAGGTGAAAAATCATTCTCATTCCCCTATTCTCTTACTTAAAAATATTAAAGCAGGCAATGCGACCAAGGACTGCTCTACATTCAGTTGCCGAGAGTCCTATGTCCCGCTCATTTAAATTAACTAGCAACTTTTATCATCATATCATGAATCCATCATGAATCAAAACACTATCAACACTCTAGGGCTTGGCAAATAGTGCTTTTGCAACAGATTTTTTAAAAATTTAGTGCGAGGCGAAATGAAAATTTAGAAACATATTGAAATATGTTGAAAAATTTTTAAAAAAGATGTGTAAAGGGCATTATTTGCCAAGCCCTACCCTAGGCCGACCCGGTCAAAAAGTTAAGAATATACTTAGCCGTAGCAAGCAGAGTGCCGACTCCGGCCACCACGATGGCCCCTATTAACCCATTCTTGATTATGTCTCTAGCGGCCGCAGCCTGAGTGGCGTTAGGCCCTGCCGACATATATTTTATACCGCCATAGACTATGAAAATTATGGCGATGAGGGCACCGATATATATCATGAATTGTGCTATGTCTCTGACGGAATTCTGGATAGATTGAAGGGTTATAGGAGTACCGGGCAGAAGCTCATTTCCGCCCTCTTCTTGGGCAAAAACGCCAAGTGGCATGGCAAATAGTATCGTGGCCAAAATCAAACCTGTGATAAAATTAATTTTTGAATTTTTTAATACCATCTCGTTACTTAGAATTAAACCTTGTTTACAGAAAACCTCTTGTTATGCCATTAAATATATATTGGGCTGTTGCAAGTAACACTCCTACTCCCATAACTATAATTGCGCCTATCAGGCCGTTTAATATTGTCTGCCTGGCATCAGCTGCCGCAGAAGAATTAGACCCGGCTGACATATATTTTATACCTCCATAAACTATGAAGATGATTGCAATCAAGGCGCCAACAAATAACATAAATTGGGCCACGGAACCAACCGTATTAATAATATCTTGTAGGGTGATAGGGTCCCCCTGACCACTAACCACATTGGTTGGGGCCGGCTGAAGAGGCGCTGGCTGATATACTCCCTGGCCAAAAACCAGCAGGGGAACAAATAATACTGCCAGGCTAACGACTACTAATTTAAGCGTTTTTATATTCAAGACCGTAGGTGCGCCGAGAATATGCCTAATATTTTAATTTATTTCGGCAGATAGTTGGCGCTGAAATTAATATTTTTATTTAAAAAATGTAAGGATATGATGCCTGCTAGCAGGAAAGCGGGGTTATTGAAACATTCGCACCCAAGAAGTTCGCTACTGAAACTATTATAACACCGGCGCCAAATATTACTATGGCAGCTATAAACACCTGCAAAAGGGCTTTACGGGCTTCTCCCGCCTGTGCCGCGTTGCTTCCCGACGTTAGGAACTTTACTCCGGCTACAATGGCAAATATAACAAGCAACAGGCCGGCGGTATTGAACAACCAGCAGACAAGACCGGAAACGATATTGAAAACATCCTGTATTTTAAGGTCGTCGTATTGGCCCTGCTGAGCGAAAACAAATAATGGCAACAAAAACACGACCCCTGTCAGGAATGTAATCACCCACGAATTAATTTTTAATTTTAAATTTTTAATTTTAAATGAATTTTAAAAATTAAAATGTTAAAAAATTAAGTATTGCCTTAACCTGCCTGCCGGCAGGCAGGAATTTAAAATTTGAATTTTAAAATTATTGGCTTCTAAGGTCCAATATGCTTTTCACCAAATCAATAAATCCGTTACCTATAAATATTACCGCAAGGCCGATAACCGCGTAAAGCAACGCTTTTTTACCTTGAGCGAATCTCGCAACATTCCCACCGGCAGTGAGCATCAAAATTCCGGCGTAAATAATAACCCCAACACCAATAGGTATGGATATATTAAATATCCACTTGCCTATTACTTCTGCCAGTTCTGTAAGATCGTTTGAGGCGATAGGGTTTTCAAAGGTAAGAGCGGAGACATGGACAGGGCCTGCTAGCAACATCAGGCTCGCTATCGCGATATATAAAAATATCAGTTTATTTTTTATGTCTTTTCCGAATTATGAATTATGAATTATGAATTATGGGAAAAACCCTGATTCCTAATTCCTGATTCCTAATTCCTGATCTAGCTTGCCCCCAAAAAATTCTTAACCAATGACACGAATCCGGCGCCTATAAATATTACCGCTAAACCAATAATAGCATATTTTAGCATTTCTCTTCCCTGTCTAAACTGGGCATCATTGCCTGCGGCGGTCAGCATTTTAATGCCCGCCCAAATAATAATTATAAAAGCTACAGTAATACCTACATTAAATATCCAGGTGGTAATGGCGCCTATTAATCCTTCCGGCGTTCCCAGTCCTATTTTATCCGTCAGGCTAAATTTGAACTCCTTTGCTGCAGGGGGCTTATATGGACCGGTCGTTGTGCCGCCTTCGGGCGCGGGCGGGCCTACAAAACAGTCTCCTAAGCAATTTTCGACAGTTTCCCCGGAATCGCAGAAACCATTATTATTGCAAATCTCTCCCGGAGTCTCTCCTACGGAGCAAAGAGTGCAAGTGGCATTACGTGAATCTCTGCAGTCTTGCTCATTGATAGAACCTGAGCCGTCAATGTCGGTACACCCGGCAGGAAGCGGGCTACATCCATTTGCGGTAGAGTTTATAACAACACTGTCCAGAACCGTGACAGAATTAGCTTGGGCAAGATAAAAGGTAGTGCCAACCATACCTACGGTCGCACTGAAAGAAAAATTACCGGCATTACCGCTTTTAACTAGCGCCCCCGTTGAACTGCCTTGCCTTACATCCCAAGACACATTAGCACTGCCGGACAATGTGGTTGAGCCACTGGTAGCAGGTGAACATATGTTTACCGATGTCGGGCTGGCATTAATATCTCCCTTGGGCGTAGGTCGGCAGGTAAAACTACCATAAGAAGGTGCGCCAACTAAAGAATCCGCCCAAACACTATGTACCCACCAATCATAGTAAGCCCCCGGCGTAACGGCCATAGTCAAAGATGTGCCAGCTAGACGGACCAGCTTATCCGGAGGGTCTGAACAGAACCACCCGTCTCTGCAGGAAGAACCGTTATTTGGTTTGAAGTCAACCCGCAGATCATGGGTATGGTCGAATCTAGTACTTGTCCAACTCAAGGTTACGCTCGTGCCGTCGGAATTGCATTCCGCTTTTAGATCTAAAGGCGGATCCAGAAAAGCAGCGAGGACCACGCTTGGCAGCAAAATAAAAACAAATAATGCAAAAACTATTGAAAATAAAATATTTTTATTACTAATGAAATTGCTGAATTATGAATTACGAATTATGAATTATGGTTCTCTTATTAGCCATACTTCCTAATTCCATCTTCATACTTCATGCTTCCTATAACTGCCAATGAATATGGTCCGAAGTACTGCAATCAGAAACCGCCTTGCCTGCGCTATCTTCACAAAAAGCCGTGCCGCTGCCACCAAATCCATTCAAAAAATCTCTCGCTCTTTGACTGTCTGTCGGATTACCGGAAGATAAAACAATGTCAACGGCCCTGCCTTGATAATGGGCTGAACCGGCAGAGTGCTGACCGGTAGTCAAAGAAGTTATGGTAAATCCACCGGATATGCCATTTTCTTTCATCCATTGATTCAAAGAAAGCATGCCCTCTAAGATTACTGAGTTAACGGTTACTGTTCCGCTCGTTCCTCCCGGCACACAACTGCAAGTCGGGGAGCAGACGTTGGGGAGCTGGCCGTTTGCCATTTCATTAAGATTATTTATAGCATTAAATCCCGGACAGTCAGCGGCGCTTGAGGCGCCTATGCCGGCTGTGCTTAATATCTCCTGGGCAAGCTGGGCACTGGCCAGCGTACTGCCGGAAGCGGATGTTCCGCATGTAGTCTTGGCCATTGGTGTACAGCTTTTGCCTTCGCATCCCGCAGCAGATGAACAATCCGTGTCTGACAATCCTTCGGTTGCGCAAGCATATTTGTTATCTGCGGCAAGACAACCGTAAGTATACTTAGCCGGGTCAAGACTGCTTTGAATAATGCTTTCGGAACACTCAATCTGATTCCAGGCCTTAAAAGGATCTTTCTCTCCGGCCAATGAACGCAAAATAGTATTGGTTATCATCCACGCACTATAAAATATTAAAAGCCCAATCATAACATTCCAAAAAAGTTCTTTACCCTTAGCAAACATGGCCGGCTTGGCACCGCCCAGAAGCATCATAAAGCCGCCTATGACTACCAGGAGGGTGGCTATAAGCGGTACAAGGGTGTTAGCAAGATAATTAACTATATTCTGAATAAGAACGAAAATGTGACACTTAGTGCAGAATGGTTCATCATCTCCGCCACAGGGAACCAAGCCTGCAGCATGAACCGTGTCAGATAAAATCAAAAAACCGCTAACCAAAAAAATGGCTAATAGTATAAAATTAATTACTCGTTTAGATCTGCTCACGGAATTTTAAATTTTAAGTTTTAAATTTTAAAATTGAATTAAAATTTATAATTTAAAATTTAATTTTACTGCTATTCTCTCGCTCTTCTCATCAGAACATTCACCTGGCTCTCGGCGGTCTTAAGCGCTTCGCTGATAGTCCTGCGCCCAAAATTAACATCATCTATCATATCGGCAAAGATTCCTTCTATGGCTGCATTATCCACCTGATACCAGGAGCGTGCCGATAATGACTGCTCCGCAAAAACTCCTATGTCGGGTTTGTTTTTCTGTTCTTCAACCAAGTCGCGTCTGGCCGGTGGACGTCCCGTTTCCTGAAGATACGCGGTGATGCCGTTTTTGGAAGTAAGATAGGTTAAAAATTTCCAGGCTTCAAGCACCTGCGGTGAAGATTTTGAAACAGTCACGGCCCAATAATTAGCATAATTAACTTTTACCGGACTGCCTACGATTTGGGGCATAGGGGCTACGCCAAAATTAAATCTTGCGGCTTTGTCCCTGATTGTCGGAATATGGTGAGAATAATTAAACATCATGGCAGACTCCCCGTTAGTAAACGCGTCAATGGAGTAATGCTGTAAGCCATTCCAGGTGTATATACTCTTCTTGGTTGGGTTTGAAAAGTCAGTGTAATATTGCAAAGCGACTTCCCCTATGTTCTGGTTTTGTACGGGCGCGGCAAAAGTTGCTGAAAAGTTGTTATCACCCGTCATCTTAACTCCGCTTTGAAGCATTAGAAGCATCAGGATATCCGTTGAGCGGTTGATATTTCGGGCAGTGCCGATGGCGGCGCCGGCTTTTAATATATTACCCTTGTTATCAAGAGCCGTCAGCCGGCCGACATCAGTATTAAATTCTTCCCAGGTGGCAGGCGGAGAAGATATGCCGGCAGAATTAAAAAGATCTTTATTATAATAAAGGGCTAACGTATCAACATATAACGGTAACCCCGCTATCAGGCCGTTTGAAATGAGGTCTGAAGCGGTAACATCCACAAACTGATCCTGAAAGTTTTTAAGAGTAGGTAACGGCTCTTTTCCTGCCTGGGGCAATGCTGATATCTTATTACCGTGCTTGGGCACCCAAGTATTATGTATCATCCAGATATCAGGTCCCGTGGTGGCTGCAAATGAGTTAATGAGCTCCTTCTCATAGTCTTCAAAATTTAATTGTCTATAGACTATTCTTACGTTCTTATTTATTTTTTGGTATTCAGTTATCGCCACGTCAAATGCCTGGCGACTATCAAAGACACCCCAGAACTGAAGCGTAATTGGCTCCCCATCGCTTTGCAAATTAACATTGCCCAGCACCAAATAAAGCAATAAGCCTATTACGGCTACTACTGCAATCCCGGCAATTATGAATAATTTTGTTTGTGACAAAAAGCTATAAGCTATAGGCTATAAGCTATAAGCTTTCGGTCTACTGCTTATGGCTTATTCTTACGGCTTGTTATTAACTATGTTTTTTTAAATACAAATCCATAATGAAATACGCCGGCATCTATAACTGCCTCCAATTCAAAACCGGCTTCTACGGCCAGACTCTTCATGGCCTCCGAATTTAAACGTAGGTCATCAGGAGGACCGAAACCTCCAGTGCCCTTTTGCCAATCAATCAAAATCATCCTGCCATTATCCTTTAAAACCCTGTGAGCTTCCTTAATGATACTAATTTTTTCTTCCGATTGAAAAAGTACATTAACCGCTAGAACCATATCTTGAGAAGAATTATTTATACCCGAACTTCCCGGCACTTCCAGATTTGATTTGACCGTGTCTATATTAGTTATGCCTTCGGCGCTTGCTTTTGCCCTCAAGGTAGCCAAGGCATCATCCATAATGTCTATTGCTATTATTCTACCCCCTTGTCCTACAATTTTTGCGGCCAGTATCGTAAAATATCCCGCGCCCGAACCAAAATCGGCCACCCTCATGCCTTCTCTGATGCCAAAACTCATTACTACTTTTTGAGGATCTAAAAAACCGCCGGTACCAATCGGCTTGCCTGCCAGAGGGTTAACTTGAGTTAGAATGTTATCCAAAAGATATTCTTCGTAATTTTATTATATTAAGTATATCAGTCATACCACCAACAAAAAAACATAACTGTGCACAACAAAGTCCGCCTAGTCGGCGGATTTTAAAACAAAGGGCACCTTTGCAGATGCAAAGGTGCCCTTTGTTTTGTTCTCAGTGTTTTACCAAATATTTGACTTTATACAATCACGGCTGAAGCAACTTTGTCCGATGCATCCAGCTTCATTATACGAACACCTTGCGTTGCCCTGCCTAAGACAGAAATGCTCTTAAGCTCGGTCCTTATGACCTGGCCCTTGGTTGATATGGCTATAATATCGGAGTCTTCTTCTGAAGTAACATTGGCAAAAACTATCTCCCCTGTTTTTGAAGTAATTTTAGCTGTAGCTATCCCCTTGCCGCCGCGTTTTTGAAGCTTATAAGAAGCCAAGTCCGTTCTTTTGCCATAACCATTGGCCATCACTACAAAAAGCTTGAGTGCTTTTACCGCTCCTGCCACAAACGAGCTCGCTCCAACGACTTTAGCCCCCTCGTCAAGTCTGATACCGATAACGCCGGCGGCTCCGCGTCCCATCGGCCTTACGTCATTTTCTTTAAATCTGATGGCGCTGCCGTCAGAAGTAACAATTACCACCTCGTCTGCGCCGGAAGTGCCGAGCACCCACTTGAGCTCATCTCCCTGACTTAACTTTATAGCTATCATCCCGCTTCGCCTGACATTAGCAAATTCTTCACAGTCAACTTTTTTAACAACGCCTTCCGAAGTTACCATAAACAGGTACAATTTTTTCTCATTTTTAGAAACTGGGACAACGGCGCTTACAGATTCCCCCTGAGATATCTGAAGAAAATTAGCCAACGATTTGCCTTTAGATTGTCTGGCTGATTCAGGCACCTCGTATCCCTTGGTTTGAAAAACCTTTCCTGAGTTAGTGAAAAACATCAGATTATCATGAGTATTGGCAAGGAAAAAATTCTGGACTACATCTTCCTCTTTGGTAGCAATACCAACAAGCCCCTTGCCGCCGCGTTTTTGAGCTTTGAGTGTGTCCGGGGACATGCGTTTAATATATCCACCTCTGGTTATTACAAACAAAGAATCTTCTTCCGGTACAAGCTCCTCATCGCCTATTTCTCTGACGGCATTTTTGATGATTTTTGTTTTTCTTTCATCACCGAACTTTTCTTTTATTTCTTTGAACTCGTCCTTGATCACACTCAGAATCTTTTTAGGACTGGCCAGCAGGGCCCTCAGCTCGGCTATAAGTTTTTTCTTTTCTTCGAGCTCGTCTTCTATCTTCTTCCTTTCAAGTCCTGCCAAGGTCTGGAGCCTCATGTCTAAAATAGCATTGGTTTGCCTCTCTGAAAATTTAAACTTTTGCATCAAATTCCTAAAAGCATCGTCGCGCGAAGCTGACTTCTTAATTACTTTGATAACCTCGTCTATATGGTCCAGGGCTTTTTTGAGGCCCTCCAGAATATGGGCTCTGTCTTCGGCTTTCCTTAATTCAAATTTGGTTCTCCTAGTTACTACAATCTTTCTATGCTCCAAGAATTTTTCAAGGAAAAACTTAAGCCCAAATATCTGAGGCTGAATGCCGTCCACTAAACCAAGCATATTCACGTGGAACGACCTCTGCATTTCGGTGTATTTATAAAGCTGGTTCAGTACTTTCTTTGGGAAAGCATCTTGCTTTAAGTCTATGGCAATTCTTAGGCCGTCTTTATCGGACTCATCCCTGACATCTCTTATGCCGTCTATTTTTTTATCTTTTACCAGCTCCGCCATTTTAGTAATGAGATCGGCTTTATTCACCTGGTAGGGCACCTCGGTAACTATTATCTGAAATCCCTTTTTACTTGACTCCGCAATCTCAGCAGTTGCCTTCATTACAATAGAGCCTTTGCCGGTAGCATATGCTCCATCTATATCCTTTTGATTGTATATAGTTCCTCCAGTAGGAAAATCAGGACCCTTGATTACTTGGGTCAATTCATCAAATCCGACATCCGGATTATCAATAAGCAGTGCCATTCCGTCTAAAACTTCTCCCAGATTATGAGGCGGAATATTAGTCGCCATACCTACGGCTATACCCATTGAACCGTTAATCAAAAGGTTAGGAATCTTAGTCGGCAAAACAGAGGGCTCCTTTGTTGTCCCGTCAAAGTTATCAACGAAATCAACGGTATCTTTGTCTATATCGGCAAGCATCAGCTCTGATATGGGAGCCAATCTTGATTCAGTATAACGATAAGCCGCCGGCGGGTCGCCGTCTATGCTACCGAAGTTTCCCTGCCCATCAACCAACGGGTAGCGCAAAGAGAAATCCTGGGCCATGCGAACCATGGAGTCGTAGGCGGCAGTATCTCCGTGAGGATGATACTGACCCAATACATAACCGACTACCTTGGCCGATTTTTGATATTTAGCTCCGGGCCTTAGACCCATCTCCTGCATGGAATATAAAATTCTCCGGTGAACCGGTTTCAAGCCATCCCTTATATCAGGCAAAGCGCGACCTACAATAACGCTCATGGCGTAATCAAGATAAGATTCGCGCATTTCCTCTACGATTGGCCGAGGTAAAATTTTTGTATCAAGTGTAGCCAAAATATAATCTACTAATTACCAATAAAATCACCAATATACTAATAAAAAAACAAATTAGTATATTCGTATATAATTAGTAATTGGTAGACGCCTACTCTGTGACCGGTAATTTCTGTGGCTCTACGTCGGGCTGATTATTGCTGAACGATTTCCCTAAGTCTTCAACACCAATTAGGCCCAAAACATTATCCTTAAGCCCGGCCAAAGAGTTGCCGATAGCCGCGAACAACGACGGTTGATTTGCTTTTTCCGCTTCAGCAAGAACTCGTTCCTGGGCAGCTTCTTCCGGATTTATCAATGCGTATATTTTGTCGTTGGTTGAGCTGACCCAGCCGAAAACGACAAAAGAAAATACAATGACAACCGAAGTCCACATAAACACAGCTCTGACATGTTCGGGCTGGCCATGAATTTCTTTGAGAATACTGGGCATTTAGTTTATAAAGTTATAAAATTTATAATGTTTATAAAGTTTGAGATCTGTTCTTTATGAACTTTTTACTTTATTAACTTATTACTTATTTTAGCTAAATTTTGAACATAACTAATTTAGTTTCATCGACCGGTAATGTTTTAGAATTTATTTTATATCCGCCCTCTACCTGCTCCGGCTTTATTCCTATTTCTTTTAAAAATTGCTCCGGTCCGGCAACATCTACCTTCAAATCTTTAATCTTATAATGCATCGGGATTACTATCTTCGGATCTATCTGGCTGACTATCTTAACTGCCTGCTTGCCATCAATGGTGTATTTTCCTCCCACAGGAATTAATAATATATCTATATCACCGATGATATCCAGTTGCTCCTCGCTTAATTCGGTTTGGCCCAGATCTCCAAGGTGGCACAGTTTAATATCCTCCGTCCTGATAACATAGATAGTGTTCAGGCCCCTTAGCTTGCCTTCCTCTTCATCATGAAAAGATGATACGCCCTCCATCTGCACTCCGCTTTTTTCGTATTCACCGGGACCTCTTATTATTAGCGCGTTCTCCTGGTCCCCGATATTATTATGGTCGGAATGTTCATGAGTCGCCATGATTATGTTATCTTTGGCCATTCTGGGCGGCCTCAATCCTATCTCTTTTGAGAACGGATCAACCAAAATGCTCACTCCCTTACTCTCAAAACGGAAGCAGCTATGTCCATACCAGGTTATAGTCATATGAAAATTATACCAAATAAAGCGAGAATGTCCAATCTTTTATTGCAGCTTATATCACTTATGATTGACCTGATTCTTTGATTTTAAAATTTTAAATTTTAAATTTTAAATTGGCTTGCTCATGGCAAGCTTCTATGCTATATTACGAAAACTATGGAATTAAGTACACAAACAGTAGCCGACGGTGATAACGGGCTGACAATGAAAGACCTGCTTAGCCAGGCTAATTTTGATTTGCCTAAAATTGGAGACACCCTTGATGGCGAAGTTATAAGCGTAAGCAAAAATGGGGTTTTAGTAGATCTTGGCTCTCTAGGCACAGGTATTGTCTATCCGGGAGAGTTTTACGACAAGCCTAGTATGCAAAAAGACCTCAAGCCCGGAGAAAAGATATCTTCTATTTTGATGGACATAGAAACGGAAGACGGATTCAGGGAGCTTTCTTTAAGAAGAGCCCAAAAAACAACCGCCTGGCAATCAATAAAAAAATTAAAAGATGACGAAGAAGTTATAACTACGTCAATAATTAATATAAATAAGGGTGGCGCCATAGTTGAAGTCCATGGCGTTCAGGGATTCTTGCCCTTATCTCAGCTTAATCCGGAACATTATCCAAAAGTTGAAGGCGGCGACACCACCAAAATAGTACAGTCTTTGCAAAAACTTAAAAATAAAGAGGTTAAAATAAAAATAATAGACTTCAATGAGGGCGAGAATAAATTAATAGTTTCCGAGAAGGCCGTCGGAGATGACCAGCTTAAAAAAGAGCTTGAGAAGTTTAAAGTAGGAGACACTGTTGATGGTACGGTAACCGGAGTCACCGACTTTGGAGCTTTTATATCTATAGACAGTGACGAGGTGGCAGTGCCAGAAGTCGAAAAGGTTTCTGAAGAAAAAGAAGAGACTCCAAGTGAAGCTCTGCCTGTAACAAAGAAGCGCGGCGTTGAAGGCTTAATACATATATCAGAAATAGACTGGAAACTGGTAGACGACCCCAGAGACTATTTAAAAAAGGGACAGGAGATAAAAGCAAAAATAATCAGCATAGAAGGCACAAAAATATCCCTGTCATTGAAAGCATTAAAGCCTGACCCATGGCAAAGCCTTGAAAATAAATATCAGGTTGGCCAGACCCTGGATGCCACCATAACCAAGGTTAATAACTATGGCGCTTTAGCCGCGCTGGATGAGGAAATAATCGGCTTAATCCCGTTGTCTGAATTTGCCGGCAAAAAACCCCAGGACGTTGTTCAGCCTGGAGATAAGGTGAGCATTGCCATTGTTTCAATAGAACCCCAAGACCATAAAATGCTTTTAACCCTAAGTTCACTGCCGGAACAGCCTAAAGCCGAACCGGAAAGAAAAGAAGAAATCCCTGAAAATAAATAGCTGAATTATTAAAATATGCTACGCGGGGCCAGTCCATCAATAGGCTGGCCCTTTTGCATAAAAAAAATCCCCGGAGGGCAAACCGTAATGGTTCGCTCTCCGGGGGGGGGTTATAGGTTGCTCTTAGGCCGTCAATTCTCACGACCTTCCGACGGGTCGGGCATCTTCACATCCGACACGTCCTCTTCGCCGGCCAATTCTGCGGCCAGCTCCTGCTGAGCTTCCAGACTCAGAGGAGCAAAGCTCTCTTTGATGGCCTCAATCCGCTCCTCAATATTGCCGGAGGGACTTTTGCTGTCATCGCCGATTGACTCGGTCTTGGCCCTTTCGGCCAAGTGCTGTTCCCAAATCAACGCCTCTTCCTCGCTCAGTCGCTTTTCGCAAAAGCCGGCCCAGCGAAAAAGAAGAATACGCAGAGGGGGATACTCCCCATTAATACTGCCCTTGAAGCCGACCGTCCAGGGTTCTTTGGCAAACGGTTCGAAAATCTCCGTCCGCCCGCCATTGCCCTCATCGCCGTGCCTGAAGTAATCGCGGATTTGCATCCGCCCGTCCTCCAAGATCTCCAAGAGGAAGAAGGTCTGAAAAACCTTCTTCTCGGTGTTCTTGTTGAAGAAGTACCCGTCCGGGAACATGGGGTTGCAGAAGTACAACCCCGGCTTCCGAAGAAGGAAGTTGAGAAAACTGCCCTCTCTGGCCTTATCCTTAAGCTCGGTCCGCTTTTCGGCGGCGAGCTTTTTGAACTCGGCCTTCTTCTCTTCCTTCTTGGTCCTCTCGGCCTTCATCTCTTCGCCACGCCGGGCATACTTGATACCCCGCACGACGAATTTGCCGATGTCCAACGAATTGAAGTAGCGGTCTCCTTCGAGGAATTCCCCGAAGTCAACCTTGCCGTTTTCCTTCTTGCCCCGCCAAAGCTGATCAACGGGAAAGAAAGCACCATTGGCCGAGGCCGAAGAGCCAAAATTCTGAAGACCTCGGCTGCCGCCCTTGACGGTCAATAAGCCGTCTCGGGATTCAATAGCCAGGTAACCGCTGCGGCTCTTGAGGTTGCCCTCTTCGGAAGGCACATAGAGGAAGATTCGGCCCGGCTTTCCGGACTCGAGATCCTTTTCAGCAAGGGCATGCTTACTTGCCCATTCCCGAAGCTCCTTCTCGGCGCCCTCCTGCTGTTCGCGGTAGTCTTTGCGGACAAGCTCGTCCATCCTCTCTAGCTTTTTGATGGCCGAATCAATTTTCTCCTTTGGGATGCCCGACTCCAGAATCTGGCGTTCCATAACATAGGAACGGCCGAGCACCCTCAGGGAAAACTGGTCGGAACCCTGGGTCTTTGCCTTTTCTTGAAACGCTTCTTGAGGCACTTCGGACAATATACCCATGTTCACAAGGAGGCCCTGATAATTCCGGCCATCTTCCTTGTATCCTTTCACCAGCCAGATGAGGTCGCTGCGAGATTCAAGCGGAGACGAATCTTTCGCTAGAGAAACAGTGGCACAAAAGAATGCCGCGGATGCCCTCCAGCTGCCTGACGCAATCATCCTGCTAATCTGCGCAAGGCAGTCATTTGCGAGTTTTTCGGCTTGCTCGAGACCGCAGTCCAGCAACTCGCCGTTCTCGCGGTATTCATTCCAAGCACTCACATGCTTCAGCATCCACTCGTCAATCTTGGCGAGAAACTCATCCTTTCGCTTCCGCGCCTCTTGAAGCTCCTCTGCACTCGGAGCTTCCGGCATGGCAATGTCGGCCAGCTTCGGCATAAACTTGACTGCGATTCTGCCGGAACTCGGGGTAACGTTAACGCCCTCGGGCGTCGTTTTCTCTTTCTCGGTTGTTCCATTTGATCCGGTGGCCGTCTTTGTTGCCTTGGCCCGGCCTGATGTCCTGACCGTGGCCTTCTTCTTTGAAGAAGAGGTCTTACCGCTCTTGCGCTCTTTCTGTGTCAGATTGCCGTCAATGACGGCAATCTGGTTTTCGCCTACTACAGGGTTAGTATTCGTCATCTTGTTCTCCTTTTCCTTTTCTCTTTTTTTGGTTTGAAAAAAAATACAAAACTATTTCGCATTGGCACAAGAACTACTTCATTATCACCTCCACTAAGTTAAGTTTTGTATCTTAATACTGCCTTCATTATAGCAAAATAAAACACCCCTGTCAATGGTATCTAGATACCATTGACAGGGGTTCAAAATGTTAGACTTTTACAACCATGCTCAGGTGAATAGGGGCTTCCGCCTCCGTGACCTTTCTCACTCTGAGGCCTATGGATGTAAGACTTTCACCATCAGACGAAAAACTTTGCGGGTCAAGCTCAACAACAAAATAAATATACTCTTGATCACTTAAGGCCTTGACAAAAACCGGCTCAAAACCCTTTGTTTTTGTCAAAAAATCCAAAGATATGAATGACATATCCATTCTGGCCGAAGGATACCTGAACTCAAAATTGCTTTTCTCGTTGAGGCGGGCCATCCTAATCCACGGCATCTGTTTTCTTCCATCCAGCTTAAGCCAAAAGACTATGGAGTGCCTTTCACTGGGTATTTTTGTCTCGTCAACAAATGGTAAAAAAGTCATGACCCCTTTGATGTTATTCTTTTCCTTCATATCACATGAGGAACTAAATATCTTTGATATCTTCCCTATTCTGTCCAGCTTTTCTTTGAATCTACCTTCTACTAGGGCAGGATAATAAACCTTCTTATAATTGACATGGTCGCTGTTATGAATGTACTCCCACGGGTCAAATTTTTCCGGAAAATCATCAAGGCCCGAGAAAGAAAGCTCGGAATCTTTCGGAAATCTGGCTTCAAATGAAACCGACAGGCCTCCTTTTCCTATGCCAAATATCGGACAACGTTTCCTAGACAGCTCTCTTCCGGCCACCCATTCTTCTTTCAATGTAATCCGTTCAAGTTCGGCTATATTCATAAGGACACCTCCTTTCCGACTAAGGACTTTACTCTTTGAATCCCGTCCCCCGTTCTGCTTCTGATATATCTCTCAATTTCTCTGTCTTCTCCATGGGTATAGACAATAGTATCAGGCCGAACTCGGTATTCAAGAGCCATGCCTTCGGCTCCGTCCATGTGGTTTGAAAATTCAAACTGTCCTATCTGACAAGCTCGCCTATAACATGGCTGTCCATCAATCTCCAGGAGTTGGCCATGAGTACTGTTAAGAATCATGAACCCCTGACCATCCGGGTCCTGGTAGCTGACGGAGGCTATCCCGTTCTCTCCTCTGTTTATCAAACGCGAGGCCCAAAAAGCAGAGAATGTGCCCTTATTCATCATGCCCGAGGTTGAAAGGATAACGGCAGGTTTTTTACTCCTCGCCATTTCTTCCCTTTCTCTAAAAGATGAAAATGATAAAGCTTTAGACAGTTTCTTCTTGGCCCCCGGCAAATAGTCCATATAAACTGCGGTCGCACGACCGGAGCCGTCTATATACACCGGCCAGCGCCTGACAATACCTAAATCTTCAAGCGTTGAGAAAACATCTTGAGTCCTATCAATAGACATCGTAGCTATCAAAACCTTTCCGCCATTGTTCAATATACTCTCAACAAATTTGACGAATTTGACCGCTGTCTCTTGTCTAGTCTCAAAATTTCGATTGATATATGTTGACTCTCTAATTATTGCTCTGCAATTATTGTTGTGGAAATTTATTAGAGGCGCCCCTTTAAGCAGGGCTCTGTCCCGAAAACAGATATCGCTCGTGAAAAGATAAAACTCTCTCTTGTATTCCATGAGAAAGAATACGCCGCCCAAAACGTGACCGGAATGATAGGCATATACGGTCAAATTGTCGGAAAGCTGAAGTCTCGTAGGATGAGCCTTGTCAGGGCCTGGACTGTGAAATGTTTCTATCCCGCTTAAGGCTGCCGACATCTCTTCTCTGGTAAAAGGCTTATTCTGGTTTCGCCTTTCAGCAATGCGTATTTTGTCGTTCCATGACAACTCAGTAAGAATCTTACACTCCTCTGTGGCAAATATTCGGGTATCAGGATTATCCCTCTGAAACAACGGCCCCATTCCAATGTGATCATCATGAGGATGGCTGTAGATTAGCCACTTTGGCTTCGGCCCTTCGTAGGTAACCGGCTGACGTTGACGGTCCTTGCTGTGGCCGCCCCAGTCAATGCCAAGTACCTCATCATCTCCAAACCTAAAAAAATAAGCGCTATTGTTAATGAAGTTTGCTCCTCCACATGCTGTGAATGTTACTTTTTTTGAACTCATGGAAACACCTTCGCAGAAGTTTGCCTTATTAATCTTGGGTCTATGCCTAATGCATTTGCAACCCTGTCAAGTCTTTCAATATGACTTGGGTACATATTCAGAGGCAACCCATCAAGATCAAACCAACGGGCAGTTTCCGTCTCAAGAGTCCTCTTAACGGAGACCTCTCCTCTAGCTACAGGGGCATAAACTAGAACAAAAATGTGGCTCGAATTAGTTTTATCCATAAGCAAGTTTCGCTCAGGAAAAACCAATACCCCAAGCTCTTCAATGCCTTCTTTTATGGCTCCGTAAAAAAGTTCATCCATTAAAATGGAAGACTTTTCGCGCGGCGCATCTTTCTGAAAATTCATAATGGCCTTTTCATTGCTTTGGCCTTTATAAATTTCCACCGGCAAAAAATTTTGAATTAGCCGCTTGGTCATATCAAGGTCACCAACTTTGCCTCCGGGAAAACCCCAGGCACTTCGTTTTTTACTGTTATGTCCCTTGCTTTTGCCTTGATTACCCGGCACATTAGCCGGCGATATATTATTTTTTCCCTTGCCGTTGCTTGAGCTAACACCAACCACTCCGTTAGCCTCAAACCAGCCGGTCTTTTCTTCAATAACATCCTGAAAGTCAGAGCCGTCTTTAAACTCTTTGTCATTCTCATATACCAGAGCTATCTTGCTTTTGTCTTCACTCAAAACCACCATCTTAACTGTCGTCTTCTTCCTTAGGTCAACTACCTTAGGCTGCATTGTTTCTTTTGGCATTTTTTCTCCATCTATTATTAGGTTTTATAAGAACTACCAATCTAGAATTCTAACAATATATAGCGTTTTTGTCAAATCATCATACCCATTTGCCTTGCTGGTTATTTTGTGTTAACATGTGCAAATGAAATCAATCTTTAAATACCTGCTTATAGTTTTCGTCGTACTCCTTGTATTGTCAGGCTTTGCGGCTCTTTTTCAGTCCCCCTTCGCTTCAACCGGTGAAGTATCACTTTCCGGCCTGGCCAATAAAATAACTGCCGGAGAGGTTAAAGAAATAGTCGTCCACGGGGATAATTTAGATATAACTCTAACTAATGACGAAAAGCTCAAGTCAAAAAAAGAAGCCGGCGTAGCTATCACGGAAACCCTCACCTCTCTTGGCATAACCCCGGAACAGCTTAATGCCCTGAATATTAACGTCAAAGATGAGTCCGGTTTCGCGTTTTATGCCATCAATTTTCTGCCCATACTTCTGCCTATTTTATTCATAGGATTTATTTTCTGGTTCATGCTCCGCCAAGCCCAGCGCGGATCCATGCAAGCCTTCAGCTTCGGAAAATCTAAAGCGCGCCTGGTAGTCGGCAACGGTAAAAAAAGAATAACCTTCAAAGATGTAGCCGGACTCATTGAAGCCAAAGAAGAAGTCACTGAGGTGGTTGAGTTCTTAAAAGATCCGGCAAGATTCCATAAACTTGGCGCAAGAATCCCAAGAGGCGTGCTTTTGGTAGGTTCACCCGGCACCGGTAAAACCCTCCTTGCAAAAGCCGTAGCTAACGAGGCAGGCGTGCCGTTTTTCTTCGTCTCCGGTTCTGAATTCGTAGAAATGTTTGTCGGAGTCGGTGCATCCCGCGTCAGAGATACTTTTGAGGCCGCTAAAAAAACATCCCCTTCTATTATTTTCATAGACGAAATAGATGCCATCGGCCGTCACCGTGGAGCGGGGCTTGGTGGCGGACACGATGAAAGAGAACAGACCCTAAACCAAATTCTGGTTGAAATGGACGGCTTTGACACAAATGACGCGGTGATAATAATGGCTGCCACAAATCGACCGGACACTCTGGACCCGGCTCTTTTGAGGCCCGGCAGGTTTGACAGACGCATAATACTGGACGAGCCATCAATGAAAGACCGCGAGTCAATTCTTAAGCTTCACGCCCTTGATAAACCGTTTGATAAAAATGTTGACCTGAAAGTTGTGGCCGAAAGAACTCCCGGCTTCTCGGGTGCTGACCTGGCAAATGTCATAAACGAAGCTGCAATATTAGCAGCCCGCAAAAATAGAACGTCCGTAACCCAAGAAGACTTGGTAAGCGCCATAGAAAAAGTGATTCTGGGTCCGGAAAGAAAATCACATGTCTTTACTAAAAAAGAAAAAGAGATCGCGGCTTATCACGAAGCAGGACATGCCTTGGTCGCAAGCTCCCTGCCCAACACCGACCCCGTCCATAAAGTTTCCATAATTTCCCGCGGACGAGCCGGGGGCTACACATTAAAGTTGCCTACGGAAGACAAACATCTTAAATCAAAAGCTGAATTTGAATCGGAACTGGCAGTACTTTTGGGCGGACAAACAGCCGAACAGATAATATTCAAAGAGATTACGACCGGCGCATCAAACGATCTTAAAATAGCATCAGAAATAGCCCGCAACATGATTACCCGGTTTGGCATGTCAGAAAAACTCGGGCCTATCACATTTGGCGAAAAGGATGAGCTGGTATTTTTGGGCAAAGAGATTACCGCCGACAAAAATTACTCTAATGAAATTGCTTATCAGATAGACCAGGAAGTCAGGAAGTTTATTGTTGCGGCACGGCAAACCGCCAGAAAAGTTATCGGAGACAAAATATCACTTCTTCATAAAATTGCCAAAGAGCTGATAGAAAAAGAGACTCTGGAACAAAAGGAATTTTATGCATTGCTGAAGGCCTAATTACACGTAAAACTCACTCCAAAAAAGTTGCCAAATGGCAACTTTTTTGATTAGCTGAACCTAGAATATTAAAAAACAAGGAGTTCTAAATGTTAAAAGCTGTAATCTTTGATTTTGATGGAACAATCTATGATTCATATGGTAAAGATAATCTCGCCAATATGGCACGCCGGAAAGGCCTTACACTTCCATCCGACTTCCATCCCTCAAATTACTGGGGACAAAGTGGAGAAGAAATAATTAAAGGTCTATGGCCTAATGAGAATGCCCCTGAACTGCTACATGAGTTATGGGGACAGTTAGATATAGAAACACTGGAGCTTATATCCGGAGCACGGGATATTCTTTCCTGGTTTGAGAGGTTAAAACTTCCTCATGGCAAACTCCATTGCGGAATACTGACACAGCGCAGTTTTAAGAATCTGGAGCTTATTCTTAAGCACCATGCAATACTAGACTTATTCCACCCGGAACTCATTCAAACACCTTGCAGGTGGTATCATAAGAAACCCGACCCCAGGGCTTTTGATTATATGTTTTCAAGAATTGATGAGCTTAGCATATCCAAAGAAGAAATAATCTACGTCGGCGACACAAAGGGAGACTTTGATGCGTCAAGCGGAGCCGGAGTAGAGTTTGTCGGTGTAGAAACTGGGCCCCTCACTAAAGAAAACTGGCTTGAGCTCGGTCTAGCCGAAAACCACACAATAAAGTCCATAGCCAATTTAATGTCGTGGCTTATGGAACAGCGAAAAATTTATATAAATTTTTAAAATTCTAAGATTGCCAAAAGCAGTCTTTTTTGTTATATTTTATTGATAAACTTGGGCGTGTAGCTCAGTCGGTTAGAGCACGGCTCTTATAAAGCCGGGGTCGATGGTTCGAGTCCATCCACGCCCACCAGGAAGTAGAAATTCGAGTTGGCTTTGCCTTCTACAATTTGCTTAAGCAAATTGTATCTCGAATTTTCACTTCCTGGCCCACAAAACAATTTATTGCTTTTAAATAAATGGGCGATTAGCTCAGTTGGCTAGAGCGACTCGTTTACACCGAGTAGGTCACAGGTTCGAGTCCTGTATCGCCCACAAAACAACAAATTGTTTTGTGGTATGACGAGAACGCCGGAAGGATATTTTGCGAGCAATTGAGAAGTATGGACGACGAAATACTGAGGTCAGGAGGCCGAATGTATTGGCGAGCAAAATCCTGAGGCGGTGCCCAGGCAAAATTTTCGGAAGAAAATTTTAGCCGAGGGAGAGTCCATCCACGCCCACCAGGAAGTAGAAATTCTAGTTGGCTTTGCCTTCTACAATTTGCTTAAGCAAATTGTATCTCGAATTTTCACTTCC
>JAUYLN010000012.1 GCA_030698885.1 bacterium
CCTAACTGTCCACCATATGCGAAGTTGCGCAGGCCGCGTGGCGGTATAATTGGCCGGCAGGCCAACCGCCTAAGCGGGCAAGCAATTTGGGTGAACGACCCGAGCGTCGGCGAGGGGAGGGAACCGCATATGGGGTGTTAGCTGTTGTATGACGCAGGGCTGGACTATTTTTCGTTGCTTCTGGCGACCACGATTAATCTATTATTTTTCTGATGCCTTTTATCAGGGGATTCAAAAATTTTCTGTTCTAATATATTATACCCCGTTTTTTTAATTGTTTTAATGGTGTCAGGTATGCTTTTAGGTCTTTTTTCTGAAAAGAATGCTGGCAGGCCATAGTCAATAACATTGTTGATAAGGAGTAGTCCGTCTTTTTTAATAAAGTCCTTTAAAACCATCAAAAATAATTTGTAATCTATATAGTTAAAAACATGAGATATTACAACTGAATCAAAAGATATTTTATGTAATTTAAACTCTTTAAAAAAGATTTGGGTTTCAAGTTTTAGTTTTAAAAAGGAATTACCTTCAATTTTATTCAAATCGCAGTAAATAGGGTATACGTTTTTATTTGGATAACTATTTTTTAAATATTTAATTACATGATGATCGTTTTCCCAGTAAAATATTTTTGAATTAGGGAAGTCTTTAGGAGTGATTAAAGGGTTAAAAAATGGCCCTACTTCTAAAATAACATTGCCCAAATCTTTTTTATATTTTTGGATAAATGGAAATAACATTTGACTGCCTGCCAGCATTCTTTTTCTTGCAGCTAAGTCAAAATCTTCCCCATAAGGATTATTTTTTACTGGCCAGCCTGGCCAATTTAAAATTTTTGAATCATTCATATATTTAAGTCCAGCCCGAGTAATATGACAGCTAACGTGCATGCGTATGCGACGTTGGCAGGGAGTTGAGGGGGTATAATTTGCACGGTAGCGCCACCCCCGAAACTCCCTGACAATGTAGGTCTTTAGCTTACGCCGTACGTTCTTTGGTTAAACTAAAACCGCTTAATCTAATTTAAGCAGTTTTGTTAAGAAATATCAATGCTTGAGTAGAGAGGCGGAAGCTAAAGCCGCATACGCGGTGTTAGGTGATGTTTTGTCTGGCGTCGATTATTTTATTTCTTCAAATTCACCGATTTGTTTATTTTTTCTGCAATTATCCCAGTTAAAGTATCGCCCGTTCATAGAAATATACACACCTGCCGGTAGTGTTTGGACAAAAGCCAAGGAACTTCCTAAATTAAAAAGTCCGTCAGAACTACCGAATTTATATGGCACCATAGCGCCAGTTAAAACTATGGTTTTGTCTTGAATTTTTTCTGCTAATACCTTGGCCGTTTCTACCATTGTGTCAGTCCCGTGGGTAATGATTATTTTATCTTCTTTGGTTTTTATACAATTATCTGCAATTATTTCACGATCCTTTTCCGTCATATCTAAACTATCAACCATCATTATAGTACGAGTATCAACTTTTACTCTGGAACGGCCAAGATTTAACATTTCAGGCAGGTGTGTATCTTTGAAAAATAGTTCACCAGTGAGTTCATTATATTCTTTATCAAAGGTTCCTCCTGTTAAAAAGATTCTAATAGACATAATTTATAAGTTAATAGTTTATTACATTATATAACGTTTTATTAGCTAAAGCCAGACAAAATTTCACCTAACTGTCCACCATATGCGAAGTTGCGCAGGCCGCGTGGCGGTATAATTGGCCGGCAGGCCAACCGCCTAAGCGGACAAGCAATTTGGGTGAGCCCGCCGAAGCCGTAGGCGTAGGCGGGGGAACCGCATATGGGGTGTTAGGCGGTGTTCCATTTCCCCTGTATTATCTCATAATCTATCTATAATTGAAAAACCTTGATTTTATAAGGCATCTCTTAATAATTTTTGTTATTTTTGGCTAATATTAGATAAATTTGTTATTTTATGCTTGACAAAACCTTAATAATGCGATATTGTAACATGTTGTACCGTATCCAATTCATTAACAAACACGAGGTTTTGCGATGGCAAAACGTTTCATTTTCACGGTCGTCTTCTCCTTGTTTATTTTGACCACCATTGCTTGTGTCAAAAAGGCAGAAGATCAGTCGTCCTCCATGACACTTACAAAGGTGGATATCTATTTCACCAATGAGAAGTTTAATGAGGATGTGGCGGTCGATACGTTGCATAACGTATTAACTGTCCATGGACGACAGGTTGTTTACGACAGAGGTTTTCTCGAAGAGATGATTGTTCGAAGGCTATCCGAGCAAAAGCGAACTAAGTCCCAATTTTATATCTTCATCGGTGGGACAGCGGAGAAGCTAGGAATCATCAAAATGGGCAGTCATCCTAAAGGTGAAAGTCCGATCGAGATTTAACACGACCCAAACTATCCCGAGCTTGTGCCCTAAAAAGTATGAGCTCGGGATTTTTCTTTTTATCAAAAAATAACAAAAATTATCTTTCTTGAAATGGAATTTCGCCTAACTGTCCACCATATGCGAAGTTGCGCAGGCCGCGTGGCGGTATAATTGGCCGGCAGGCCAACCGCCTAAGCGGGCAAGCAATTTGGGTGAACGACCCGAGCGTCGGCGAGGGGAGGGAACCGCATATGGGGTGTTAG
>JAUYLN010000015.1 GCA_030698885.1 bacterium
AAGACAACGACTATAACTGTAGCTGTTCCTCCCAAACTAAAGGCAGCAAAAAGCATTACTGCGAATGGACCAAATTGAGATACTGATGCAAAACCACCGGTGTAAACCATAAACATACCGATTAATAATTCTAAAAAAAGTAGGGTTGCTAAATATCTTAAACCGGCGTTACCTTTGTTTATTAACAATAGGTTTATTAAACAATAGATTAGCGAAGTTAATGAAATTATAAAGAGCATATATTTGGAATCATTACCGGTGATAGTTAAAGAAAATATCATAGCTGCCAATGTGGCAAAGCTAGCTAACGTTAATAATTGCTGGTGCAGTCTTTTAGTTTTTTCTTCATCCCAGAGGAATTGGATTTTCATAAGCAGTACTACACTTATTATGGAATCAATATTAGTAAATGTCTACTTTGAGGCTAACTCTTGAAATATATTGAGGGTTTCCCTGGCACATTTTTCCCAGGAAAATCTTTTAATATTTTCTAGCCCAGCTGCAACGACCTTGATTCTTAATTCTTGATTCATGATTCTATTACTGTTCTATTGTATCAATTATATATGTTTAATCAACTTCAAAATGTTTATATTACAAAAAAACCCCGTCAAACGGGGCCAGTGCCCCGTTTGACGGGGTAGCTACAATTAGTACTGCTGTTTAAATTGTTGTCTGTCTTTAAATTGTTGCCACAGCTCCGACTTTTTAACACTGCTACGTTCTCCACCAAATAACGCTCCGAAGATAAGTCCGATCATTATTGTTATGAATATATCAGATAGAGATATGTTCATGCCTTTATCGATAGCAAACAGAACCAGGGAGAGGCCTGATGCCATGAGAAAACCTTTTATAGGAGACAAAATTTTTGTCCTAATAATTATGGCGCCAAATTCGTCATCACTATTATTGCATCGCCACTCAAACAGTTCTTTCAGTTCTTTTTCTTTCTGCTCTCTCACGGCCGCTTCCCGCGCCTGTTCTTTCTTTATATGCAGCTCAATCCCGCAATTAGGACAATTCATGATTTTCTCCTCTTCTCAACGTTTAATTTTCAAGCTATGCTGAGTTTATGCTAAATCTAAGCCAGATACCAGTCAAGTGGCTTGTTATTATTATTCTGACCGTCAGTATCGCTATCCATTTCTCCTATTTCAGTCATCCGGCCGAAACGGTTTTTGATGAAGTCCACTTCGGAAAATTTATCAGCGGTTATTTCACTGGAGAATATTTTTTTGATATTCATCCCCCGCTTGGCAAGCTTTTGATATCGGGAATGGGCCGGCTGACCGGATTTGAGCCGGGTTTTGATTTTGCGAATATCGGCCAGGGCTTTCCTAATAATTCATATTTATGGCTAAGGTTGCTCCCGATACTGGCCGGAACCTTATTGCCATTGGTAATATTTTTGCTTGCCTTTAAGCTTGGCCTCTCCCGCCTCGCTTCTTTTTTGGCCGGAATTTTGGTCGCCCTGGATAATTCTCTCCTGGTCCAGTCGCGTTTTATTTTACTTGATTCATTTTTGCTATTATTCGGTTTTATGGCTTTGCTATTTTATTTTAAGTATAAAAACGGCTTAATATTTAATACTAAATACTTAATACTATCAGGATTATTCGGCGCCTTCGCCATTTCTATTAAATGGACTGGCCTGACTTTTTTGGCCATAATAATTATCCTTGAAGCATTCCGGCAGTTCAAAGAACGGCGGAATATAAACAGCTATCAGATATTCGGTAAATCGGTGATAGCGCTTATTGCCCTTCCATTTGTAGTATATTTTTTGGTTTTCTCCATTCATTTTGGACTTTTAGACAAATCCGGACCGGGTGACGCTTTTATGACGCCTTCCTTCCGCAAGACTCTGACCGGAAGTCCTGATGCCTTAAATCCCGATATAGAACCCCTCGGACTTTTTGGAAAATTCACTGAACTGAACGGACAAATGTACAGCGCCAATGCCCGTCTTTCAGCTACTCATCCCTATTCAAGCAAATGGTATACTTGGCCATTCATGATAAGGCCTATATATTATTGGAACGGTTCAGCCGCCCCCTCAGATTCAGGCCAGGACGACATGGGACAATCGCGTATTTACTTTCTGGGCAATCCTATAATTTGGTGGGCCTCAAGCGTTGCTATGATATTTTTACTGCTGGTGCTTCTGGAATCTATCTTGAGAAAATTTTATAAAAATGAAATTAATCAAACTTATTCCGGTCTCATCCCATGGCTTTTTACCGGAGCATTTATGTTCAATCTCCTGCCTTTTATCGGCGTTTCAAGGGTTCTATTCTTGTATCATTATTTATCGGCCTATATTTTTGCCATTCTAACTCTGGCTTATTTATCGGATAAATTGCCTGAAAAAACTAAAAGAATAACAGTTGCCTGCTTAATCCTGGCCGGCATAGCTTCTTTCCTATATTTTGCGCCGCTATCCTATGGATTGTCCCTAAGTGATGCCAGCTATAATGCCCGGGTTTGGTTTGCCAGCTGGAGATAGCAGGTACAGAATATTCAGCATTGACATAAGATTATAATAATGTTAGTATTTAATTTAGCTCTTTAAGTCCGCTTATACAAAAAGGAATGGAGGTAAAATATGAAGCCTGACATGGCCCATCTCATCGTTGAAAAGCCCCGGCACGGAAGCTATTTCATGTCCGGGCTAAAGACGCGAATGCGGGTTGATTCGCGAGACCAGACCCTAGACGACCAGAGCTATCCTCGGCGCATCTCTCATAAGGGGGTGCTGTCCAGAAACCGTAAGTCACAGAACGACCGTCTCTCGCCTCTTTTCAGATTCTTGGAAAAGTCGGTGGGACGCAAGTGGAATGAGGTTTATTCCGAAATTGTCTCGGCGGTATCCCGAAAAACGCTTCGGGGATATCATTTTTTTAAGCACCTGGAGTTTTTTATTTCACACCACACCCTTGATTTCTCCGGTCCATTTTTTGTGGACACGGAAGGAATTCTCCGGATGAAGAAGTACCCCTCCCGACCGGTTGATTTTGGGAAGGTGAACAAAATAGTAATCTCCGAGCTTCTCCACCTGGAACTGCACGGCAACTTCTGGTTTGAAGTGCGCTTCGTGAAGCATCCTGCCGGTGAATTTCTTTACACTTGGCTGGATGAGAATGGCGAGGCCCGCATCAAATATCGGGACCAAGAGTCCCTGGAGCAGATTTCCTGCAAACAGATGAACCATCGGCAATTGAGGATCGTCAGGAAAATCCTTGATGCCCCCAGGAGCACAAAGAAAGCCGGCCGTAACCCGCTGGCCATTTATACCGAGAAGCGATACGGGGCTCTATTCGTTAACAGGAACGTCATCAAAGACGTTCCCTGGGCGGCCTAAGCCAGGCCGCCCATATTTTTTTATCCAGGAGATAGCTATTGTTGACCGTTTATATTAAATTTGCTAACATACTTAAATATTATGGTAGACGTAGAAACGGAAGATTTGCAGCCTAAAAATTACGAACTGGCCTTTCATCTGACCCCCGATCTTGGAGAAGAAGAGGTCAGAAAGGAAACCGGCGAAATAGAAAATATAGTCAAGAAAATTGGCGGAAGTATTGTATTTCTCAAAGAACCTTCCAGGACCCATTTATCATACCCTATAAAACACAAAGGATATGCCTATTTCGGTTTTGTTGATTTCTCTACTCTGCCTGATTCAATAGAAAAACTGCATGCAGAAATGAAAGTCCACACTCCGGTTCTAAGATATTTATTAATACAGAAAAACCCCGAGAGAAAGAAATTCAGCGCTACCCCAAGAGTAACAACCCACGTTCCGCCAAAAACCCAGGAAGAATCCAGCGCCAAACCTGAAGAAATAGAGAAAGAGTTGGAAGAGGTGTTGGAAAAAATTTAAACTACCAATTACCAATCAAGTCACGAATATACCAATTAAATTTCATATTAGTATATTGGTAATAAATTAGTAATTAGTAGACAAAAATGAATCTAAACAAAGTGGTATTAATAGGAAGATTAGCCGCTGACCCGGAAAGCAGGACTATACCCAGTGGTCAAAGCGTTACGACAATAAGACTCGCTACGAGCCGAGTGTGGAATAACCAATCCGGAGAGAAACAAGAACAAACTGAATTTCATACCATAATTGCCTGGGGCAAACTGGCTGATATCACAAGCAGATATTTAAGAAAGGGCCAGCTGGCGATGTTTGAAGGACGCCTACAAAACCGTTCATGGGAAGGCCAGGATGGCGTCAAAAGATATAAGACAGAAATAGTGGCCGAAAACATGCAAATGGGACCAAAGGCAGGCGGAGCACCATCGGGAAATTATGAACCAAGAAATACCGGCGCACCTGCCAGAAACAGCCAAAATCAAGATAATAGTCCGGTAAAAGACGAGGATATTCCGGTTATTAATGAGGATGAGCCATTCGGTTCCGCCGAGAATAAGCCTGCCACCAAAGAAACAGCATCAAACGAAGACATAGAGGAAAAAGAGATTGATTTAAAAGATATACCTTTCTAAGCCGATTCCAATTTACGAATAATTCTAATTTACAAATTATTAATACAAAACATGGCGTGTCTGGTTATTATTAGTAGATTCGCATGATTAGTAGATTCGCATCGGTAAAATCCATGACCTGTATCTGTTGCCAACAAAAAAATACGAACTTTGATTATAAGGAGCCCCGGGTACTCCGAAAGTTTGTGTCGGGCCAATTCAAAATATTACCATCTAAAAGAACCGGACTTTGCCCAAGACACCAAAGACAGCTGACCGAAGCTGTAAAACTCGCCCGCTTTATGGCATTAATGCCCTTTACTAAGAACCAGACAAGGGTAAAATAAGAATTAGAATATAGAGTCAGGAATATAGAATTAGGAATTAGGAATTAAAAAAACCGCTCCATAAAAAGGGGCGGTTTTTTTGAGTTAAGATGAACAAAATTAAGACACCGTTTATCAATTTTAAAAATATTACCCATATTCTCCGGTTTTGGATATCTATTTAGGAAATCATTAGGAATCCCCTTGATGGTTTTACCGCTTGCTAAAACTCCGACCATTAATTTACGCTCTGAATTATTGGGAAATGATTCTAGAACAAAACTTACTTCATCGCCGGACATGAAACCGGTTATGCCGATATACGGACTCATGGGCCCTCCCTCTTTTTAAACGAACTTATTAAGACTTACGCGCTCGGGCTTTAAGTAGCCCCAAAGCCGGCAAGCCCTAAAGGGTTTGGCCAATTTCTTCGTTAAAATCTCCGCTTAATCCTCACCATACTTATAGTATGGCTCGGCTTAATGCTCAATTTTGCCTCAAACTTGGCCAAACGCATAAGTCCTACTTAGATAAATTAAAACATAAAAACCATCAAACAATCAATTTTGAGATGTTTTACAGGTACTAGTTACTAATTTTTGATTGGCTCAAAAGAGTTGAGGGCAAGGCGGGAATCCACTCAGAATTCCCGGCCTAAGGCATAGAAGTTTATGGCTGGGCTGTAATCACATAAGCATTGGTGAACTCGCCACTGGCTTCCGAGCTTGTGCGTCTCGTTGGCAGAGACACATTGCAGGCGCCGGAGGTAGGACAGGTGCCTTGTGCGGCTGGAGTACCGAAGAAGTCTCTGGGATAGCGCACTACGTATTGTTTGCCGGGAGCCACGACAGAGGAGATATTTACGATGTCGCTTGATGCATTCTCCCAGTTAACGAGGTAGATATTACCCCACGCGGAATCGGTGAACGGGCATCCGCTTGAGCACTGATACTGATTCGGGACGACTTCTATTTTGTTGACAGTCGGGTTCGCCTTGACGGTGGAGTTGATATCGAAACCTACCGCGGAGGCGGGCGTTACGCGGCAGGCATCGGTTCCCGTCCGCCACTGAGCGAGGGTTAAATTGAGCGTCGTTACGCTGTTGCATTTCAGGCTAGAAGCCTTGAACGTCCCGCCGTAAACGTTGTTATCAAAAACATCCGCGTCAAGAATCTTGTGCGTGCCCTCAGACCCGGATGCCCCCAGTGTCATTAACCGGAGATGGATGCCGCTGGGCGGGTCGTAAATCTCGTTGTCGGTAAACACCATCGGGTCATGCGTTCCTGAGTTGCCCCAGTAGCCGTTGTAGCTCATGTTGGCGCGTGCGAAGTAGTTACCGGTGGCCTCCACCTGGGTAGCTACGCGGTGCCCCATCCTCACGCTCTCAATGTCGGTGGCGTTTTGGCCATGGATGCTGACAAAGTAGTTGTCTTTGAGCGTGATATCTGGGGCGGGTGTTGAAGGAACCGCCCCCATTGTAAAGATCACTACTTGGCTGCTGTAGCCTGGCACTGCATCCCCGATGAAATTCCCTTCCAGCCACAA
This sequence comes from bacterium, assembly GCA_030698885.1. Taxonomy (GTDB): domain Bacteria; phylum Patescibacteriota; class Minisyncoccia; order 2-02-FULL-40-12; family IGHO2-01-FULL-4-A; genus JAUYLN01. The sequence goes on from JAUYLN010000015.1 coordinate 6,369, forward strand.
GCCGCTGATGAACTTATTGCCGGATGAGTCGTTGGCTTGGAAAAGGGCACGCCCCCCGACTGCCGCACGCGGCTCTAGGTTGATATTATGAACGAAATACTTTAGGCCGGAGAGGGCCACGTTGTTTTGCGCGTATACGTTGTGCGCCCCATTGGTGCCTTCCCCGGCACCATAGATCACATTTCCATAAACCACCATGCCGGGCGTTGCAATGCCACCCTTGGAATACCAAGTGACAACAGATGAGCTCGAATCATGCACCACGGCATTGATAAGTCTGTTTCCAGGGTCTTCCATCTTGATGGCGGAAAATGCGTTCTGTACCTCTTCGTTATCTATATGAATATTCACAAACCAGTTCCAAGCACCTGGCAGATGGATTTCTCCCCGGAATCGCGCGTTCTCTGGTTGGCCGGTAGCAGGATTGATATAGCCCTTCCATACCGCAGGTTTTCCCGAAGTGCAATCACGGCTGAACTCAATGTGATAATCGAAGGCCTGCAAATAGTTCCCTCCCCGCAGAATATGCAAATCCCCGCACTGGTAGGTGCTAACGGCCGTTGCTAAACTTATGGGATTACTTATGGTGCCGTTTTGCGAGCCTCCCCCATTGGGAGTGATATAGCGTGTGCGAAGCGGAGTGAAGTTGGTTACCCAGGGATTGTTTACTGCCACAGGCGTCGGTGTAGGCGTCGGTGTCGGTGTAGGCGTAGCTCCCCCACCAAACAAAGAGTTTATCTCGCTTCCTGACAGGGCTCTGCTATATACCCTCACATCATCAAGCCTGCCGGCAAAGTGAGGATCTGCGTTAAAGCTGCTTTTGCCAAGATAGTTGTTTATGGTATTAAGGATGTTTGGGTTTAGG
>JAUYLN010000016.1 GCA_030698885.1 bacterium
AGATACGCCTATAACTACAAGCAAAGGCAGGACGAAAATAAAGTTGTAAAGCAATAGCATCGGTACTGCCTCGGCGTATGAGCCCTTGGCGAGCAAGCCCAGAATGGCAAAATATGGAGCGCCGGTGCATGGGAGCTCAACCAGCACGACGAATACGCCAAGAGCTGCTGTTATCAGCATTAAAGTAGCCGGATGCTTCTTTTCCATCGCCTCTATTTTCTTTGTGTAATATTTTAATCGTGATGCTCCTCCGGGTATCATTTGAAGAGTAAATCCTTTGCCGTACCAGAAGTAATCTTTTATTTCCAGTCCTCCGGCGACAAGAGCAATAATAGCAACTATCAAATAAAAGAATCCGGCTATACTGGTACCAAGAGTCAGTTTTAATATTCCAAATCCTAATAACAGGTAGGTTGCATAAACTACGCCTGAGTACAGGAGGCCACCTAGAAGCATCTTTTTGCGACTCTTGAATACGCGGGTCATGAAAGCAATTAAAAATATAAGGACACCAAAAACACATGGATTTATACTATCCACGAGTGCCGCGCCTATTACAATCGGTAGCGTGAGTGTGTCTCCGAACATATAAAAATCATTTTAACACCTTAACATACTAACATATTAACATATTAACAAAAAATTAGAATAGATTAAAAATCGAAACCTTCTTTTTTGGAATATTCTATTTCTGCTAATATTTTTTTCTCATATCTTTGTTTAATACGTTGTAATATACCATGGTTGGCAGTAACGATGGGTAATATTTTAAAACCCAAATTATTCAATTCCTCTTCTAAATCATCACTTATATTTTTTATTTTAGACGTGTCTATCATGACCTCGCTTATGTTGCCCTCCTTATCAAAATACGTAAGCTCACAGACAACATAAAATCCAGATTCTAGTCTTTTTTTACTCTCGTAGGAGCTTATAACTGCATCCCCAGTTTTAAAATCTGAATTTGAAAGCTCGGGCATTTTTTCAATATTCTTCAGGTTTTCTAAGTATTCCTTTGGTATTGCTAATCTACGGTGTAGTTTAATGTATGTAGCTAAGTTTTCCGCTGGGTCTTCTTGTTCAAGTCTCGCGCGCTGTTGCTGTCTTTCCGAAGCGTTGCCTATAATAACTGCCGCACCACCTTCTTCGTCCCCTTCCCAGCCTTCCTCAACTATTTCTTTTTTAGCCGCCTCATATTCCGGGTGGCCCGGACCGAATTCTTTTGATTCCATTGACATTTTATATTCATAATCAAGCACTTCCTCCTAATTATGCTTGATTAAGTTAACTTTATAAACTTTAAAAACTTTATTAACTTTTAGCTACTGGGGTAATGCACAGCCGGAAACTTCTGATAATTTTTCAAATGGTATTACACCTGCGTCAAATCTATAAAGCTCTCTCCCCTGCTCATCTTCCTGTATCCACGTTGGCGTGCCTGCAATATTTTTACCGTTAATACCGCAGTCGGTTACGTTACCGGGGTTTCTGGGGTCGCACTCTATCTCTTCAATGTATTTGAATGCATCTCCGAAATCGCCTCTTTGCTTGGCACAGTAAGCGCAAGTTATGGAACCGTACATTTTAAAGCCCTTGCTATCCAGGCATTGGGCAAATTCGTTGTATCTATCGCCAGGCCCCGTGCTGGAATGAACTCCGTATGTCATAAGAGCCAAAATTATCCCTAATACTACCGCGGCTGTTAAATTTTTTTGCCTGAATTCTTTTTCTGATGCCTTCCAGGCAGTAATGGCTATTATTAGCATCAAAATTTTTGATGTCTCGCAAAAAACGCAAATACTTTTAATGACTGTAAATTCAATTAATGTAAGGTAAAGCGACGGGCCTAGAAAAGCTATCGTAACAAATGCCACATTGCGCAGCATTTTTTTATTGTATTTCCAGATGGCAACCACCAATACAGCGATAAAATAGAGAAAACCGAGAGCTGAAACAGGTATGCCGGCCACCTTTGCGTAAATGCTTTTATTGACTATATCACAGGATAATCCTTCTCCCAGATTACAGAAAGAACCACCTTCATCAGAAAATTGCAAAGAAAACAGGTAGCCCATAATTAGGCCCCCCAAAATAGACAATACGATTAGGGCTATTCTTTTTTTGTCGCTATGTTTAGGCAAAGTGTATTAACCGCTATTCCCTTGTTAGCAAAATTCACAAACATTTTTATCCTTGCTTTTTGCGCCTTTTTTACAGCACTTGTTACAGCAAAAAGTAGAGCCACCCCAAATAAATGAGCCTTCGCTTTTTTTCTTGGTCTTACCACATTTAGCGCACTTGAAGGTGCCTCCTGATTTTGATTTTTTTATCGCCATACCCGGTAGTGAAACTTACGATTGCCTTTTGGGTTTATTTAACCGTCAAAGAACCAAAAGTTTAACTAATTTTATCCTGATAATCGGTTTGTGCAGAGGTCCCGGCTAGAAACATTTCGTAAGTTCTGCTACCGGGCATGCTTTAATTATACCAAAATAATCTCTTGTGCCATCTAGGAGTTATCCCCAGCCGGATTTCTTATTGAGTCGCAGAGCCTGGTCTTAAATCTGTCTGGTTTTTTCTATAGAACCACCATTTTATTATTTCTATTACTCCCATCTGGCCAAGACCTAATCCGACGACCAGAAGCCAATGAGAAGCCACTAGGGGCTGAGTTTTAAGTACTTGGTTTAGGACAGGTAAGTGTATGGCTCCAAACATCATTAAAAATCCTATGCCAATGGCTATAAGCAGATACATATTATTAAAAGGATTGGTCTTAAGAACAGACTTGCTTAAAGACTTTAGGCCGAATATTAAAAATAGCGAGTTTGTACCAAGGGCAGCAAATATAAGTGTTCTTATATAGCCGATATCATAGCTGGTATGTTTTAGGAACCACAAAAATATTCCAAATAAAACTAAGTCAGCGAATATACCACTAGGATAAGCTATCAACGTGGCTTCTTTATCCAGGATACTTTCTTTTCTGCTTATGGGTTTTCGTTTGAGGGCATCTTTTTCTGAAGGTTCAAAAGCCAGGGCGAGATTAGGAAGGCCGTCTTCCACTAGGTTGGTCCATAGTATTTGAACTGCTGTAATAGGAAGCGGCATCCTAAGCACCAGTGCGCCGAGGACTATAATTAATTCCGTAAACGAATCTGAAAGTAGGAATATAGTAACCTTTCTTATGTTATCAAAAGCCGTTCTCCCCTGCTTTATGGCTTCAATTATTGACACGAAACTATCATCAAGAAGGACCAGGTCGGCCGCCTCTTTTGTAACATCGGTGCCGGAGTTTAGGGCGATGCCAATGTCGGCGACTTTTAGGGCCGGGGCATCATTTATACCGTCACCGGTCATTGCTACCGACTCCCCTATTTTTTTCCATGCAGACGCTATTTTTAATTTATGACTGGGACTTACACGGGCAAAAATATGAATATCTTTTATTCTTTTTTCAAGCTCTTCTTCGGACATTTTATCAAGTTCGGTTCCCTCCATGACTGCTTCTGGAGTTGTTCTCATCCCAAGCTCTTTTCCAATGGCGACTGCCGTCAATTTATGGTCGCCGGTAAGCATTACTACCCTTAGGCCGGCATCTTGAACCTCGGCCATGATTTTTTTGACGTCTTCCCTTAGGGGGTCTTTAATTTCGACCAGCCCAATAAATATTAAGTCGGTTATATATTTTTGAAGCTCTTTTTCTTCTGCTTTGGTAATCTCATCTATACTGGCTTCTGTCTCCAGATATGCAGCGCCTATGACCCGAAGGCCCTGACCGGCCCTTCTCTCATTATCTGCCATGAGCTCGTTTCTTTCTGTCGCAGTAAGTTCATTTACTGAGCTGTCTTCCTGTATTGAAGAACATAACTCCAGTAAAATTTCCGGGGCGCCGGTGACAAATATGCCTACCTTTCCATTCTCAATTTTATGGAAAGAAGCCACATATTTATATACTGAATCAAAGGGTATCATATTCAGCCGGGGCATCATTTCTAATAATTTTTCAGGATTTAAGCCGTTGTCCAGGGCATACTGCATTTTTGCCTGGTCAGTAGTATCCCCTTTTGTCTGATAGGTGTTTCCATTTTTTTCAAGAAGTGCTTCATTCGCGAATATTATCGCGTTCATTATTTTATTTTTATCAGCCTTGCTTATTATATTTTCCAGTTTCATTTTTCCCTCTGTTAATGTGCCGGTTTTATCCACACATATTACTGATGTTGAACCCAGCGATTCGGCCGATATGAGGTGTTTTACCAGGCCATTTTTTGCCAGAATTCGCCTGCTTGATACGGCCAGTATTACGGCAATGGCCGCCGGTAAACCTTCCGGTATTGCCGCCACCGCTACGGCGATAGAGGTTATGAATATTTCGGTGAATTTGAGTTTTTCAATAAGACCAACAACTATAATAATAAGTGCGCCGAGGGTGACGATAATAGTGATGACTTTGCCCAGGTGGCCTATTTTCTTCTGGAGAGGCGTTTCTTCTTCGGCGGCAGATTTTGTCATCATGGCTATCTTGCCTATCTCCGTGTCTTTCCCTGTAGCAGTAATAACCGCTATTCCTTCGCCTTCTTCAACGGTCGTGCCCATGAAGACCATATTTTTTTGATCTCCGGTTGAGACGTCTTTATTAATCGGATCTATTGTTTTTTTGACTGTAGCTGATTCTCCCGTTAAAAGAGATTCATTTGTGTGTAAATTTTTAATATATATCAGCCGTCCGTCTGCAGGGATTTTCATTCCGGGCTTAAGGCTTATAATATCCCCCGCGACTAAAAATTCAGAATCTAATTCTTTTATCTCTTTATTTCTTTTAACCCTCGCTAAAACGCGAACTATTTTGGATAGTTTTTCTAAAACTTTGCTTGAGCTATATTCCTGATAAAACCCTATGCCGATATTTACTCCGACAGCGGCAAAAATTATAAGGGCATCAAAATTGTGCCCGATGCCAAGAGATATCGCTCCGGCCAGAACGAGTATATAAACCAGGGGGCTTTTAAGCTGGCCCAATAAAAAAAGCCATACCCGAAAACGTTTTTCTTTGGGCAATTCATTGCGACCTTGTTTTTCCAGTCTGATCTGTGCCTCTTCTTGATTTAGACCGTTCTCGCTTGTGCCCAATAATTTAAAAACTTCTTCCGTGCCAAGCTGGTACCATTTTGTCGTTGTGTCTCGCATAGTATTATTCTACAAGCTCAAAGCTAAAATCGCAAAATAAAACCAGGAAGTAGATTTTTGAAAGGCTCGCCTCCGCCAGCTGGCGGAGGCGAGCTAGGGCCGAAAGGCGATTCAAAAATTCACTTCCTGGAAATAAAAATCCGGCATTTTTGCCGGGTTGCTATATCTAGTTTTGCCTAATTTTTTTAAGAGTATTTTTTACTAGCTCCTTAAACTTGCGCCAGCTCAAAAATTCATCGCCGCGTTCTTTCTCTATTAATTCCGCCACTGCATAAACTTCTTTTCTGGAGTTAAATACACAATCGCAGGACTCAAATTTTTTTCTGGCTAATTTCTTGCGTTCCTTGACAGTTGTGTCAAGCTTCGGGCGCCTTTTTTCCTTGTCAGCTTTTTTAATTTCTTCAAAGTTATATACGTAGCCGTAATAAATATCTGATGCCCCCATTAATATACCTGCTCTTTCCCAGGCTCGTAATTTCCAGGCCATTTAAGTTTCCTCCCACAATTTAAAGAACACTTAAAGTATTAGCAGGTTGTAATTATATTGTCAAGGTCTAATAATTCCGGACATGCAATTATATATTTGTATTCTAATTCAAATAATCTGATGGGTTTAGAGAACCGTCAAAATAGTTGAAATACAGCTGGCCATTTTTTTCGTTAATATAGGTGAAGAAGTCGCGATACAAACTCAAGTGAAGATGTGAGCCGGTGGCGTTTCCGGTTGCACCCTCATAGCCAATTATGTCCCCCGATTTGACTTGGGTGGTGTTGGCCAGGCCGGATGGGGCATTCATATGAGCATAAACGCTAACCATATTGTTGGTATGTCTTACGGCAACCCAGTTGCCAAAGCCATTATTAAATCCACTGGCGAGTATCGTGCCCTCGCCTATTGAACGAATGGCCGAACCAAATCCGCCCGCAAGGTCTATGCCGTTGTGCGGTGCGCCTCCGTATGCTCCTCTGCGGGCATATGTCGTCATACCATAACCCTGGGTCAGTCTATAATCATCTTCCGGCCAGCGGAATAGTTTAGTACCTTTTGGAGCTATATTGGTAGCAGTTACGTGAACTATAAAAGCGCCTGATTCCAGAGCTTTTGTTTCAAGCGATTTTAGCTCGCTAAAGAATGCCTCTTTCTTTTTTTCTACTTCAGTTAGGAGTTGTTGATAGCGGGCCTCTTCTCCTTTGGTCTTAGTAAGTAAGCTGTCTTTGTTGGTTTTAGCCGAAGATAGTGAAATATTTTGGCTTACTTGGGATTTATACAGACCCTCCAGCTCATTTTTTTTACCTTCCAGATTATTTCTTTGTTCATCAAGCGCAAATTTACGGTCTTTGAGGTCCGATAGTAGTCCCGTCAACTGTTGGCTAAGATTACTTGACTGTTGTGCTTCGCTGAAAAAATCAGAAAGCCGTGTATTGGCAAGCAATATAGCAACCAGGCTTTGTCTCTCGCGCTCATACATTTTTTTTATCATTTCACTGATAGCCTCCTTGTCAAAGTCTATGGTTTCCTGGGTATCAAAAATAAGTTCATTAAGCTCCAGTATCTCCAAGCCTGTGGTGTCTATGGTTCTTTCAGTTATCTTAAGCTGAACCTGAAGTCTAGATATCTGGCTATTTAATAGGTTAATTTGGCGCGAGAGTGTATCCGCTTCTTTTTGGGTTTTGGCCACGGCGTTGCGGTACTTATCCGCTTCCTTGGTCAGCTGTTCTATTTGTTCGCGAAGATCAAGGATTTTAGTGTTGAGGTCTTCGGCGGCGTAAACATTGGAAGCCGCTGAGCCGTAAAGCCATAAGGCTATAAAGCCTAAAACCAAAAGCCATTGACATAACGATGGTTTCTTGTTATATTTGTTGTAGTTTTTTGAGTTTCGGGAGGTCATTATGGGCGAGGTAGTGTCAAAAGATTTTAGATTTAGTTTTTACGAACAAGAATACCGGGCTACTGTGTCGGGTAGGTTTGTATATATTGATTTGGCAATGAGGGATCGTAGACCCATAGATTATATTAGCACTTTTGTGGTCCCAGCTCTTTTGGCTACATTTGAAAAAGAATTTAATGTAATAATTAGCAACTATTTAGTAGAGTCAGATAGACAGAAAACTGTAAGAGAAATATGGCTGACCTTAGATAAACCCTGTGAAACCCTTCAGGCTTAACCTAATTTTTCTATTCCGCCCCGGATATGTTCCAGGGTTTTTTCTTTGCCGAGAATATTTGCAATATCAACCGGGTCAGGCGATGCCTTCATGCCCGATAGTGCCACTCGTAATGGCCAGTACACCAATCCTCTATCCTCTAACTCTTTTCCGAGCACATCCAGTTCGGCACGTAATTTATCCTTGTCATCGGTTCCGATTTTTTCAATTATATCTCTAACCTTTGATAGTGAACCGGTAACCTCTTCATCGGTTCGCTCCTTCCATTTTAGCAACCCTTTTTCATATTCATTGGGTCCGTCCAGGAAAAACTCAAATTCTTTTATGTCGGATATTTTTTTTATTCTCTCGCGTACCATATTAAGGAATGGCTTGCCCATGACTTCGGTCAGCTGATAGTTGTGATGGATGCCTGAAAGCAATGCCTTCTCCAGCTCGTCGTCGCTTAATCTTTTAATGTATTCGCCGTTTAGCCAATCAAGTTTTTTTATATCAAAAACAGCTCCGCCCTTGTGGACTTTTTCAAGGTCAAAAATCTCTATTAATTCGTCTAAGCTTAATATCTGCCTGTCATCCGGAGGTGTAAATCCAAGCATGGCCATAAAATTAACCATGGATTGAGGCAAATATCCTAATTTTGAATACTCTACTACTGCGGTTGCGCCATGACGTTTGGACATTTTAGATCTGTCCTGACCTAAAATAAGCGGAAGGTGTGCATATTGAGGCATGTCAAAACCGAGGGCCTCCTGAATAAGGATTTGTTTGGGCGTATTGGCGATGTGATCTTCTCCCCTTATGATGTGGGAGATATTGTTCTCATAATCATCCACCACCACGGCAAAATTATATAACGGGGTGCTTTCATCTTTTGCGATGCTTAAATCGCCAAGTAATTTTTCTTCAAATTCAATATCTCCTCTGATTATGTCCCTGAATTTTATTTTTCTCTCTGAGTTTTCATCCACCTTTAACCTTATGATTCCTTTGGAGCCTGTCTCTTGCCTGCCTGCCGAAGCCTCGGCGTAGGCAGGTGATTTGTGATTTTCACCTTTGTAACTACAAAGATGACGCGGTGGTTGCTTGCCGGCCATTTGTTCCTGCTGTTCATTGGCTAGTTCTTCTTTTGTGTGATAACACCAAAACGCTTTGCCGTTATCCAAAAGTTGTTTTACATATTTGGTATATATCGGAAGCCGGTCACTTTGCTTATAAAATTCATCCCATTCAAGCCCGAGCCATTTCAGGCTATCCAAAATGTCATCCTCATAGTATTTTGTTGACCGCTCAAGGTCGGTATCCTCAATCCTTAAAATAAATTTGCCGTTATTGCGCTTGGCAAAAAGATAATTAAAAAGCGCGGTACGGGCGGTACCGATGTGCAGATATCCTGTTGGGGAGGGTGCTATGCGCACCCGGATTTGATTTGACATGTATATTTATTCTATCACATTTTTTATTGAAATACAGGTTTTTCTGCATAATTATTTAAAATAAGCAACATGTCCAGTTTTTGTTAAATTGTTAAGGTGTTAAATTGTTAATATGTATATTATTGACGTTATTCCCCTGGCCTTTGTTCCCAGGAATCAGTCACAAATTTTAAGTTACTTCAATAAAGAACCTCTGGAACGTGGGGCAGTAGTTGAGGTTGCTTTAGGCAGACAAAAAATAAAAGGTGTGGTTATCGGTTCAGATAATATAAAAAACCGGAAGCTGGATTTTAAAAAGAGTGTTGATTTTAGTTTAAAAAATATCAGCAAAGTAGTTAGCAAGGAGCCGATAGTTTCCGGCAGTCAGCTGGAAATAGCACGATGGATGTCAAATTATTATTACGCTCCGCTTGGTGTTTGCCTAAAAACGGTATTGCCTCCATTTTGGATGAAGAAAAAGTATCAAGCCTGCCTGTCCGGTAGGCAGGTATCAAGCCACCGCCAAGGGCGGGGCCCCGCTGAAAGCGGTGGTAGTAAGTATCAAGCGCTTAATACTAAATACTTAATACCTAATACTAAATTTTTAACAACAAAATTAAAACAACATGAACTTGATTATAAAAATGATATTGACAAAACTCTTCAAGATAAAAAACAAGTCTTTCTTCTTGTTGCCGAAAATACTGCTGGAAATTATTTTCTGGAAGCATACAAAAAATATAATCCTGTTTTTATATCCAGCGACTTATCTAATAAGGAGTATTATAAAATTTGGCAGGATGTTGACTCCGGCAATGCCAGGCTTATTATAGGAACAAGAATCGGGCTATTTTTACCGTTTAAAAATTTAGGATTAATTATCGTAGACGATGAATCAAACGAATTTTATAAATCAGATATGATGCCAAGATATAGCGGAGTTGAGCTCGCGGAGCTTGTAGCCGGTTTAAATGGGGTGGAAGTCATCAGAAGCGCGGTAGTGCCGAGGGTAGAGAGTCAAGTAGTAAGTAGTAAGTATCAAGTATTAAGCGGAAACAAAAACACGAAAATTATTGATATGGTACAGGAAATAAAGGCGGGGAATTTTTCGGTTTTCAGCCGGGAGCTTAAGGAAAGTATCTTTGAAAATATTGAGGATGGCAAAAATACAATTTTATATATTCCGCGCAGAGGGCTTGCTAATTTTATAATATGCGAGAAATGCGGATATATTTTAAAATGTCCTAATTGCACAGCTTCTCTAGTCCCCCATGAGGCAAGTCAGAGTTTGTTCTGTCATCATTGCAATCATCAAGAGCCGAAGCCAAAACTATGTTCAAACTGTGGGAGTTATAAATTAAAACTGTATGGTCTTGGCATAGAGAAAGCAGAGAAAGAGCTTAAAAAACTTTTTGAATACACCGGGATGAAGTTGCCGGAAGTATTTCATTTAGACAGTGACTCAACTAAAAATGATGATAAAGTAGAAAAAGAAGTTATTAATAAATTCATGACGTCTGGGGGCGGGATATTGCTGGCTACCCAGATATTATTTAGCCATAAATATTACGTGCGAGTACCGTTGATAGGAATAATTAATGGTGATACATTGATAAATATTCCTGATTTTAAAGCCGAAGAGTCGCTTTTCAGGCAAATTTATACGCTTAAGAGCATGGCAGATGAGCTAATTGTTCAGACGCATAACCCTGAAGATGTTGCGATAAAATTAGCAAGCAAGGGAAGCTTGGAAGAATTTGCTACAGGAGAGCTTGAGAACCGAAAAGAGTTTGCCTATCCCCCGTTCGCGCAGTTCATTAAATTAACCTATCGCCACAAAAATCCAGTTAAGGCTCGGAACGAAGCAAAGATATTAGCAGAAAAGTTAAAGTACCGTGTACGAGTTACGAGTTACGAGTTACGAGCTACGGATATTATTGGACCTACTCCGGCTTTTATTAGCAGAGAGAGGGGGATGTATGTGTGGAACATAATTTTAAAGACGCAAGACACAAGAAACAATAACCAAATAAATTCAGAGGAAATTAAAAAGCGTAACGAATTGTTACGCATGGTTCCGGCCGGGTGGCTTGTGGATGTGGAACCGGTAAAACTTATTTGATGTATCAGCACGTTGCAATGGTAGCTATTAATAACTTTATTTGAATTTTTTTATAAGTAACCACAGGGTTTTTATTAAAAAACCGATTGCGAATAAAATTAATATCGTATTTATTGCGTGGGCTATATTTGGGTTAGGCGGAGCATATCGATAAGCCGATAAAATAAAAAATACGTATATCACAATTTACTCCAATACAAATTATAAAATAACCAAATATATCCTGGCACTTCAATTGACTTTAGTCAACATTAAGATATAGAATATCTTCTATCTTGACCTTTAAAAATATGGGAAAGATAACAATGAATATTACAAAAGAACCAAATAAGATATTGCATAAAAAACTGGCCGAAATCAAAGAAATTACTCCTGAAATTACGGAGCTGATTTTGGATATGAAAAAAACCATGGTTGAAGCTAAGGGTGTGGGATTAGCCGGTAATCAAGTCGGGAAAGATTTACAAATATTTGTGATTGATGAAAACCTAGCGAAAGAAAACGGCGTGCCGGATGTATATTTAAATCCCGAGATAACCGAATTATCAAAAGATTTGGCCGAAATGGAAGAAGGATGCTTGAGCATTCCGGATTTCTGGGTAAATATAAAACGTTCTAAAAAAATAAAGATTAAATTTATGGATGAGAACGGTAAAAAACAGAAACTAAAAGCGCGAGGGTTTCTCGCGCGGGTGCTTCAGCATGAGTATGATCATTTGCAGGGAATGCTTATTAAAAATCGCATTAAGTAGTGAGTGGTTTGTAGTGAGTAGAGAGCAAGAAAAGAAAAAGCGCCGTGTGCTTGTCCCGTATGACTGGGACGATGCTTTGCATCACGGCGCCTTATTTTAATCACTGGGCGACTTCATTCAGGGCCCTATCAACGGCGGCGGTTCCGAAGGCCAGCGAGTAGCCATCTTTCATTAGTTCCTTGATGGCGTTGATGCGCTGGAAGTGTCGGTTTTCTTTCTTGTGGAGTTCAAGAGCAATCTTGGCCATCTCAAGATGCTTTTCGGTAATCTCCACGTCAGCCAGACTTATGGCACGCCTTATCCTGGCCACTTGCACGGGCACGTATGGTCTCATAGGTTACTCTCTATTGAGCCCTCCGAAGTTTGGTGCGAATCGCGGCCTTCAGCTTAACCGAAGATTGTGCGGCGCCTCGAATACTCTTGGTGCCTCTCCTACGCTGGGATCTACTTCCCAGATCCTCGCGCATTTTCCGGCGTTCCTTTTTGGTGATCATTGTAAACCTCCTTTTATAATGATATCATAATTATATGGAAAAGTCAAGTATAAAACTAATATTTTTTGGAACGCCTGATTTTGCTGTGTCTGCGCTGGAGGCGTTGATTAAAGATGGCTATAATATCATGGCCGTAATAACTGAACCGGACAAAGAAGTCGGCCGGAAAAAGATTCTAACCTCGTCGCCTGTAAAAATAGCTGCAGAGAACCGCGGCATTCCTGTTTTACAGCCGGTAAAACTTAAAAACAATGAAGAGTTTCTAAATACGCTTAATACTAAATACTTAATACATAATACTGACTGCGGGGTGGTCGCCGCTTACGGCAAAATAATACCACCTGAAATTTTAAATTTGCCCAAGCATGGCCTGCTCAATATCCACCCGTCTCTTTTGCCGAAATACCGCGGTCCATCCCCTATTCAAACGGCAATATTAAATGGCGATAAAGAAACGGGGGTGACAATTATGAGGGTAGGGCCGGAGCTGGATAGCGGAGATATAGTAGTAAGTAGTAAGTATCAAGTATCAAGCGAAAAATATTCCCCAGAAATTCACAAAGAACTGTTTAAAATGGGCGGAGAACTTTTGGCAAAAATTATCCCGGAATATATTGAAGGAAAATTGAAGCCTATACCGCAGGACCATACTGAAGCTACCTTTACCAAAAAATTTAGTTTAGCTGATGGAGAAATAAAACCTGAAGATATAGCTGAGCAGGCATATAATAAAATCCGGGCATTGAACCCGGAACCGGGAACCTATTGGGCTTTGCCGGATGGCAAAAAACTCAAAATTTTGGAAGTTTACCTAGCGGTTCAACCGCTAGGTAAAAAGGGGCTTGTGCTAAAAGAGAATAAGCCCATCTTAGCTTTGGCGGACGGATTTTTGGCATTAAAAGTAGTACAGCCGGAGGGCAAGAAACCAATGGCCGGTACTGACTTCGCAAACGGCCATAGTCATCTATTTAAATAATTTACTGAAGATTTCTTCAATCTTCAGTTTTTTTGATATTTTAGGCCCTAAAATTTTCTCAACAATATGCCTTGATCTATCTTTGCCGAATATCCAGACAAGGCCAATGAGTATCAGCCACGCTCCCGGGGTAAATGGCGTGATGAGTGCGACAAAACCTATGATAATTAAAATTACGGCTAATGCGAAATTAAGGTCGTAGATTATTTTTTTATGCTCGGGCATAGGAGCGTAGGATTAGAACTCATGTTGAATAAGTAGTGATTTAATCATATAATAAAATCATCATGGAAGGAAACAAAATATTAGAAGTAAGCGACTTGTCCGTGAGCTTTGACGGTTTAAATGTTTTAGAAAACCTTAATTTTAATGTGGAGAAAGGCAGTTCCCTCGCGGTAATCGGACCTAATGGCGCAGGTAAAAGCGTTTTATTCCGGGCATTGCTAGGCTTGATACCGTACAAAGGGACAATTGACTGGTCTCCCGGTATAAAAATAAGTTATGTGCCTCAAAGGCTTGAGATAGAAAGGACTATGCCCCTGACGGTTTTAGAATTTCTAAAACTCAAAACTGAAAATTTTGAAGAGATAAAAGAAGTTCTTGAGGTTGCCGGAATTAAAACCGGCCCCGACCATGAATATCATCTTGAGCAGCATGTTTTAAATAGAAAAATAGGCCTGGTATCCGGAGGAGAATTTCAAAGGATTCTAATTGCCTGGGCATTGATAGGGAGTCCTGATGTCTTGCTTTTTGACGAGCCTACTTCGGGCATTGATGTCGGCGGTGAGCAGACCATATATAATCTTCTTACAAAATTAAGGCAAGAAAAAGGCATGACCATAATTTTAGTTTCCCACGATTTAAACATAGTTTATAAATATGCCGGAATGGTTTTATGCATAAATAAAGCTTCGGCCGTTTGTTTCGGCCATCCTGAAACCGTTCTTAAGCCCGAGGATCTTACGGCGCTTTACGGAGGCGAAGCGGAGTTTTATAAACATAACCACTAAAATCATTTTAGCATTTTAACATTTAAGCATCTTAACATAATAAAACCCCGTAATTGGGGCCTCGTTAAATGCTCATATGTTTTAATGTTTAAATGATTATATGGATTATTTGCAATTAATAGCTGCTATATTCGTAGGCGCTACGGCCGGTTATCTCGGCTCTTTTATGGTGCTCCGAAGAATGGCTTTGGTCGGCGATGCGCTTTCGCATGTGGCTTTGCCGGGAATTGCCCTGGCTCTAATGTTTAATTTCAGTCCCCCCATAGGGGCGTTTGCAGCGCTTTTTGGCGGAATAATTGTGGTATGGCTTCTTGAAAATAAAACTAAAATTGCAACTGAAGCTTTAATCGGGCTTATATTTACCGTGAGCTTATCAATCGGACTTTTGATTACGCCCGATGAAGAACTTTTAGAAGCGCTGTTCGGGGATATTTCAACCATCAGTTTGTTTGAGGGCTTAGTGACTATTTTTCTTTCTATTTTGGTTCTGCTTGTGATGAAAAAAATATCTAAAAGTTTTATGCTGTCAACTATCTCAAATGACCTTGCTAAGTCAGTAAAAATAAGGACATCGTTGGTTAATTTTGGATATTTAATGCTGGTAGCTGTTATAGTTGCCCTAGGCATAAAAACAGTCGGGACGTTACTTATGGGCGCTCTTGTCGTGATACCTGCCATTGCTTCAAAAAACGTTTCAGGCGGGCTTTCTTCTTATGTTAAGGCATCTACCTTCTTCGGAGCTTTAAGTGGTGCCATAGGCGTTCTGTTAGCATTTAAATATGGATTTGCCCCGGGTCCTATGGTAGTTCTTGCCAGCGCTGGGATATTTTTGATTACGTTGGTTTTTAAGAAAAATTAACGCGCTTGGTAAGCGGTCTACATCAAACAGGAATAACCCGCTGTGGTTGGTCTTTTATTTTTGTTGATTTATGCTACTATATCTAAACTATGTCACTAACATCAAACGACCTAAAACCGAAAGTTTTCTTCATCTACGAGGGTCAGCCCTGGGTGGTTTTAGAGTCCCACCATCTTAAAATGCAACAGCGTCGACCGGTAGTTCAAACCAGAATGCGAAATCTCATCAACGGTAAAATCATTGAGCGTAATTTTCAGCAATCGGATAATTTTGAGGAGGCGGATATTGCCCGCAAAACAGTAAAATTTATATATGCCAACAGGGGTGAGTTTTGGTTCACTGAATTGAACGACCCTTCAAAAAGATTTAAATTGACTGATGAAGTTCTGGGTGACAGCAGTAAGTTCTTGAAAGCTAATATTGATATAGAAGCCGTGATGTTTAATGGCGAGATAATCAACATAGAACTACCTATTAAAATTGACTACAAGGTTACCGAGGCTCCGCCGGCTATAAAGGGCAACACCGCCCAAGGTGGAGTTAAGCAGATTACAATTGAAACGGGTGCGGTTATAAATGCCCCGCTCTTTATAAATGAGGGCGACGTCATCAGAATAAATACAGAGACCGGAGAGTACGCGGAGAGAGTAGAGAAATCAAACTAACATTAAAACATATAAGCATATAAGCATTTAAACATCTAAGCATCTAAGCATCTAAGCATCTGGTGAGGCCCCAATTACGGGGTTTTATTATGTTAAGATGCTCAAATGTTAAAATGCTAAAATGATTTTTTAGCTTTCTTTCGGTTTTAAAAACAAGGTTCCCAGTATCGGCACTACTGCCCACCAAAAGCGGGCTGTGCCGGAAACGAAATAGGTGCTGATGGTAGGGGCCCTTTCTGTGATGAGGTCCGGCGGCAGGTAGCTTAAGATGATGCTTAACAGAAAACCAAATTTAAGCATGGCCAAAAAAATTATAGGACCAAGAGAGAACTCTTTCAGGCTAAAGCGTGATTTTAAGGAGGATCTGTTTAGGAGGACAAATACTATGAAGTAAATAATGAAGAACAGTATGATGTGGACTATATAGATATTTTCGGTCTCTATAAAAGAAGCTGTTTTTTCAAAATAAACGAACAGGGGTTCTATAAATGCCGCAATATATAAGCCCAGAAGACTGACAAATAATCGGGATTTACCGTAGCTGAAACCGGAAAGAAATATTACAAAAACAATAAAAAATGCTATCCACCACTCCCAGGGTACTTCGGAAAAATTGATACCGCCGATATCTTTTATAAATCCCCCCATTGTACTTGAAAGGTCTGATAAAAAAACAAGGGATTTTTGTAGAATGTTATTGAGCATCTGCATCTGTTAGGATAGAGCTAAATAGAGATTTAATCTGCGAGTAATCACCGCTTTTAGGATTCAATTCATATATCCCCCCTACTATTTCTTGGTTTAGTAAATTATCTGTTGATATAACGTATGTTTCCGGGGAGGTTTTAGAAATGGATTTGAGCAGGCCTATCATGTTGCCACTATCCAGTATCCCTATATCTGTTCTTATGTGATTTTTAAACTCTGATATTAAGCCAGAAACCTTGATTGGATTAAGCAGGGTCTCAAGTGAAACTATTTTATTTTTTAATGCCAGAAGAACCTGTTGTTGGCGCCTTGAACGGTCAAAATCTGTAGTTGAATATCTTGAGCGGACATAGTAAAGGGCCTGCTGGCTGTCTAAGTGATTTTCTCCGGCCGGCAGATAAAATTCATAACCCCACTGTTCCCCTTCCCTAAATTCTTTCTCTAGGGTTATGTCTACTCCGCCCACCTCATCTATTATACCTATAAAACCATCAAAATCTAAAACAATTATTTTGTCTATGTAAACCCCTGTTATTTTAGATATTATTTCTTTTGGCAGACTGAACCCGGCATTTCTGGCCAGTCCCCTTGAGTATATCTCATTTAACTTTCCGCTTACGCCGGAAACGTCTTTGATGAATAAATCTCTGGGCAGGGATACTATGGATGTCTTTTTAGTTTTTTGGTCAATACTTAAAACCTGGATGGTATCGGCCAGGAGGCCTCCATTCTCAAGGTCATCTTCTCCGCGGATGCCAAATATCAATATATCAAGCCGGTCCTGTTCTTTTTCTGGCACCGGATTCGGGTCAGGAGTTGGTTCTGGGTCATCTTTGCCGAATGGTAAAATACTGGCCACCCTTCCCCACCACGGACCTTTATCGGATTTATCTACCACGATGGTGTTATAGGCAATGCCAATGTGAAAGGCAAAATATCCTACAAAAAAAGCGATGCCGGCCAAAACCCAAAAACGCCTAGTTCTCCACCAGGGTTTTGGCATTTTAATATATTCAGGATTGTAGTTTATTGTAATTTGGTCCATTGTATGTTATTATAACAAAAGAAGGAGCTTTAATCATGAAGTCAGCATCAAGAGGAAGAGGTAAACCCACCTTGCGCCATGTTAGTTCCGTATGTAGGCCTCCTAATGGTGACATATGTCCCTCTTTGGCGGAGATTAACGGACAGCCAGAATGTAGCAGTAAAGAAAAAAAACCCGAAGAAAAGCTGAATGATAATTGTTCCGGTCCGCCTCTTTTTCTGGTTTCAATAAAAACAGAATCAGTTCTTTCGTAATCCCGGGCCTGGCTCGGGTATTTTTTTATTTAAACCACTTTCTTATTTTTTTTGCTTCTATCCTGGTTTTTTTCATAACCCCCTTTCTTCTTTTTACCATTTTTGGCACCATCTTGACAATAGTAGGTATTTCAAGCACCATCCATGGTTCAAAGACTAAGAAGTAGGCCCAAAGCATGACTTGACGCTTTAATATCGGCCCAAAATCTTTAATTATATTTGAAGTGAAATCATTCTTAATAATCGTAAAAAGCCAGTTTCTGTAATCTAGCCTCCTCTTGAATTTAGGCACAGTTTTACGGATTTTTATAAAACTTTTCCATTTTCCGCCGGCTAGTTCTTTGGTGGTTTTTCTGTCATGCCATGCAATAACATTTGGGGTATAAACCTGTTTCCAACCGAACATATTTATCCGCCAAGCTAAATCAAGGTCGTCTCCATACCAAAAGAAATCCGGGTCAATAATATGTCCGTCAATTTTTATATTATCTAGCGCCTCTTTTCTAAATATAGGGACAGCACCCTCTACTCCAAAAATCTCTACCTTTTTTTCATACTGTCCTATATCTTTTTCGCCATGGCCAATATTAACTATTCGTCTGGATTTATATATTTCAAATCCCACAGTATCAATCACGTCGGTTTTTTTGATGGAGCCATAATTCATACTTCCTAATTCATACTTCATTATCTTCCCTTGCAGTGCTCCTATTTTTTCATCTTCTTCCATCGCCTTAACCACATTTTTTATAAAATTGTGCTCCAAAAGAACGTCAACTGACAGCGCAACTATGTATTTGCCGTGGCTGTGCTCAAGTAGCCATTCCTGCCCCGGCCACATGCCAAGATTTTTTTCTTGAGTAAAAAATGACAGTTTAGGAATCTGCATTTTCCAGACTTCACTTTCTGCGTCTATTATCTCCCAAGTATTATCATCAGAATTATTATCCAGAATATTTATTTCTATTTGCTCATGGGGGTATGTCTGTTTTAGTACGGAATCTAAACACCAGCGAATATACTTTCCGCCGTTATGAACTACAATGTTAATTGTAACCAGGGGCTGTGTCATTATGGCACTTGAAGTTTTTTATTAACTCCCAAAATTACAGCGACCACCGTCGCAAACATTAGAAATGCACGTTCATCAAATATGGCAATATCGGTCATTGAATAAGCCATAACCCAAAAAATAAACATCAATGCCGACATATTATATACAAGCAAAAACGAATCCCCTGTTGTTATTATATTTTCATAAACTTTTTTAAGCAGTAGCCACAGAAACCAAGCTGATAGAATAAACGCCAGCGCACCCATTTCAGCGAAAATGTTCAAATATAGATTATGCGCCGATGAACCGGCTCGGGCCAATTTTACGTCCTGACCCAATACCACTGGGAAATTTCCTATCCCAACGCCTAAGAGGGGGCGTTTTTTTATTGATTCAAATGTCTGCTTCCATATTTCAAGGCGCAATTTATTAGACGTTTCTCCAAAATCAATAATTGAGCGGACTCGCTTACTCAACAGTTCTGAATTATCCTTGCTCAATAAAAATTGAGGTGATGCAAAAATAGGATAAGCCAAGCCAAAAAGAAGAACGAATATAAAAATATATGAAGCCAGATAACGGAATATATTTTTTGAAGTAGGTTTATTTTTAAAAAATAAATAGCTAAAAATAAAAGCACAGATAAGTGTTACGCCTCCGGCCAGCCACATTCCCCTGGTACCGGACAATATTACTGCCAAGAATATTACAGGTACAAATAATACGGACATTTTTGCTCTAATTTTATAAAGTTGTTTCGCATTGTTTCCGGCTTTTTCTGTCACTTTATAAATTGAAACGGCAAATATAGACGAAAGGCCAAGCAGTATAAAAATCGGGAAGGAGTGGCTGTCAGGAAATATAGAAAACATTCTTAATGATAATTGGTCTCCAAAATATGCAAACCATGTGTTCCCTACCCAGCTTGCGATGTAGCACCACTCATTACCAAAAAGCCGGCACTCTATTCCCTCGCCCCATATCCGCATGAACTGATAAATATCCATCAGATAGGTCATGGCAAGCTGAATGAAACCAATTATTGCTACGGCAACAGTGGGAATGGCAATATTTTTGATGACTCTTTTCGCGAAATCTTTATTTCGCGAAATTAAGTCGTAAGCTACTATTCCTACCAATGACAAATTTATAAAATATATTATCCTTTTGACGCCGGCTGTTAAGTTTTGGGCTTGAGATAAGGACAAGACAGCCACCAACAGTATGGCCGAAGTTAGGAATATAAATTTATGTTCTTTCAAAAAATTAACAGGTTTTTTAAAGAAATTTCTGACTCCTAGCCAAAGAATGTTAAAACCTCCTTCAACTAGCCATTTCAAAAAAATTATGCCGGAAATTATCCGCCATGTATTTAACTGATCAAAGGTTGTGGTGATGGGTAGGGCTATAAAAAACGGTATTGAACGAACAAAAAAGATTGCGGAGTCTTCTAGTTTGGTAAAAGCAATGTAAAATATAAGCCAGGCCACAAATACCAAAATAACTTCGCGTGGAATAAAGCCGGCTATAACTAAGCCCACGGTGATGAGTTGGATTGTGTAAACGATATCCAGAATTTTTAATTTTAAATTTTTAATTTTAATTGAGATCAAAAGATTTTAATAATTTAATTTTAAAAAATTGATTTAACCTGCCTGCCGGCAGGCAGGAACTTAGAACTCGTCTGACGAGTTAGAACTTAAAATTTAGAATTACTATTTTTGGTTTCTGTAACTTTTCTTATTATTTCCAAAAATAGGCTGGTATGTTCTTTCCAAGTATATTTTTCCAGTATTTTCGGGGCGGCATTTAAAATTTGCTGCCTTTTTTGTTGGTTAGTAAGCGATTCTTTTATGGCTTTAGCAATACCGCTTATACTTATCGGCTCACTTACTTTAAAAGCATTTTCGCCGTATATTTCATCATTTAGTTTTGTATCGGCGACTATAGGTACGGTACCCGCCGCCAACGCTTCAAGGGGCGGGAGGCCGAATGCTTCATGTGGGGAAACATAAATGAATGAATTAGCATTTTGATACAGGGCAAGCAGTTCTTTTTCAGGCACGTAGTCTTTATATATTATAACTTCTTTTCCGTGTTTTTTATTTATTTTATAGGCCAATTCTTCTATTATAGGTAGTTGATATTTGTCTTTACCTACGGCAACTAATTTTAACTCAGGAAAATCATTAACCAGTTCGTCTACGGCTATAATCGTCTCCCTTAAATGTCGGCGCGGGAAGGCTTGGCCTACGAATAACAAATAGTTTGTGGTTTGTGGTTTGTGGTTTGTGGTTTTTTGAAGTTTATCAGTATCAACGCCCAATGGGGTGGCAAAAACCCGTTCTTTGGGGATTTTAAAAAGTTCAGAAACTTCTTTAGCTGCTGTTTCCGAAACACTAGTTATGGCTGTGGCGTGGCGGGCGGCATGTTCAGCGAATATTTTATAGGCCAGACGATATCTGAACGGCAGGTTTTTATTTCTTATTTCATAATAAATATCACCGGTTAAGGTTACTATGGACTTGCCTTTGTGTATCAGGGGCAGCATATAGTTCGGATAAAACATTACATCAAGTTTTTCAAAGTATAATTTTATCGGTAAAAATACGTAGTAGTACAAACTAAAAGAAGGCCGGGCAAAAGGAATTTTAACTATTTTTTTAATAAATATTGGACTGGCCAAATGAATATTATCCGGTATTCGTGATTTAAAATATAGATAAAAACGGAACTCATCTACGAGTTCCGGCCGTTTTGCAATCTCTTCTATCAGTTTGCTTACTATCCTGCCTACTCCCCATTGTTCTCCTTCTTCAATTGATTCGCATTCAATGCCTATTCTATACAAATAGCTTGTGGCTTATAGCTTATAGACTATTGCTATTGCCCATAGTCCATCGGTTATTAGCCATTTTACCGAAACGACCCATATAAAAATCCATTACTCCCATCAGTATTGCTATAGAAACTGACCGTTTTGATGGTATTAACAGAATTTTAGCTAACTGCTTTAAAATAACATAAATAGACCAAAACGGCAATAATAATTTTGCCCAAATAGGCCCATTTTTGATATTGAATAAATGGACATTGCGGTAATGGTAATAAAGCAATTTCGCTGGGCCAAGTGAGCCGGTAGAGCTGGACACACTATGTTTTGCTATTGCTTCCGGTTCTAAGGCTAATTTAAATCTGGCCTTTTGCGCCCGAACATTAAAATCCGCATCCTCAAAATATAGAAAGTAGCGTTCATCAAAGAGTCCTATTTTTTCAATGACCTTTTTCTTAATGAGCA
Source organism: bacterium (assembly GCA_030698885.1). Classification (GTDB taxonomy): domain Bacteria; phylum Patescibacteriota; class Minisyncoccia; order 2-02-FULL-40-12; family IGHO2-01-FULL-4-A; genus JAUYLN01. Next base: position 22,006 of record JAUYLN010000016.1, read on the forward strand.
TACTTGACCCGATTACGTATAGCTTATGGCTTATAGCTTTATGGCTGTGATTAAGTTCCGGTTTTAGCCAGGATATTTCTCCGCCATAAACAATTCTGTCACCCTCATTAACGGCCGGGCCGACAATGCCGATTTTTTCATCTGATTCAGCTTTTGCAACCAGTTTATCCAGTAAATCGGGCTCAACTAAAACATCAGGATTTAAAATAAATACATAGTCTGCTTTATTTTCCAGGGCTTGTTTTATTCCCTCATTATTACCTCCAGAGTAGCCAAGATTTAAATTTAAAATTTTAAATTTAAAATTTAAATTATCTTGACTAGCAAGATAATTTTTGGTATTCTGCTGATGTTCGGGTGCCGAGGCGTTGTCAATGACAATAACCTCAAGATTCCCGTATTTGAGTTCTCTGACACTTTCAAGACACCGAATTGTATCTTCGGAGTTATTGAACTGGAGGATGATGATAGAAACTTTTGGTATAGTTATCATATGCTTAACGGCAACATGGTTTATTTCTGGCTCTCTGGCTTATGGTGTCTATAATTACAATATGAAAATTCATTATACGCCAAAACACAAGTGGCCTCTTTCTAAATTAAAAACTGCTGCTATTTCTATTGTGGCAGGACCATTTATTTTTTTATTTATGAACTCGGCTGCTCGTATGGGTAAACAAAAAATTTATTGGCACATTAAATTTGGGTCGTTTGTGCTGTAAGATTTAATATCTTATTTCTAAACACATTTTTCGAGAACCGCTCCGCGGTTCTTTTTATTTCTTCCGGGTCATATTTTTTTATATTCTTTTTCAGTAACATGGCATTGTAAGCTAGGACATCAGAATGAGGGTCAGTAAAAAATTCGCCATTAACACCCGACTTTATGTATTCTAGCGCGCCCCCGCGCTTTAATGCCAATACCGGTTTGCCGAAACTCATTGCTTCAATAGGAGTAATACCAAAGTCTTCTTCCTGGGGCATGATAAAGGCCAGGCAATTGGTGTAGTATTCCTTAAGTTTGTTGTCAGGTATAAATCCTAATATCTGAATATTATTTTTAGCCATTTTTTTGAGACGGTTTTTTTCGGGCCCGTCTCCTATTATCACCAACGGCCAGCCAAGTTTATTAAAGGCCCGGACCGCAATTTCAACATTTTTATGAGGAAAGAGGCGGGAGACCACAAGGAAATAATCGGTAATCGGTAACTGGTAATCCCGACGATTCTGTCGGGACCCCGACCCAAAGGCGTCGGGGCTGGTAATTGTTTTGTAATTCAATATGTTTACCGGAGGATAAATAACCGAAGAATCTCTCTGGTAGTATTTTTTTATTCTTTCTGAAATATTTTTTGAATTAGCTATAAAATAGTCTACCCTTGCCGATGCATGCCTGTCCCATATTCTCACAAAGTGCTGAAGAAGAGATGTGGCAATTCTCGGTGTTCTTTTTGACTCGGTTTTGTATTCTATGTGCCAATCCCAAAGCTGTCTGGTTGGGCTGTGGCAATAACAGATGTGGACTGTCCGGGGCTTAACTATAAGTCCTTTGGCAAAGTAGGCGGACGAAGATATGACAATATCAAAATCAGCAAAATCAAAAGATTCCACGGCTATAGGCATGAAGGGCATCAAGAGTTTATGATTTTTTAACCGTCGGTAGTGTTTTTGTAAAAAAGATGCCCTTATTTCGGTCTTTGGTAAAAATTCTTTAACAAATTTTTCATTGTAAAACAAAACATATACCGGCGCCTCCGGAAATATTTCATGGAGTTCTTTGAGGACATTTTCCGCTCCCCCGACTCCCAAAAGCCAATCATGGACTAATGCAATCCTTAGGTTAGTTGACATTTTCTATAAAAAGTGTAAAAATATAAACAGGAGGGTTAAGAAATGATCGATAAGCCCCAAGTAGGTCAGGATTACTCTATAGAGGAGATTCAGAAAGATATCCTCTATATGTTAATAGTTAATGTGGGTAGGCTCAATTGGGCGCACCAGAATCAGGCTTGTTTTCTGGAGGGCTTAAAGGAAATTGCTAAAAAATACAAAATCTGTAAGATAGTTACCTTGCAAAGCAATTATAGCTACGCGAATCCAACTTCAGCTCTTTGCGTTTTTGTTGAGCCAAAATAGAAAAGGAGTTGCCCATGGGCCTAGATAGATATTTACGTGTTTCGGCAATGGTCCTATCCTATGTTTTTTGCTTAGGGTATGTTTATAAGTCTGACATGGAATTTATTAAATTATTGCTATTTATATTTGCTGGCGTAGTGAATTTAATATTGGTCGTCAGTATATTAAAAAATGGAATTAAAGAGAAAAAGGAGAAAGCTGCAATTATAGAACGCATTCGAACTCGGTCAGGGAAAATAGATATAGATTAACTTTTATTGGTGAGGGACCTGTCGGTCCCTTTTTTATTTATCCAATTAATATTTTACTGTCTGCGTATGTCAGCGTCTAGTCGGCGTGTGTCTGCGAGCGAAGCTATCGTTTAGCTATCACGTTCCTCTTGTATGTATCCAGGTTATCCAATACGGCGCCTGTGCCTTTGGCAACACACAAAAGGGATTCTTCTGCGATATGTGCCGGAACACCGGTAACGGAGGTTATCAAAGAATCAATATTTTTTAACATAGCTCCCCCACCTGATATTGTAATGCCCTTATCCATTATATCAGAACAGAGTTCCGGTGGCGTTTCCTGGAGCACATTTTTTACGGTTTGAACTATCTCACGGAGCTGTTCCTGTATGGCATCGGTTATTTCATTTGTTGTCAGTTCCACTGTTTTAGGATAACCGCTGGCCAAGTCTCTTCCACGAACATTTAGCAATTCCTGCTCGGAAACCTTAACCGCGCTGCCGATAGCTTTTTTAATAAGTTCAGCAGTTCTCTCCCCGATGGCCAGGCCATGTTTTTTCTTTACGTACTCAACAATCGCTTGGTCTATTTTATTTCCTCCCACCCTAACCGAAGACCAGCTGACGATACCGCCAAGACTGATAACTGCAATTTCAGTCGTACCTCCGCCGATGTTTAATATTAAATTTCCTGAAGCGCTGTTGATTGAAATTTTGGCTCCAATAGCCGCAAGTACGGGTTCTTTTACTAAATAAACAGCCTTTGCGCCCGAATTTAATGTAGCTTCAATAACCGCCCTCCGTTCAGTAGAGGTTATGCCGGCCGGTACGGATATCAAAACTTCCGGCTTTAAAAAAGCCATTTTGCCTATGGCCTTGCCTATAAAATATTTGAGCATGGCTTCAGTTACCCGATAGTCAGCAATGACTCCATCTTTGAGGGGTCTTGAAACCATGATACTGTCGGGCGCCCGGCCTATCATCTCTTTGGCCTCTGCTCCGACAGCTATTATCTTATTGTCCAGGATTGATATTGCTACAACTGATGGCTCATTTATTATCAAGCCCTTACCCGGTATAAATACCAGGGTGTTAGTTGTGCCAAGATCTATGCCTATCTTTTTTATAAACATTTGGTAAGAGAATTAATAAGTGGGTTAAACCAAATAATATCTGAATATGCTTAATATTCTAGTATTAACAAAATGATGATTTTGTGGTATAAATTAATTAATGACTAAAAAAATGAGGAAGGGGCTTTTATACGGAGCATTTATATTATTTGCCGTTTTAAGCATAATTACGGTACTTTTCTCCCTCGGCTATAATTATGACTTTGTTGAAAATAAACTTGTTAAGACGGGTTCTTTCAGGGTGGCTACAAACGTTTCTGGAGCGGAGGTTTATATCAATTCCCACTTAGCCGGTAAAACCTCTTTTCTGACTAATAATTTTTCTAAAGGCCGTCTTTTGCCCAGGACCTATGACATAAGGATTCAAAAAGAAAATTACCAGCTATGGGAAAAAAATATAACTATAGGCAGCGGTCTCTTTTCCGATTTTCCGGTTATCATCTTGATTAAAGACGAAATTGAGCCGGCCCTTGTATCGTCGGCATCGGCTAATGTTGGACCTGGCAAAACCATAATGACGGTATTTGATTCTGAAAATAGGTATGCCTATCTTGAACAAGAAAGTAAATCTGCCGGTATGGGTTCTGTTTTGCTGTTAGATTTGAATAACAATGCAGCCGCTCAGGATGTGCTAGACATTCCGTATGCGGTTTTAGACAGAAGCCCGGTTATATACGATAAAAAGTTATATTTTTTAAGCATGAATAACCTGATATCATATGATCCCAGTTCAGATAGAAGCTCTACCCTGTTCACCGGTGCAAGCATATTTTATTTTACGGATAACCAGATAATTGTTGCCGGCACAAAAGACAATGTCATATATTCTTTGAGGCCCGACGGTGCCGGGAGCGGGCAGATAATTGCTGAATTACCCAAAAATTATTCCCTGGTGTCTGGCCATGTTTTAGGCAATATTCACTTTTTTATTTTAAATAACGGCTTTAGGACGGATCTCTTTAAATTTGAGAGCGGAGAGTGGCTTAAAATAAAAGAGAGTATATCAAGTATAAAATTATCACCTGACGGCAAGAAGCTGATTTATGCCGGCAGAAACGAGCTTTGGGCCAGATGGCTGGCAAATAGTACTTCACAGCCGGCCAGGATTGCCGATGAAGAGGAGCTTATAACTAGATTTTCTCAAAAAATTGATGACTTTGCCTGGTATAAGGATTCCGAGCATGTATTCGTAAATACCGGCTCGGTTATAAAATTCATAGAGCTTGATGGACGAGGAGGTAGTAGAAATATTTTTGATGTATCCTCTGCCGACGGCAAAATGGTATACCGAAACAACAAACTCTGGTTTTTTGATAAGCTGGCCTTGATGGTAGTTGAACTATAGATAGGTATTGAGCAATAAGTAGTAAGTATTAAGCAAAAACAACTCCGATGCAAAGTCGGAGTTGTTTTTATGTTTGATGAGAATTATAGTTCACCGATGACCTGACAACTTGAGACAGGACTAACTATTCTGTTTTTATTTCGGCAGTGTTTGAAGCAGTGTTCATTGGGGCGCCATATTTATTATCGCCTGTATCTCCTCGTCTGAGGGCTAGTATTAGATTATAAATCGGAATTAAAATAAACCAACCACTTTTGCTAACATCATGCATACGCCTAATAGCTACACCGAGGCTGGGTAGTAAAACGGCTAAATGATAAATATTGCTTAGGGGGCCGTCTCCCTTAAAATTAGAACCTTCAATAAAGCCCAGAACAAATCCGATAATAATATTAAACAGCACGAAATACCAATATTCCGCCCTGCCTGCGCGCCCGCTGAATACGGCATATTTTTTTAATACTTCTATGTAGTAGTGCATATTTATATTTTATCAAATATATTTTATCTTGCCAATCGCCCACTCTTAACGGGCATGTTTTATGACTCACAAAAATAACATCCTTAAGTTCTCCCGCCTACGCCAAGGCTTTGGCGGGCAGGCAAGTTTTTAAGGATGTTATTTTTGTGGTGTAGTATTAAATTAAAATATTAATTATCAAAAATTCATACGAATTATGCTAAAAGAAAACCCAGTCAAGCTGGGTTGGTGGGAAGAGCTGGCCTGCTAATTTAGCTGGTAGGTTGATAGAAAAATAATAGCAGAAAGAACACAGATGACAAGCACAGGAATAGAGTGCCGGTCTTTAGGGATTTCTTAGTAACAGGCATAGCCGCAAGGCAGAATATAAACCCGTAGAATAAAAGTATGGCGAGAAAAATCAATAGAAAGATTATCATTTTACACTTTTCTGTTTGCCAAATAATTTTTCTATGTCTTGCGTCGGCATGAATATCTTTCCATCTGTTAGGTATAGATAGCTCGTTTCATAAATTTTGTTATCAACCCATTTTATCTGTTTATTTTTCAATTTGAAAAGTTTTCCACCCGATTTTCCTTCGGTTAAGCCGCAGATTAAGCAAATTCCTTCCTCTTCTTCGTTGCGGGTGGCTGTTTTTTGATAAATTGTCGCAACAACATTATTATGACTACATCTCTTTTCAAGCTCATCGCGCAACTGTTGCAGTGTATCCTTTGTTTCTATAATCTTTTCTCTTAACTGCCCTACATTCATTTTCCAACTTTTTTTAAGTGACGTCTTTATCTTCTGCTTTTTCATAAGTACCTCCGACTCAATGTAAAAGAAACTAAAACCATATTACCGCATTCCCCCGCTCTGCGTCAACTTCATTATGTACCTACCCCTAATTCGCGCGAATTAGGGGTAAAATCAAACGGCTCAACGGTTTTACCGTTGAGCCGTTTAGCATAGTGGCCGCTCACCCAGAAAGTACTATTTCTAATCGGGCAACTGTGCTACCTGTACTTTCTGAGTGAGGGACTATCCTTATCCCCCCTTCCTTCTTAAGGCTATTTGCAAGACACTTTTTAACGAAAACACTGTGTCTCTCGGGACTTCCAGAATTGTCCAGAGCACGGTCTTGTCAATGATTGAGTAGGCGAATATCTTGACAAGGATGGGCAATTTTACAAGAACAAAAAATCCCTGCTGGGGATTTTTTGTGGTCTCCGAGAGACATAGTGTTGAGTGTTAACGTTTTGACCATTGAGGAGCCTTCCTTGCCCCTTCGGAGATACTCAGGACTGCGAAAAGCATACACACTGTCGCAAACTATCGCTTGCTCCATTGTGGTGCTTTTCTTGCTTTCTTGAGGCCGTACTTTCTTCTTTCTTTGACACGGGCATCTGTGGTCAGATAGCCTGACCTTTTTAATTTTTTGGCAAAATTCTTATCAAACATTACCAGCGCTTTAGACAGTCCCAGCCGGGCCGCCATAGCTTGTCCGCTTGTTCCGCCACCGTTAACCAAAATCGTTGCTTTAAATCTGTTGGTAGATTTCAATTTTTTCATCGGAGAATCAACGGCGCTATGTAAATAGTCCGTAGCAAAATATTCCCTATATGGTTTTGTATTTATGGTTATCATGGCCATATCTTCGGGTAATTGTTCGTCGGTTGATTTTTTAGTAAAAAGCCTGACCCTCGCTACAGATTCTTTGCGCCTGCCTACAGCTTCGTAATATTTCTCAATTGCTGCTTTTGGTTCTTTTGGTGTTAGGGCTTCTTCTTTTTTCTCTACCGCAATAGCCTGTTCGATTTCAACAGGTTTTGGTTTGGCAGTTTTCTTGGCCGGCTGTTTTTTCTTGACAGCAACCTTCGGGGTAGCTTTCTTTTTAGTTTTTGGTTCAGTGACCATAGATTTATTTTATTTCTAAATGTTTAATTATCTTAGCTCTCATTCTGTTTTTAGGAAGCATAGCATATACTGCAGTTCGTAAAACATCAGCCGGACTTTTAGCCATGCGTTCTTTTAGTTTGGTGGCCCTAATACCCCCCGGATATCCGGAATATTTGTAATAGACTTTTTGCTCAAGTTTTTTACCGGTAAATTGCATCTTGGCTGAATTAATAACCTCCACCTTCTCGTTGGGCAAAACATTTGGCTTGAAAGTGGCCCTATTTTTACCACGCAAAAGAATAGCGATTTTACTTGCTACTCTACCCAATGATTGATTTGTGGCGTCTACTTTGTGCTCGTTCATACAAATGTCTACTAATTACTAATAAAATCACTAATATACTAATCTGATTTCATTCGTACATTCGTATCTTAATTAGTAATTGGTAGACTACTCTACGAATTCTATTTTTGCCATTTTGGCCCCATCACCTATCCTCCTTGGCATTTTAGTTATTCTTGTATAACCTCCGGGTCTTTGGCTGAATTTGGGGCCTATTTCGCTCATCAATTTTTGCATAGCGTCTTTATTAACCAAAGATACTAAAAGTTTTTTTGATGAAAGGTCGTTCTTCTTGGCTTTTGTAACCATGGTTTCTACTACAGGCCTAAGTGATTTTACTTTTGCCTCGCTACTTATAAGCTTACCATTTAAAATAAAAGAAGAAGCCAAGTTTTTAAACAAGGCATTTCGTTGTTTCTTTACTCGGCCGAATTTTTTTACCTTACTGTGATGTCTCATATACATCTACTAATTACGAATAGAATCACTAATATACGAATCTTGAATTCCATTGGTATATTAGTAAAAGATTAGTAATCGGTAGATTATTTTTTCTTGGTTTTCTTGGCTACTTTGACTTTAATTGCTTTAGCCGGTTTAGACTTAGGAACCTCTACTTCATTTATTATAGTAAAGTAATCAATGAGTATTTTTGATGCTCTCTGGAGAGCTTCCTGCGGGCTTATACTACCATCTGTTTCCAGATCCAGCAATACTTTGTTGTAGTCCGTCCTTTGGCCTACGCGGATATTCTCAACTCTGTAATTTACGCTTTTGATAGGTGTAAAAATTGCATCAACTGCTATAGAGCCCACTCCGAGCTTCTCTTTCTGCCTTTGCTCAACAGGAACATAGCCAACACCTTTTTCAATCTTAAGCTCCATATTTATATCAGTCTTCTTGTCTGTGACCGTGGCTATAACCTGGTCGGTATTAACAACCTCAATATCGGCAGTGGTTTGAATATCAGCTGCGGTAATAGTTTTCTGTCCTTTAGACTGGAGAGTCAGTATAACCGGCTCTTCAGAAAACATCTTGAACCTCACCCTCTTTAAATTGAGAATTAATTCAATGACATCTTCAACTACGCCTTCTACGCTTGAAAATTCATGGTCAACACCCTTTATTTTTATTGAAGTTACGGCCGCGCCATCAATTGAAGAAACTAAAACTCTTCTCAGGGAATTGCCCATGGTAACGCCATACCCCGGATAAAGAGGCCCTATCTCAAAGGTTGTTTTATTACCATCTTCTGACACGACCTTGGGTTGTATTGGAAGTTGTATCATGTACTAAGTTAAAAGTTAGAAAGTTTTTAAAGTTTGTAAAGTAATTGGGTATTAGCTTTATAAACTTTCAACTTTATGAACTTTATAAACTATTGTTTATCTTGAATAAAATTCAATTATTGAACGTAAGTCCTTTGCTTCGACGCCGCTCTCATTTATCGCCGGCCTTCCATTTATCTTTGCCGTAAAACTGGCCTTGTCTACGCTTACCCAGCTCGGTGGTTCATGCTGTGCAAACCATTGAGGCATAAGATTTGAAAAGTAGGGTAACTTTTTGCTGGCCTCTCTTATAGATATCATGCTGTCTTTTTTAACATTGCTTGAAGCTATATCAACTTTCTTTTTGTTAACTACTATATGGCCGTGGTTGACTATCTGCCGGGCCTGATCTCTTGACTGGGCAAATCCGCATCTGAATACTACGTTGTCCAGGCGGCTTTCCAACTTCTCAACAATCAGGTTTGTGCTCTCATCCTTTGATTTCATTGACTCCTGAACCAGATTTTTGAACTGCCTTTCAAGCATTCTATACATATTCTTAACTTTTTGTTTTGACTGAAGTTGCTGTCCATATTCTGATAGCCTTCTTTTGCCGGCTAATTTATTGCCGTGAGCTCCCGGCGGGTAAGGCCTTTTGGTCATTGCTGATTTTGGCGAATATGAACGTTCCCCCTTTAAGAAGAGTTTGACTCCTAAACGTCGTTCTATTTTTTCTTTTGGACCTGTATATCGTGCCATATTGATCTACTAATTACTAATTAGGATACGAATGTACGAATGAAATCAGATTAGTATATTAGTGATTTTATTAGTAATTGGTAGGCTGTCTATACTCTTCTTGGCTTGGGCGGCTTTACGCCATTATGCGGTATGGGTGTTTCATCAACGATTGATGTAATACTTATGCCACTTCCGGCTACGCCTCTTATTGCTGCTTCCCGTCCTGAACCTATTCCTTTAACGACCAAAGTCGCTTCGGCAAGTCCTAACACCTTTGCTTTTTCAACTGCATCTTTAGCTACCAGTGTCGCGGCATAAGGCGTGGATTTTCGTGAACCTTTAAATCCCAATGTTCCTGCTGAAGACCAGACAGCAATTTCTCCTCTTGGATTAGCGATGCTAACTATAGTGTTATTGTAAGAAGAAGAGATGTTTATGATGCCTTTAGCAATCTGCTTACCTTTTTTCTTGCCCGTCTTTAAACCAGCCGACTTATCGCCTGTCTGTCCCGAGCTATCTGTTTTTGTAATAATACGTTTTTGTCCCATGTCATCTACTAATTACTAATTAGGATACGAATGTACGAATTTATTTCCTATTAGTATATTAGTGACTCTATTGGTAATTGGTAGATTATGTTTTCTGCGAGGACGGCTTTCTGCCTGAACCCATTGTCTTTCTCACATTTCCTCTGGTAGTCCTTGAATTTGTCTTAGTCCTCCCATGTATCGGCAGCCTCCTTGAATGCCTCAGCCCTCTCCAGGCTCCGGTTTCTTTAAGGTGCTTAACATTATCGGAAATCTCTCTTCTTAGGTCACCTCCTATTTTATAATTTTTATCTATAATATTTTGTATCTTTGCGATCTCATCGCTACTCAACTCTTTTGCTTTTTTATCAAAATCAACACCAGCAGATTTCAAAATAATTCTGCTGGTCTTAGGACCGACGCCGTAAATATACGGCAATGAAAATTCTATCTTTTTATTGTCGGGAATGTCTATACCGCTAATACGCATGTACTCATCTACTAATTACTAATCTGTTACGAATATACTAATGATACGATTCGTATATTAGTAATAAATTCGTAATTGGTAGATTATCCTTGTCTTTGCTTATGCTTCTTAATTTTGCAGATGCAATAAATCCTACCTTTTCTGCGGACTATCTTGCAATTCTTACACATTTTTTTTACTGATGTACGGACTTTCAAAATAGCTGCTTAGCTTTTTAGCTGCTTAGCTTTTTAGCTTTTAGGTTTTAATCCTAATCAGCTAGGAAGCTAGGAAGCTAATTCCTAAATATTATCCTTCCTTTATCTCCTTCCGGACTTAGCTCTAAAGTAACCTTGTCGCCCGGTATAACTTTGATATAGTTCATTCTCATTTTTCCTGATAAGTATGCCAAAACCTCTTTACCATCGTCAAGTTTAACTTTAAATTTTGTATCAGGCAATGCCTCCAGAATCTCGCCTTCTACTTTTGTCTTATCTTCAGACATCTATTTTTATTAAAATAAATACAATCCTTCCCAATAAGGAAGAATTGCTTCCCTAAATCCTATTATATTGAATAACCAGGCTGTTTTATAACTATTTTAACGCGTTAATAAATATACCACAATGTATAAATTAATGCAAATATCAGGCCTAAAAGCAAGGGTGTTTTATGAGATTACTCCTTTTCTATGATTATTTCTACCTTTGCAGTATCAACAGGTATCTCTCTTATCCAAAACGGCGAAAGGGTTATCTTGGCTTTTTCTATCTCGTCAAATTTCTCAAAATAAGTCCTTACCTCAGATTCTTTTAGGCCTATTATATCAGACAATATGGCTTCTTTATCAATAGTGGATATGGCCGTTACGATTGCCGATACCGAGAAATTAGCAATATCTCCGGCTTCGCTTATTGAAGTATTGGCATAATCTATTTTAGTTTTGCTGGGCAAAATCTCCATAGGGTTATTCCCAAGCTTATTTTTCTCTATAATTTTAGTTATGTCATCCTCTCTAAAAGCAATAACCTTGGCCGAGCCGGTTACGGACATGGTAAATGAGCCGGTTGCATCGCCTAGTTTAAAATTAGTTTCAGGCTCACCTATATCAAATGCGATATTACCGGCAGTGGTTAAATCTCCCGCCTTGGAACGCAAAGTGTCACCAAGCTCTTTTTGGAGCTGATCCGAGAGTTTGACTTGGGCATCTGTCAGGTCCTGCTCAGTCACCGTACTTGAAGGTCCGATTATGCCGCCGGTCATAGATTCCTGGGACTGAGCATAAAATTCGGTAAACTTAGGCGAGCCTTCAAGGCCGGGAATGGTGAACCTGGCCGGACCAATATTATATTCATCGCCGGCCTTGTCCGCAAATAGTTCAGATTCTATTGAGCCGGGACCCTGGCCTGTTGCTGCCGGTATGGTTATGCTTTTCGGAATCCTGAATATTAATCCCGCCGGAGATTCAAATCTGGTCGTGGCTACAAAAATTTGAGGAGCAGATGTGGTATTATATATTATTATTTTTCCCCTTGCTTTTTGAGCAACTTCTTTCTGGCCCGTGGCTTTAAAATCAGAAGTTAATTTTTTAGTATCACTGAACTGCTGTCCCGGAATGGTATCAGTGCTGTAGTCTATGGACGATGATTTGGTGGAGGCAGTAACGTCAAACTTTATATTTAGCTCATTGCCCTGTGGCGTAATTATTATTTTAGCGTTTCCAAAAGTAATATAAAAAACAGTTATCATAACAACTGCCAGAATAACTATCCCCGGAATCATTATCTTTTTAAAATTTTTCCCGGAACCAAACGGGTGAATGTTGCGTTCCTTCCCTGATTTTTTATGAATATCATGCAACGGTTTCACATCTTTTCTGGCAAGCCACATTTTGGCAATATTATCCGTTTGCTTATCCCGGCTAATCTCAGCTGATTTTATTTCTATCTTATCTTCTTTTACCCTCTCTTTGGTCACCTTTACTTTGTTATCTTCCTCCTCTATCGCTGGGGGGATAATATCGTTTAATATTTTTTTTGATGCCGGCCGGCTGTATTTTGCCGAAGCCATTGCCGCAATAGGCATACTGTCCTCCATGTCCCGCGCAACGCCGCCCCTAAGTAATTCCTCAAAGGCTGAATCTTCATTATTACCTGTATCTTCCTGCTCGGTTATTTCCCGGACGGGTTCTTCTTCGGCAACAACCTCGGTTTCAGATAATTTAATTTTAGCCGGTTTCTTGGCTGTGGAGTTTTTCTTATTTTCTAAAACTTCAATACCGGCTTCTGAAGCCAGGTTAGCCGCAATAGCGTCACCGGTCATTACGGTAATTTTTTGCCCCTTGGCGTCGGCCAGTTCTTTGAAAGTAGCAAAGGAAGCGCTCTTTTTTGAGAAGGCAGAACGCTTAGGCAATATAAAGATAACCTCATCCGCGACAACATCCTGAAATTCATTAAAAACTTCATCTATAGAATCCCCTTTTGTAATATTAATTATTTTTGTTCCCGCCATTATTAGTTTAATACTCTTATCTTACATACACCTGGTGAATGAGAATAAAATCGTATCAAAATTAATTATAACATACTTTAAAATTTTGAAGGCCTAATTTTTATCCACTAGAGTCGCTCTGATTCTTCTGACCCCGGCTCCGACTGCTTCTTCTTTTTTAATTTTTATTTTGCCGATTTCACCGGTGTGAGTAACATGAGGGCCTCCACAAAGCTCACGGCTGAACACTTCGGCAGGCTCAGTGCTAGTGGCTTCCTTACCGACCGTATATACTTTTACAACGGCAGGGTATTTCTCTTTAAAGAATGATAACGCGCCAAGATGAACTGCTTCTTCATACGGCATTTCTCTCATAACAACGGGCAAATCTTGGCCTACCGCATCATTGGCGATATCTTCAACTTTTTTTATTTCCTCCGGTGTCATTTTACGGTCAAAATTAAAATCAAACCTTAATCTTTCCGCAGTAATATCCGAACCGGCCTGATGAACGTTTTCGCCAAGCACCTTTCTTAATGATGCATGCAAGAGATGAGTAGCCGTGTGGAGGCGGGTTACCTGTTTGAGCTCTTCTTCGTTTCCGGCTTTTAATTCGCCTGTGTCCAGCAACAATCCATGCCCGCCGAATTTTTTTTCTATACCGGCACGGGATTTAGCTCTGTGTTCCTCCGTTTCTTTTTGAAAATCTGAAACATCCACAGTCACATCATTTTCTTTGGCCAGCTCTTCTATGAGTTCTATTGGGAAACCGAAAGTTGAATACAAACCAAAGGCCTCCTTGCCGGAAATATTTTTTTCATTTGCCTGCTGATGATTTTCTATAAGACCGGCGAATTCTTTAAGCCCTCTGCCCAGTGTTGCAGTAAATTTATTTCTCTCCGTTTCTATAACTTCAATAATATTTTCTTCTTTTCGAACCAGTTCCGGATAAATATTGCCATAAATACTATACGCCAGGACATGCAAAATTCTTTTATAAATATCGTCGGGGATATTCAGGAGATTAATATGCCTTATGGCACGCCGTAGAAGTCTTCTTAAAATATATCCCTGCTCCGTATTTGACGGCAGAACTCCATCTGATATTAAAAATATGCCTGCCCGCAGATGGTCGGCAATTATTCTTTCCGAGGGCTTGTTTTTCTCATAGTCATACAAATTTTTACCCCTTACTTCCGTTATTATGGGGGTGAACAAATCTGTTTCAAAAATATTTGTCTTGCCCTGCATTATCATAGCGAGGCGCTCAAGGCCCATACCTGTATCTATGCCCTTAGTCGCAAGCGGAACAAAATGTTTTTTGCCATTTTCCTCATCACAAAAATACTCATTAAATACGATGTTCCAAATTTCTATGCCGTCAATATAAATTTCAGTTGTCGGACCGCATGGGCCTTTATTTCCTGTCGGGCCCCAGAAATTATCTTTTCTTTCCCCAAGTATTATTTGAGCGTCAGGAATTCCCAAAGACTTCCAAATATCTAAAGACTCACGATCTTCCGGCGTTTCCGAATCACCCTTAAAAATAGATACTGTTATTCTATCCAAAGACATTTTGAGTTCTTTAACTATAAAATCGTAGCCGTATTGAATGGCCTCTTTTTTCCAATATTGACCGAAACTAAAATTACCCAGCATTTCAAAGAAAGTTAGATGAGAATCATCCCCCACTTCATCTATGTCCGAGGTACGCATGGATTTTTGGATTGATGCCGTATTTAATGAACCAAAATCCTTCATGGCATCAGCCTCACCGGTATAATATTTTTTGAACTGCTGCATTCCGGCTGTAGTAAAAAGCACCGACGGGTCATCGGGTAAAAGTGACGAAGAAGGTACTATTTTATGCCCCCTCTCCTCAAAGAATTTTAGAAATTTAGTTCGGATTTCCTGGTGAGTCATGTAGTAAATTTAAAAATTAAAGATTAAAAATCAAAATTTAAATTCATAATAATAATAAAATAAAAACGCCTTTATTGCTAGGCGTATGCGTGCCATAAGTTATCCTACAAAAACATCTCTACAAATTTTTGAAAGCCGTCAAACCGGAAGAAGTAAGTTTGGAATCTGACGAATACATTTGAGAACTGGTCAATTAATAAAAGTATGCCGATGGCTATCAAAAAAAATCCGGCAATAATATTTATCACTTTTATAACTCTCTCCATTCTGCCAAAAGCCTGAAATGCCCGGCCTATTAATAGCGCCGTTATCAGGAATGGCAGTGCAAGACCGGCAGAGAATAAGCCCAAAAGGACAACGCCATGTAAAATCTGTCCTTGAGTAGAGGCCACAAGTAAAATTGAACCCAAGATTGGTCCGACGCATGGCGACCAGCCCAAGGCAAAAAGCGAGCCGATAAAAAAAGAGTTGCCTTTTGTTGGTTTTTGAAAAAATGCCGGAATATGGATTCGCTTTTCCTGATTTAAAAAATCTAACCTTAGCGCGCCCATTATAAAAAGACCGAATGAGATTATAAGAATTCCGCCGATACGCTGAAGCCAAAGCCTAATTCCTACAAACTGACCTATAAAAGAAAAGGCCACCCCGAACAAGATAAATATAATTGAAAAACCTAGAACATAAAAAATAGCATTGCCTAATATTTTCCAGCGGATTTTTTTTAATTTTTCCGGATCCAAAAGCTCTTCCTGCGGGACGCCGGAAATTAAACCTAAAAATGCCGGCACCAAAGGCAAGGTGCACGGCGCAAAAAAAGTAAAAAATCCTGCGATGAAAGAAGAGATGGCTAGACCCACTTTATCTACTAATTACTAATTAAAATACGAATGTACGAATGAAATCATATTAGTATATTAGTGATTTGATTGGTAATTAGTAAACTATTTTATTCCCGCTAACTCCTTTAGTCTTTCATAAGACTCTTCTCCGCAAATAAAATCTTTAGTTTCGGTATTATAGAAAAATGGCACCCCTCCGCAAAGCCCTTTGTCGTACTCGTCCATTTTTTTCATATTCTCTTCGTTATGCCAAACCTCATATTTTTCAAACTTAACACCGTGCTCTTTTTCAAGCTTTTCAATAAGAGGCCTCATTTTGAAACAGTGACCGCATTCCTGGCCGTAGAACTCTAACAACATTTATCAGTCTACCAATTACTAATTTTTTACGAATGTACTAATCTGTTTATTATTAGTATATTAGTGATTTAATTCGTAATTAGTAGATTAAGGCTTTATGAGCCGTTTAAATTCTTCTACCATCGGGACCTTTTCGGGGTCAAGGCCATAATTTTTAGCCGTATAGTAAGATGCCCAGAGCGACAAAATAACAGACGAAAATATTTTATACAACAGTCCTCGGTCATTATCAAGTACTACATTTTCCATGGCCAGATTCTTATCTGAAAATAATTTAGATGTAATATCCATTCTGTTTTGAATCTGTGGCAAGTCGCTCAAATCTTTTAGAAATATGAAATAAAAATTATTTGACAGCTCCTTTACTTCTCCGAAACCTGTCATTTCGTTGTGGTTTAACTCCGGCCAAATATTAAAAAATGCCGGTATTTTGCCGTTCTCGTTAAAATTTATTTTCCAATCGCGGGCCAACGGTCCGTTAATCGTTGAAGAATAAATAATTGGGATTTTACCTTCTATCTTTTCGGCTAAAGACTTACCGGCCAATTCAGAATCTAAATTTAAACCTTCTGTTAGTTTGTTAGCCTCCCTAAGCCCGTCTTCATCACTAAGCGCTTTTAACATTGCCATAAAACTGAAACCGAGAGCCATTCTCGGCTGAATACCGGTATCAGGCATTTGGATGTAGGGAGTATCTTGTTCTTTAGCCAGCTCCAGAAGTTTACCCCCAACCGTAATTAAAATGACAGAAAGACCCTTGTCGCGGGCTTCATTGTAAGAATTTACCGCCTCTTCTGTATTGCCGGAGTATGAACTGACAATGACTGTATAGTCTGTGATGTTTTTAACGATAGGTAAGCCATAACTGCGATGGGAAATAATTTCAAGCTCCGGCCTGTAAATCCATAGAAAATCGGAAGCGATGTTTGAACCGCCCATTCCGGCGATTATAAACTTACGGGTAGGTTTAAAATTATCCCGGTTTTTTATTTCGGGATTAAATCTGAACTGCTCATTGAATTTCTTAATAGATTCGTGCATATCCATATTATTGAGATGGTTTCAAAACCCCATATTCAGCTATAATTTCCATATCTGGCCTACATGCTTGCGAAAATTATTCAACATATCAAAGGATATGCTTCATAATTTTCACTTCACCCTAGGCACATATATGAAAATTCTATCTTGAAAGAGGGCCTTGAAGCCATCTCGTTGATTTTAGCAAAAATAAAAAGGGAGCGCCACTGCGCTCCCTGTCAGAAAACTTACCTCTTTGTTTTTCCGGTCTTGTCCATTTTGTCTTTCGGGGGTCTCGTAGGAGGCGCGCCCCCTGCCCGCTCTATTCTTATAGGCTGGGCTTCCTTCGCCTGCGTAGGGCCTGGTCCGACAGCATAACCACCGCCCAGATTGACCTCCACCAAACGAAATGTCTCAAGCATCTTTGCGGCATCATATGGATTGACCATGCCCACGCTCGCTATTTTTACCGGCCATGGCGCGTCACCCAGACTATTATTTAGACCGGTTAACGCTTCTCCCCTTGTATTCATAGCATCCCTGCTAAACCCCGATGCTTCTTTCTGGAGCTCAGCTTCAACGGGAATATGCTGAAATTTTGTTTTTGCTTGCTGGCTGGCAAGCGCCGTTCGCCTTTCTTCTGTTTTCTTTTCCTCTGTCAGGGTTACCGCCTCTTTTTTGGCATTAACCTTGCGGGTCGCCAGATTAAAGTATGCCTGGAGATTAGCATCACTTGAAGTATCAATATTTTTAATATTGAAGTACTCAAGCTCCACATGCTTTTTATTTACGATTTCTTCAAGGGCGGTCTCCATTTCTTGCTGGAGCTTCTCGCGTCTTTCGATAAAATCATTGGGAGACCACCGGACGGCTTCTCTTTGAGTCACCTCATTAATCTGGCGAACTAAGGTGTCTCGTACGAATTCTTTTAGGCTTCTGTTGGTAACCAGGAAAGCCGGGACATTCTCACGCTTTACTCTGATGCCAACCTCTACCTCAAGTTTCGGTCTATACCCGCCCTTAATGATGACCTCAATGGGACTAAAACTGTATTCATTATTAGGTCCCTTATCAAAACAGATGCCAAGCGGAGTAGTATTAACCGGCTCCACCTTAGCTACTATCGGATGAATATTATGGAAACCCGACCCCAGGGTTTCTGACAAAACCCCAATCTTTAGATTTCCGCCCAGTTTGAAACCAGGCTTTAGCACGCCGTCAGTATCTAGGTCAGATTCTTTGGGCCTTGGTCCGGCATTAGAGATTAGTCCTCCAATCCACCCTTGCGGAATGAAGGTTGCCCTGACAATTCTTTTTTCTATTGCCTCGGTATTTAAAGCATAGGCACCAGGCTCTATGATATCGGGCTGAACCCCTCTCTGAAGCCCTGCCTTAAGAGCCACTTCAAGATTCTGGAAATTATTGTGGCTCAATGCATCACCATCTTCAGTAACTACTTCTAGCCTGTCCGCCACCGAAGCGCCTTCGGTTGAAGGATCGCCGATATTAGAGATGACATAGGCAAATTGTGGCCACTCTACTTCTACCTCTTTTTCTTTTTTATGATCATCCGGATCTTGTTCTTTAATTTTTACTTTTTCCGGATATATTTTGACCAAATCAATTAATTCTATGTCAAATAGACTTAAGTTAAACGGATATCTCCCCGGAGGCACGAGAGGTAATTGAGTGCCTACTTCTCCGCCGTCTTTTAAGAATTTTTCTCCATTCGCAAAATTATCACATTCAATAAATTTTTGCGATATGATTTGGCTTTGTGGGAGGGGTCTTCCGGTCTTTGCTTTTATTAATCCGCGTTTGTTATCCGGAATCAAAAACATATCCCTAACTGTAATCTTGCCGAAAAATCGGACAAAAGGAATTAAATGCCATCCGGGACCATAAGTCTTTGCCCATATTCCTTGTTCCCCGCCTATGGCGATATTTCGCCAAGAAGGCATTTTAGGAGACAAGATAAATTCCCATTCTATGGTTGCGTATTGCGGAACGCCATTAAGAGTTCCAACTCGAAATGCGCCGGCCCACCAAAAGAATCCTAACAAAACCATTACCAGCAACGCCTCAACTATCGCTATAACCGGATTGCCGGTTGCGAGATTTTGGCCAAATTTAATTCCCGCCTCGTAAAATAAAAGACAAAGCAATACGGCCAACAATATCTTGAACACTACTTTCCACATAACTCACCTCGTTGTAAAAGATCGTTAAAAACCTAATTTATATTAACAATTATATGATGTTTTGTCAATATTTGCCTTCGTCCTGTGGAACGTGCTTTACTTGGTCCAACACACCTGCCGGAGGGGCCGGTTGACACTAATATGCGTCTATTGCGCTATGGCTTTATGCAACCGAATGACTGGACCTGTGTCCCTGCCGCAACCAGGATTATCCTGCATAATTTTGGCCTCAATCAAAGCGTTTCTGCCATAGCCAAAGAAATGGGAACCGTCAGGGGCGGAACCACTGAATCTGCCCTAATCAGGTTCATGAAGAAAAAGGGCCTTAAGTTTACAATAAAAAGAAAGGCCGGCCTCAAAGACATTGGGGTTCGGCTAAAAAATGGCAAAATGATATTAGTAAGCTACTGGATACCTTTTTATAAGGAGTACCACATTGCCATAGTTAAAAAAGTTACGGCAAAAAGAATTTATTTTCATGACACCTGGTTTGGTTCCAGCCACAGCTACTCGCTGGAATATTTCAAACTGCAGTGGAAGAAAGACGATAACTGGATGCTGACGATAAAAAAGTAGCATCCAAGAATTTTAAATTTATAATTTTAAATTCCTGCCTGCCGGCAGGCAGGTTAAATCAATTTTTAAAATCCGATTTTTTTAAATATTCTAGCCTCAATTAAAAGTTAAAACTTAAAATTTGGATTTATTGTCTTTATACACCTCAAACTGTCTTAATTCTTTTCTTTCTATCGGATCAGCCGGCCGCAAATCGCGGATGGCTGATTTTTTTATTAACGGATAGTGCCGGGCATTTTCAAGAGCCTCATCCATATACCACATGTCTTCTTCCGATGTGAGCCAATTTTTATGGGCTAATTTAGATAAGTCAAAAGGTGCGGAATAGCTCCTTAAAGTTTTTTTACCGTTTTTGCCAAGAAAGTATTCATTAAAATATGACATGGCAAGCTCCCGGGGGTCTCGGTAAATCGGGTCTCGGTAGCGTAAAACAGTATGATTGGTTTTGCTTATTGCACCCCAAAGCCCGTCTTTCTTAAATGGGGCCACAACATGGCTTTCGTCAGTGTCTTCAGTTTTAAGGTCAAGCAATAAAGGCCTTTGTCCGTGAAACCAAAAGATGGCCGCTCCGAATATAGCGGCCTCAATGCAATGGCATACACCCTCCCGCATAACCCTTCGTGGCGACATCAAAGTTTCGCCTTTGGGTTCAAAATTAATCGGCAATTTTTCCAGATAGTCCTGTACTTTGACGGGGGTGTTCAGTTTTTTAAATATTTGGAGCTCTCCGGGAGTTAAGAGTTTGAGATAGCTTTTATCCATGAACTTAGTCTATCAAACTTTGAGACCTTATGAAAAATATCTAGGACTTGCTGGCGCTGGGGCTTTTTAAAGCCCCAGCGCGTAAGTACTGCACTATATAAACAGTGGCCCCGAGCTGTATTAGCGGAGAAAGGCCGATGTTTAAATATGGGACCGTAGGCATTAAGTTTCTATACCCCCACCAGTTGAATTTAAGCGCCAAAAGCTCCATAAAAACCGATAAAAGCACCGCGATAAGCGCCTTGACCCAAACGGGCTTTTTTCTGAATATAAAAATTATGGCCGTAACATAAATGGCGTCCAAAATGGCAGCACCCGGTAATGTGTACCACTGATTTGTCAGATAAGAAGTTCTTAAGTACAAAAAAGCATGGGCATGTTCCCACACTAGGTTAACGGCCAGAGATATCAAAAATGTTGAAGCCATTTTATATGGGGCGCTAATTATAAGACGCTAAGTTTAATCTCCTCAGTAATAGATTGGGTCAGAATGTCTAAGGGATATGCATTTAATTCCGTACTGTTAACCGGCGCAATTTCACTATCGTGCAACCCAAGCTGGGCCTGGAATTCCGGTGAAATATAATATTTTTTGCCCTTATTTATGTAATAAACTTGTTTTACCCTGTTGAACTCAAGAAATATAAATTTATTTTCTGGCGTAGAGCTTAGTTTAGCAGAAGTGCTACCGGGCAAAATTAATACATCGGACCACTTATTTCCGTAGGACAAAAACACCCCTTCATTGGGTACATGTCTTTTTAAGCCCTTTTGAGTAATATAATAAATTTTATTATCACCCTGCAGTCTGACCAGCGAACCCGGAACTATCTGGATGTCTTGAGTGCCCAAAACTATACCGTTAGATACTTTTTTATTTGATATGCCACCAATTATACAATAAGCAGAGTCATTGCAGTTTATACCTCCGATAGCCCCATCTATATCCTTGGCAAGCTTTTTATTGTTAGAATTTTCCAGAGTTACTGCTAAAACATATCCTTTTTCAGAGGTAACATTAGTAAATCGGCCATAGTCATAACTAACCGTCTCATTATTTATGGACAGTATGGACTCCGGCATCTTACTAATATATGCGGTACCGCGTCTATTTTTTTTGGTCAGAATAAGACCAAGCTCCCTCCAGCGAACATCAGCAGTGGCGCCACCCACATAAGGATAGTCGTTCCTATCTTTAAAGTATTTTTTAAGGGCAGTAGAAACTTTATTCAAGTCGGACATTCTTTTTGAATCATTTTTATCTTTAAGCTTTAATCCGCCCTCAGAAAAATTAATTCTTATTGATTCAATAAACGGACTCTGGTTTTCCTTTGAAGGCCTGGTTATAACAGCGGCCCACCTTAGCTCACGACCCTGGCTTTGAAAATCATGAACAAGTCCCGGCTTGGTCCATTCCCAGGTGTCTCCGCCGTTATTGCTTAAATAATAAATTATTTCACCGCCGGTTGATGGTATGGAATAGGTTGAATTTAAGACGGCCCCAATTATGTCGTAGGACGTCTTTTTTATGGTCTTTGATTCTATCCTTGAAGATGAAGAATCATCCGATGTAAAAACTCTTCCGCTTATAATCTTAACCCTAGAAAAATTGGTATCTATTTTTGAAGCCGAATTAAACTCTTCAGTAAACACAAAAGTGCCGGCAAATGCCAATTGTGGCCAAACTATAAATATAAGTGATAAGATGACAGGAAATACAAGGTATTTCATTATCTTAATTATACAATTCTTATCAAAAAAGTCAATTCCCTTATCTATAATAGGTAAGGGAATTGACGGGTAGTAACTATTGCCTTGTTTTATGAGGTTTTTAACCTATGAGCTCGCGGATAACCTCAAATAATTGAGTCTCTTTTATGCCCGAAATAGAAAATAGGACCGCTGCAATCAAGGCCACGCCTAGTGACAGGAGGGTGCCTATTCGCAAAATCGCAACTCCGCTAGCCTCATTTTTACTGTAATGACTGACAGATTTTAGAATTAACCATCCCGCTATCAGCAAAATCTGGTTAAACAAGAACAGTGCTGTATAGAAAATTATCTCAAACAAACTTGCGAGATTCTTTAATTTAAACTTATACCATTCGGGATCAGACGCGTCCTTACCTGCAACACCACCCCATACGGGTTCGGCACTTCCGGATAAATCACCCGAAGACTGCAGGTACTCCCCTGTCTGAGAGTTTTCATGCCACCTTCTTGTGATATATCCTATCAGCAAATTACCTAGGATTATTATTTCAATAGCAATTGCGGGCCAAGGCTCAAGAGAAAAATAATATGCCAGCGCCACAAAAATATTGTTTATGACAAACAATATTATTAGATAAACCATCAGTACTCTGTTTAAATAATTTTTGCTCATTAAGATATCAAACTGACATCCATAGCGGTTAAATTCAACGTTGACTTTTGGCTGATAAATACTTATCATCCTACTACCGTACGTTAACAAGGAGCAGAAGATGCCTAAAGAAACGGAACGCCGGTTTTTGGTAACGAGACCATCTAAAGGATTTCTTAATAAAAAATTTCCTCAAATTGAGATTGAGCAGGGATATTTTGAGCTTCTGTCGCCCGTAAAAAGTTTTAGAGTTAGAATTTCAAATAACAGCAGCGCCAGAAATGCATCTCTTACCATTAAATCCGGTAAAGGGATGGTCAGGGATGAAAATGAGCTAAAAAGAGTTCCCCTTAAGTTCGGCCAGCTTATGATGGATATTTCTCATCATAGATTATTTAAAACAAGAAGGCTTGTCTATAAATGGGAAGTTGATTCTTATGGCGGCCCTCTTTCGGGCATAGTTTTAGCCGAGCAAGAAAATCCTCCTGCCGGAAACCTTATTTTGCCCAAGATTATCGGCGACGGTATTGAGGTTACAGATATTCTCACTAACCTCCACCTGGCTCGTTTGTCAACTGACTTGGGAAATTCAGGTGAAAATCCCTTATCCCATATACTAAAAATCGCCATTCCCATCAAAAAAATAGCACTCGTAGGCGGTCCCGGTTCGGGTAAGAGCGGGTTAATGAAATATCTGAAAGTTGTAAGACCCGGACTTCAGATGGTACCTGAAACGGCAACTACTATAATGGAACGTCTAGAAATATCTCCCGGCGATTCAATCCCCGACAAGAGACGGTTTCAGCAATTGATTTATAGGACTCAAAGCATTTTTGAGATTACATCAGCTCAAATAGCATCTCAAGAAGGAAAAACAGCTCTGGTTTTTGATAGAGGAACAGTAGACGGAGCCGTATACCTAGACGATGGCATCATGGAATTTGAGGGCCTCATGTGCACGAAATTAAGAGATGAATATCAAAGATACGACCTGGTAATAGCATTAGAAACTCCGCCCGAAGAAGTTTATAATAAAAACTGTAAAAACAATCCTAATAGATACGAAAAAAATTATCAGCAGGCCCTTGAAACCGGCTCGCGGACAATAAGCTGCTGGGGATGGCATCCCAACTTTAAATTTATTGCTAACGGCAGAAGCTGGGAAGATAAAGTATCCCGTGCGCTAAAAACCATAGACAACTTTGTTTAAAACCAATCAAAAAGCCGCCAAACCTTATAACAAGGTCGGCGGCTTTTTTAATTCAGATTAAATTAATATCTCAATTTCTGCTGCTGCTTTCAAGCCATCAAGGGCTTCTTTCAACGTTTGATTTACTTTTTGCTGTTGCAAGTAATTTTTGATATCTTCCCTTGTTTCATCAAGACTTCCGGCCCCCGGCTGAGTAGCTACCGACGCTTCGTAGAAAGCGGCAATTTCTTCTTCTGTAACCTGGGGCAACTCTTGGCCAAAATGTTTATCAAAATAATCCTGCGCGATAAATTGCCGGCGAATGTCTTCTCTGAATTCATCCGCGGTGAGATTACTGGCTGTTAACTCGGCTGTTAAATTTGCTTCACCACCCAGCTGTTCTACTACCTGATTATAATATTCGTCTACTCTTTCCTGACCAACTTCTATGCCCTCTGAAGTGGCCGCCTGTAAAACCAGGTTTTCATTAATTAAACCGTCCAGTATTTGCTTTTTAATTTCGGTAACCTGGGCCGGGTCGGATAAGTCCATTCCCTGACTCTCATAGGTGGTTTTGCCACGCTCAAATCGGGCATCAACCTGAGACATCTTTATTTTCTCACCATTAACAATAGCTGCGACATCTTTATTTAAACCTACGATATCTGCCAGCTTCTCATAATTTAAAACGCCTCCGACAATAACTAGGCCAAGAATAACTCCTGCCACCAACCCCTTTTTGCTTTTCTTGTGCCCTCCTGAACTGGAAGTGCTTTCTCCGGACTCCACTGTCTCGTTATCTTCCATATTTACTTAATAAAAATGCAATTAATAAATAATTTAATTTATGTGAATTTAAAAATTTATTTATTGGATTTTTTATATTTTAAATTTAATAACTGACGAGATAATACATAATAACAAGTAGATATAAAATAGCAAATGACAACTATCATCATTGTATTTCCTTCTTACTTAAGATATTTCCTGCCTTTTAATTTTTCGGGCAAAAGATCTTCTTTAGTGTATCTGTCATATCCTTTGCCATAACCTACCTGCTTCATTAACTTTGTCGGGGCATTACGTATCTTCAACGGCACGGGGAGATTTCCATGTTTTTTTACATCCGCCATCGCAATACCCAGGGCCTCGTAAGAGCTTCTGTCTTTTTTACAGCCACAAAGATAGGCAACGCCATGGGCAAGGTTAATGGCGCACTCCGGCAGTCCTATCGTTTCAACGGCCCGGAATACTTCATTTGCAACCACAAGGGCTGTGGGCTGGGCAAGGCCTATGTCTTCGCTTGCAAAAATAACCATCCGGCGGGCAATAAATTTGGGGTCTTCTCCTGAATCTATCATTCTGGCCAAATAATACATCGCGGCATCCGCCTGGCTTGCTCTCATGCTTTTAATGAACGCGCTTATAACATTGTAGTGCTCTTCGCCTTTTTTATCATAGCGTAAAAATTTAGACTGAAGAGTATTCTTTAGGTTCTCAAGGGTTATCTTGTTTTTATAAAGCTGGGCTGTATTTTCAAGCATACCTATCGCCTGCCTGGCATCTCCATTTGCCATAGCTATCAGCCATTCTCTCGCATCATTTTTTAGTTTAAAACCCGAGCGATTAATAACGCCTCCCATATCGTCATCAGACAGCTCGTTTAAAACAAATACCCTGCATCGGGACAGAAGAGCCGGAATAACCTCAAAACTGGGATTTTCAGTGGTTGCCCCGACTAATGTTATGCGCCCGCTTTCTACATACGGTAATAAAAAATCTTGCTGGGCCTTATTAAAACGGTGTATTTCATCAAGAAATAAAACTTTAGCTTTTTTCAGGGTAGGATATTCTATAAGCTTTTTTATATCATCTTTGCCGGCGGAAACTGCTGATAGCTCAAACAACTCCGCATCCAGGCTCTTAGCATATATCTTGGCTAATGTCGTCTTGCCTACTCCGGGCGGCCCCCACATTATAAAAGACATCAAATGGCCCCGCTCAATGGCATTCCTGATAGGCTTGCCCTTTCCTACCAGATGCTCTTGGCCAAAAAAATCGTCAATATTTTCAGGCCTTATTTTTGAAGCTAATGGTTCTGTCATATAAAACAAACTCTCAAAAATTTTAATTTTGGTCAAATATCGTCACCTTAATTCAATAAAGCTCCCCGGATTTACCTGCCTGCCGACAGGCAGGCCTACTAGCCTCTGGAAGGTACCCGGAATCATAAAAATGACCCTTTTCAGGGTCATTTTTATTCTGCAAACTACAAAACAGAGAGTCTGTCATATAAACTATCTTTCATACGCTCCAATATCATAGGCACTGCCCTGGGGACGGGAGACGCCGTCAAAATCTTTGGTGACTTCGGAAAGAGTAGTTCCTGCGTTAATCGCGGGAGAAGATGACTGGAGGTGGAAATCACGGGCAGAGACGTTGATGAATTTAGGGTCTACATTCACCAAGTTATTGTTTTGAGTGAAGCCCGATCCTGTTATCCCACTCCCGTTTTGGTAGACGATATTGTTCCTGATAAGCGAGCCCGACGCTTCGCTGTAGATGCCGTTATTGGCATTGCCGTAGACTGTATTGGAGTAGATTCTGGCGTTGCTTTCGCCGTACCGTGCGTCAATGCCGTCTTTGTTTCCCCATACCACGTTGTTGTAGACAAGATTATTGGTCCCGCCGTATATTCCAATGCCCATTCCCCGAAAGCCGTCCGCGGCGTTATTGTAGACCTTGTTATTCCTGATGATATTGTTGTCGCCGAGAGAATACTTGTGTATTCCCCAGCCGGCGTTATTGTAAAATGATGAATTTTCAATCAGGGTATTGTTCACTCCGAAATAGATGCCGTGGTCGAAATCTGTTTTGCCATTGTCATGGACTTTCAGATTGATGAATTCGTTGAAATCAGACCCGGAGAGCAGGATACTTTGTGAGCAAGGGCCAGGGTTTGATCCTCCGCCCGAAGTTTTTGTACATGGGATATTTTTCCCCGCGTTCCTCACTTCAGAATTCTTGATCCTAATGTGATGCGCGGGATTACCGCCAGTAGAGATGGACATTTTCATGATGTTTTTGGTGTCGGATCCGTCCAGAATAAGCCCGTCAAGCACAATGTATTGCTGCGGCCCTACGAAATGCAAGACAAAATCACCACCGACATTAGGATGTATTATGACAGTCTCGCCCGGATAGGCTGCAACCGTAACGGGACTGGTCCAGGAAGTGCCGGCAGGGATGTTATTGATGAGGGATTCCGCATATGTTCCCGCTCTGATGTAGAGCGTCTTGCCTGCGGACAGGCATCCTACGGCATTGTTGAGGGTCCTTTTTGGCGTAGCTGGATTTTGCGCTGTTGTGCAGGAATTTGAATCATTGCCGTTTGTTGCAACATAGTAGGCACCGGCCATAGGGGCTGGAGTCGGGGTAGGAGTTGGAGTGGGGGTGGGTGTAGCTCCCCCATTGAACAAAGAGTTTATCTCGCTTCCTGACAGGGCTCTGCTATATACCCTCACATCATCAAGCCTGCCGGCAAAGTGAGGATCTGCGTTAAAGCTGCTTTTGCCAAGATAGTTGTTTATGGTATTAAGGATGTTTGGGTTTAGG
>JAUYLN010000027.1 GCA_030698885.1 bacterium
TACTGTTGGCGAAACCGTTACTCCGAGATATTGAGCGCCAAATTGAGTTCTTGCAACGTATTCAGTTCTTACATCAAAACTACCCTCACCATCACTGTTTAATTTTACATTGCCCGAAATTGTTCCATTCAAATAACCTGTATATTTTACAGCCAGATTAGACACCGGCGTTCCGTCAAAGAATTCCGCCCTAACTTTAAAGTTAACGGTGTCGCCCGCAAATACAGCATTCTTATTTGGTGTCAGTAACAACCTGTAAGCCGGCTTAATATAAGCCTCCACATTAATATTTTCAGAAATTATAATCTCGTTACCCCGCCTTATATTAAGCTGGTACATCCCCGGCTTTAATCCCGAGAAATTCATCTCTCCGGTTACAGTATAGAAATCACTGACATTGGCCTTCGCCTGGGCGTAAATTGTCGTATCGGCAGGTGAAGTACCATACCAGAATGGATCCGTAAGCTGTATCACCAGCTCCTCGCCCTTTATGTCAGTTCCGTTTCTTTGCTTGACGATACCCCAGAATCTTAAAGTATCGCTGGGCTGATAAACTGTTTTATCAAAAGAGAGGTAGTCCCACCATTGGTCAGGTGTACTTACCTTGGAAAAATCTCCATAGCGGGACACAACCGGTACGACAGTCTCCTTGTCTTGATATTTTAAAATATAAAAACTGGGAGAAAAGTCATTGTAATAGCTGAACGAATCTTTTAGCTCATGGATTAAAGCTTGGGGCGTATTAAATTGGGCAACGCCGTCAGAATTAGTTCTGCCTACGCTTCCGCCTTCAAAAAATATCTCGGCATCGGCTGCCGGCTGATTCCCGTCAATATTTCGTAACCAAATAAGACTCTGGGTTCCACTGGTCGCCGAATAATTAGCTAAACCGGTAACCTGAAACCATGTCTGCTTGTGTTCATTATCAACCAGCACGTCAATAAGATAGAATCCTCCGTCCAATTTTTGCGGCAACCTCATGAATTTTATATCAAATTGATTTTCTACGGAAAGATTCCCATCAAATATCTTTTTGTCATCCGGACCGCTATAGGGCTTAGCCCTGTTGAACCTGGACCATCCAAAATCCTGAAATACCGTGCCCTTGTAAGCATTTATAAATTCCTCGGCATTATTAAAACGATAAACTTTAGTGGGCAGGTTTGAAACATTCCACATCTGATAGTAGTTTATTTCAAAAGCCGGCTCTATGTCCTGTTTAAACTCCCAGAACGTTCTGCCGAAATCAAAATACGAATAAACATCATAATCAGGCGCTGTTTCAAATCTAAAAACCCTATCTTCATTAAGAACGTCATTGCTGCCCTGAACACTGACCCCCCTTTTTACCGTAACCGTATACACGGTTTCCGGTTCTAGCTGTTGCGTCGGAACAAATGCAACAGTGCTTCTATGAACCTCAAATCTTCCCGACACTCTAGGATTTATCTCAAAATAATTTTCAAGATTACTAAAATTCTCCCTATTTAAAACAATCTCCACCCCGCTGTTTAAAGGAACGCTCGTGGCCTTATCTCTGGGTAAAGTTGATATCACCTGGAATGGCGCCTTAACTTGGTAAGCCCAGCTGAAAGGCTTGTCGGCAATCGGTCCCGCATCAATCATCAATGCAAAAATCTTATTCTCCGGCAATTTTTCTTTCGGCTTAATCTCAAAAACTCCGATATCTTTTTTGTCTACATCAAATTCCACATTCGGCTCAACTTTTAAATAATCTTTGACTACACTTTCGTCTAAGTCAGCTGTACTTCTAAGGGTAAAAACACTGTCGGGAGAAATGCCGGCGGCATCGCTTATGCTGGCGGTCATTTCAAATTCGGAAATTTCAACTTTTTCCGGACCAAATTTGATGAAAGAAAACACTACTATAAGGGCCAAAAAAACACCCGCTAAAATATATTTAAATTTCGGGTGTTGTTTTAATACGCTAAGTTTTTTAACCGTTTCCTTAAACTCAAAACCGGACTTATTGGCTTCCGGTATAATAATTTTGTTTTCTGCGGGAGGAGTCGTAATCGGCGGGTTAGGCGGGCTAAAAGATTCCTTAACATCGGTACTAGGTAGAATAACATTCTCCGATTTCTGTCCGCCATCCCCATCTCCCATGCCCGTTGTCCCGGGTTCTCCGGCAAATTTAATTGGTTCTTCTTGGGTCATTAATACAATAATACCACAACTTTAATTTAATTATATGAACAGTCTTCTCTTTGTTCCCCAAACCACCAATCGGGTCAACGACGTACGTCGTTGACCCGATTGCAACAAAAAAGCCGACAGTTAGTCGGCATTCTCTAGAACTTATCTGAAAACCCTCTTTCGTCGCGAAATTGCATAATATGGGGTTTTTGGACAAGTTCTGGCTAATAATCCCCGGATTATCGCAGAATATATTTACTGACAAAATCATTAATCCAACCCTGCCCCGTCACCATATAGTTGGTTACCCACATTATACCATTAAAAATTACGACATTAACAAAAAGGCCAAACATGATAAACCTCTCCATTCCCTCACGGCTTACAACTAAATATAAGCTCATAACTATAGAAGTGGCAGTAGCGAACACAAGAACTGCTGTCTGAAGAAAATAACCAAAAACAAATGCGACAAAAGCCAGCCCTATCAATGCCCCCATATTTACCTCCGAAATATAATAAGAACTATTAAAAGATTTAATCATCTATTTCGCCTTCCGTCAACTCTACCTGCCCAGCAAAAACTCCACCCTTTTCGGAGTGGAGTTTTTAAGTATATTTTATTTTATTTATTACAGGACTTATGCGTTTGCTCAAGTTCGGAGGCGATTCTTAGCCGGCTAAAGCACGGCCTAGAAACTTCGCCTTTAAGGCAAAATGGTTGAGGAATGGCGAGGCGTACTAATGCTACGGCGAGCCATTATGAAACCATTTTAACAAAGAAATTGGGCAAACCTTCTCGTCGAAGGTTCATCCGCTGGCTCCGCTTTAGCGGAGCCATAAAGCGGAGGAATCGCTGTGGCTTCGGCCACATTAAGCCCTAAAGATTCCGGGCTTTGTGGCCGAAGCGCATAAGTCCTAAAATTATCTGGAGAAAACCCAGTCCATTAAACGCTTGCGGTGCTTGTCTATAGACCACTTGTCCTTGCGCCTGAAGAGATTGGGGTGCTCTACCTGAAATTGCTCCAGAACCTCCAGGGTCACCAAAGAGTCCTTGTGGGGTATGTTTTTGTTATATGCCTCTTTAAACTCGGTTATTGATATGTTCTCAGTACTGGGATCGGGGCTATTTTTTTTCTTTTTGTATCTGATGTTTTCATGATATCACACTTCCCCCAAAATAGCCAGCCCCGTAGTCCTGCCTGCCGGCAGGCAGGCAGGAGAATTTCCGAAAGCCTTTAGTTAGGGTTTTGCGTTTGCTATTTTTGGTATTCTCGTCGTTTTTGTCATTTTTGTCATTATTTCTGCTAATTGCCCCCAAAAACATAGCCATCTCCTGTTTATCTGTTATATCTAGGACAATATCATTCATTAGCTCCTCATCTCCGTCAGTAATACTTGAACCACAATAACAAAATAGAAGCAGAATAAAGACAATATAAAAACATAAAAACAATGGATTCAACTAATTCTCCAAGTACAAAACCAATATATCGCGGTATCCAAATCGCTTGGTATATTTTAGGCGTTATAGAAGTATTGCTTGTATCCCGGTTTCTTTTGAAATTATTTGAAGCAAATCCCGGTGCCGGTTTTACCGACTTTATATACGACGTAACGTATGTTCTTGTGTCTCCATTCACTAATGTTTTCAGTGTTTCACAAGTTACGGGCAATATATTTGAATGGACAACTCTTCTGGCAATGCTTTTCTACTGGGCTATAACTATGGGTATAGTTAAGATGCTTCTTATGGGCAAAACAGTGTCCACGCCGGAAGCTGCGGTAAAATTAAAAGATCAGGAAAGATAATTAAAATTTCTGCCCCGGGCGGACCCCTGCCTATCAGGTAGGCAGGCGCCTTTGGCGGAAAAAATAAAAATATGGGAATAATAGCTTGGATAATATTCGGAGGTTTAGTCGGATGGGTCGCGTC
>JAUYLN010000028.1 GCA_030698885.1 bacterium
CAACGGAGGAAACCAGAAATAAAATGGCAGAACTTGCCGCCCAAAATATAATAGATGCTCTTGAAGGTAAAACACCCCAAAATATAATAAATCCCAAATCCTAATTTCTAAATCCTAAACAGTTTGATTATTGGAAATTAGTGCTTGAAAATTGTTTAGGAATTAGGAATTAGAAATTAGAAATTGAGCGACATTATTCCATCAATTTTAGTTAAAACCCGGCAGGAGTTTGAAGAAAAGATAAGGGTCGTGGAAGGCCTGGTCACGCAGGTTCATCTTGATATCTCGGATGGTCTTTTTGTTCCCAATACGACCATAGACGGCGTTACCGAAGTTAACAGTCTGGACACGGAATTGAATATTGGTGTTCACCTGATGGTTCAGAAGCCGGAAAATCATATCGGCAGATGGCTTGAAACCCCGGTTAATAAGATAGTAGTTCATGCTGAAGCCACCAATAAACTGGAACAGATTATAAATATGGTAAAAGAAGCTGATGCCCAGATAGCTGTAGCATTAAATCCGTCAACTCCGCATGATAAAATTAAGCATTATATTAATGAGTTGGATTATGTCCATTTTATGACTGTTGAGCCCGGTTTCTATGGCGGCAAATTTGTACCCGAAGTAATTGATAAAATAAAAGATTTTCATTTTTTGTATCCCGATGTGCCAATAGAGGTGGACGGTTCGGTTAATCCGGATACTATAAGTGAACTGGCGGAAGCTGGCGCGTCCATATTTGTTGTAGGTAGTTATTTTTGGCATAGCGATGACAAGCAAAAAGCGCTTGATAAATTAAATGAGCTTGTATCAAATAAATAATCAAAAATAATGCCGATAAACGACGAACAATTATCAGATGATGTTAAGACGATAGATTATAAAGTTGATGGAGACCCGGAAGAAACCGATAAGGCAGAGAAGGCGGTTGAAAAAATTGCCGAAGAGATGAACGTTCTCTTGCCTAAAAATGGCGAGACTATCGGGGTCAGAATAATAGCACTCTTGAGCTTAGTCGGCGGTCTCGGAATACTCGGCGCGATAATAACTGATATATTTGGAGGGGAGGTTAGTTTCGGCATCCGCTTTGCCCGCATGTTATCCGGCGTTTCATTTCTTGTTATTGCTTACGGCATGATAAAAAGAAGAAGGTGGGCTATTTGGTTCTGGGGGCTTATTACACTGGTAGCGGCATTTACCAATCCCAGCGCGGCTATAATCTTGGTGGCCATATTCATTTATCTTTGGATTAGGAGGCAAGAGTTATTTGAAGGGCCGATTGATATGTGGTTTGAAGATAAATATCAGGTAATTAAAAAATGGATCTCAGGCAAAAGCAAAGAATCCGGAGCTTAATTTTATT
The DNA here is from genome assembly GCA_030698885.1 of bacterium. Taxonomy (GTDB): domain Bacteria; phylum Patescibacteriota; class Minisyncoccia; order 2-02-FULL-40-12; family IGHO2-01-FULL-4-A; genus JAUYLN01. The sequence goes on from JAUYLN010000028.1 coordinate 1,367, forward strand.
TTTTTATTTAATAAATTGATAATGACAAATTACTAATGACCAATAACTAATCAAATCCCAATGTCTTAATTTCAAATGACTGAGAATTAGACATTGGACATTAAGAATTGATTAGAAATTAGAAATTAGAAATTAGAAATTTTTTGTTTGATATTATAAGCATTGGTTCTGCAACCCGTGATGTATTTCTCCAGAGCGAGGGCTTTAAAAGAATTAAGGACCCTGATTTTTCAACCGGCGAAGGCGAGTGTTTCGCCCTGGGTTCAAAAATAGAAATAAAAAAGCTGGCGGTTACGACCGGTGGAGGGGGGACCAACGCGGCGGTTACATTCGGCCGCCAAGGTTTTAAAACTGCCTGCGTCGGCGTTGTCGGCAAGGATTCAACCGGGCAGGAAGTTCTGGAGGAGTTACGCCGTGAAAACGTTGAGCCGATATTTCAGGAGCATGATGACGACAGGACTGCTTATTCTGTAATCCTTGTTAATCCTAATGCGGAGAGGACGATTTTAAGCTATAAGGGCGAGGGCCAGCATTTTGATGTAAATAAAATTCCTTTTGACAAACTGGAGACTAAATGGTTTTTCTTGGATTCTCTCGGTGGTCATTATGATTTGCTTGAGGCTGTAGTTAAGCATGCGAAGGATAAGGGCATAAAAATAGCTATGAATCCGGGAGGCAAAGAGCTTGCACATGGCCTTGAAAAATTAAAACCGATTATAAGTCAGATTGATATTTATATAACTAATCAGGAAGAAGCAGCGACTCTTGTCGGTGTAAATTATGAAAATGAAGACGAGGCTTTTCAAAAATTATATTCAAATCTCAAGCAGGATGCCATATTCGTTATGAGCAAGGGGCCGGGAGGGGTTAGGGTCAGGCAAGGCGATAAAGAGTATTCTGCCGGTGTGCCCGATTCTCCGGTCGTGGAGCGTACCGGAGCGGGAGATGCTTTTGGTTCCGGGTTTACGTCCGAGCATATGCGTACGGGGGATATTAAAAAAGCTATTCAATTTGCCACAGCCAACGCCTCTTCGGTTGTGACCCAGTTCGGTGCCAAGGCCGGAATCTTAAAAAGCGGCGATTGGGGGCCATGGCCACTCGTTGATATTAACGAGAAGTAATATCAACTCAAGTTTAAAATTCAAAGTGCAAAATTAAAAATTTAGGAGCCCCGCATTAGCGGGGCGATTTTCATAATAAAAAAGCCGGTTTTGCCCAAAGGCTAGCCGGCGGTTCCCTCGTGACCGCGTAGAGGGATATTTGCGGTGCGGTACCCAGTTATTATACCGCTCGTGTGAGTTTATGCAGGTCTTGGTTTTGCCAAGCCTGTCCATTCCAGGTAACTGGGCTTTAACCCTGGAAGTTGAGGAGTTTCACCTCTACTGAAAGAACTGTTGGGTCGGGTCGGCGGATGCGAGGCTACTAGAGAGCCCACCCGCCGACCCGTTTGCTGGGCGGCATTTCCGCCCAGCTGAAGGAACGATTAATGGAGGTCTTTTCGGAGACTTCCAGACGTCTCCTAGGCTTCCTCAAAAGCCAGGACCCCTTTGTTTGCTTCGTGGCAGACCGGTTTCTGGACTACCCCGGTCCTTGCTGGTGTCTCACCGTCGCGAACGGCTTCAGGTTTTGAGGAAACCAGGCATCAGCTGCACTCTACTACCATTATAGCATATCTATAAACTATGTCAAGTATAGGTAGGAAGTAGCATAATTTAATTAGTTCTTACTCTGTCCAGGAAATTGTTGAATTCCTTTTTGTCTATGCGGAATTCTTTGCCAAGTTCGTATGCCTTTAATTTGCCGGAGCGGATGTATCTGCGGATTATAGACAGATTGATGCGCAATGTATCAGCCAGCTCCTGAACCGTAAAATAGGCTTGTTGTCCGGAGGGCTTTTTAAATTTAACCGGTCTTGGTATTTCAATAGGAGCTGTTGCCCGTTCCTTTTCATAACGGATAACATCCATGACTACACCTTGGATGGCTATTTCCCACCCGCTTCGGACGATGATGGGTTCCATGCTTTTATTGGCCGGCTGGAGGCGGATATATCCTTTTTCGCGGTAAAACTTTTTAAGTGTGGCCATTCCATTATCTAAGAGAGCTACTACTTTCTGGCCGTTCTCGGCTGTTTTCTGTTTTTTTACGATTACAACATCTCCATCATTTATATTTTCATCAACCATGCTGTTACCGGAAACTTTGAGCCCGAATATATTTCCGGAAGAGGGTAGCTTACTTCTCGGGACAGCTATGGATTCAGGCATCTGGAGGGCTTCAATGCCGGCACCGGCGGAAATTGTGCCGGCAAGCGGGATTTTAATCATTGTCTCCCGGCCTAGGACATCAATAGTCCGGGGTTGGCTTTCCGGCCGGTCAAGATACCCGCTTTCTTTCAGCTTCTTCATATGTTCGTGGACGGTAGATACAGCGGAGACGCCAATATGATCGGCGATCTCTTCAAGCGTCGGAGCATAATCTTTTCTGGAAATGTATCTGGTAACGAAATCCAGAACCTGTTTTTGTTTTTTGGTTAGCATGTTTCTATTTTTGTTAGGCTGCTATTGATTTAGTATACCCGAAACTAATACGAAACTAAACCGAAAGTTATCCACATCCCGTATTCCATAATAATACCCTGAGCTATTCTCTTAAATAAATATTCCAACATTCTGCAGAATGTTGGAATATTTATTTGGGGTGTGGTATGGTTTTGCGTAATATGAAAACACCAAAACAATTAGAACGCTATTTCAAGGGAGCCGCTAATCATTGGCGCATTGCCATTTTATTCTTGGTTTATGACAATGATGGCATTGATGTTATCGGCATTGCTAAAAAATTATCAGGTAATTTTAAAACTATTTCCCAGCATACCAAGTCGCTTGTGCATGCGGGTTTATTAAATAAAAAATACAAAGGTCGTCAGGTCGTGCATTCGCTTTCTCCATATGGTAAATCTTTTCTGAAGTTCATAAAAACATTCTAACATTCTGCAGAATGTTAGAATGTTTTTATGGGGCTACTTTTTTTCGGTTACTACTTTGGGCCGGGTGTCTGTCTCTTCAATTTCAAATTTGGTCCGGCCGAGAGTCTGGCCGTTACTGGTTTTTGTGGTTACCCGCCACTTACCCGCGCTCACCCTGGTTTTATATGAATAGCCCCGGAAGCCCTGTTCTCTTCCACCGGAGACGGAGAATGGAAGATTGTTTACCACTGTCCAGCGACGGCTGGACTCGTCATATTTTGTCCACTCATGAACAACTGTAGTTTTTAAATTGGCCGGAGCATAAATCAAGCTAAAAGCATAAACCGTTTCGCCGGCAGACATGTGATAGACCGGATTGTACGAGCGGAAGATATGATACCATTTGGCCGGCTCGTAGCTTATGTAATAACCGTCCCCGGAAATCTCAATGTTATGCGCGATAATAAGTTCTTTGAGCGCCAGCGGAAGGGGAGGGATGATGTCGGCAAAATATAAAAAATTAAAAATCACTAAAATTGACAGGATTAACCATGCAATACTTTTTTTGTTGGCTTGAAATATTTCCGGAGTGATTTTTTTAAATAACAGGATGATTAATAAGATAATTACTAATGCCAAGAAAGTGCTTAGTAAAAATATTTCCGGGCCGATTTTATCAAGTAAGACCGGCACGGCAAAAGTCAGATAGGACAGGAAGGCGACGAAGTAGATGCCTAACTGAAAGGTTAAGCGGTGATATCGGTTCCTAAAGAACTCATTGCCTACCAAAAGAAAAGCCAGCATTAAAATGAACGGCCAGCTTGCCGCCAGAGAGGCACTGCGCGAATACAGCACCACGAAACCGCTGAATAAACCGCCAAAAGCAAATTGTAGAACCAGAGGGAACCACAGAATTAATTTACGCGCCCGGATATTTTGAATGCGGCCGGCTGTTTCCAGATTAATAAATGCCATGGCTACGCCTGCCAGAGCGAGGTAGCTTAATAGAATTACGTTATCAAGCCACAAATCCACCCGTACCAAGGTCAGGGCATCAATAATAAATCCTGTGATTAGCGTGGCAGGTGAGAGATATTTTTCATTTTTCTCAAACAGACGAGTAGCCTCCCTGAGACTATATTTTTCGTACATTCTTCTGATTTTTTCTATTATTGAATCCATATTAATAATTATTATATATTTTCGTTCAAACTAACAGCCGTCCGGTTCTTAAAATCTTTTCAACAATCATAACACCACAAAGATAACATCCTTACAAACTTGAGAATGTCAGGATATTATTTTTGTGGTGTAATTTGGTGGTGTGGTTGGTAGCGGGGTGGCGGTGGGCGTTTGACGAGGTGGTAGTTTTGTGATATAATTAATATAGTAAACATTTAACAAATCTACAGAACAAAAAAGACGAAGGAGAATAGGGTATGGAGAATGTTGAACGTACTTACAATTATCCTGTTTGGGGAACGCAGGGTGGCGGACTTGTCCGTCAGGTGGACGGTAGCGACACCTACATTTTCATTAAAAAGCCACCGGACTGTTTTGGTCTGGATGTTGGCGATACCATGCCCGACGAGTGGGGAGTTATTCCTGCCAATGCACATGCACGGCGTCAGATGGAAGCATCTGACCCGGCCAATTGTTTCTAGCTCGGTGATGCCCCAAGGAGGGGGTTTCTTATGAAGGGTCAATGTGAACATGGTGTTGTTCTTGGTGGCTGGTGTCGCATGTGCGTGGTAGAAGATGAGGCTGGGAGGTATCAACAGGGGAGGGGTGGCGATATTTCTCGGTGCCCGAATCCGGATTGCGAGGATTCAAGGGTTGGCCCGAGCACTCTTGGCGGTCCGGGTACCGACTCATACTGCTACGGATGCTGTTCCACTTTCTAGTTTTTTCTCACCGCCCATGAAAGGTCGCCGGACCTTTCATGGGCGGCTTTTCTTTTTATTAAGGCGTGGGCTGGTTTGCCGAGATGTTACACCACAAATAAGTCATCCTTACAAACCCGAGAATTTCAGGATGTTATTTTTGTGGTGTAATTTGGTGGGGGTTTTTGGGATGGTGGGGAGTGTGGGGGCTTTACAGAGGAGGACTTGGGTGGGAAAATTGGGGGAGTTCGTAAAATTGGGTAAAATTGGGTAAAATCGGGGAGGGATTTATGAAGGTTGAAATTCGGGAGCTGGAGATTGAATTGATTGCCGAGAATAGTCACGAGCAGGAAGCTCTTGCACGGTTGCACAAGGAACAGATGGTTAAGATAAAAGCCGGTCATTCAAGAGACTCCGGATGGCCACCTGATCCCAGGATGACAAATGTTGTCCTTTGTCTTTCCGATCCTAATAACTGGGGAACATAAATTAGAATCTGCCCCGCCTGCCTGCTTACGCAGGCAGGCGGGGCTGTTAAATCGGCCCCGTTAAGCGGGGCCGATTGTTGTTTTGGGTCTGGCGAAATGTTAGGCCACAAAAATAACATCCTTACAAACCCGAGAATTTCAGGATGACTTATTTGTGGTGTAATTTGTGGTGGAGGGACATTCTGATATTCTGCAGAATGTTGGAATATTATTTTTGTGGTTTAGTTTGGAGTGTGGCTGGGGAGGAGGCGGGTGGGGGGAGGGGAAGAGGTTGGAAGAGGGAGTGGGGGGGCTTAATCTATCCCGTTTGATTTTTAAGGTGAAAAGCATGCCCATCCGAAGCTTTTGGGCTTTACAAAAGCGAAGTAGGGTGGGAGTATAAAAATAATATGTTGGAACTTTTTGCTAAAAATCCTAGTCCGGCCTATATTGTATGGTTATTTTTGTGGGGAATTATAGCAGGTGTTGCCCTGTTTCTATTGCTGAGGGCTTTTTGGCTTTGGTATTGGAAGGTGAATAGAATGGAAGAGCTTCTTAGGAAAATTGAGAGGAATACCAGGCCGATAAAAGAAGAATCAATTGAAACAAGAGAAGAGAAAAGAAAGAAAAAAGTAATGGTACTTTTTGAAGGCGCTGATGAGATTTCAAATGATGATGTCCGTGAACTGCTTAATATTTCAGATTCTACAGCCACCCGTTATCTTGATTATCTGGAAAAAGAAGGCCTTATTGTTCAAATAGGCGAAACGGGCCGAGGAGTGAAATATAAGAAGAAATAAGGCCCTAAATAAAGACTTAAATTAAGATCACATAAACGGCTTACAAACGGCTCACAATGTGAGCCGTTTGTTTTTATAGCTTTGTGGTGAAGTGAGCGACCGAGTGTTGAGCGAGGAAGTACTAAAGCACAGCAGTGCGTATGTGGCGTTTGATTTTATGAGTAAAAAGTGGGAAAATTTAGATATTATGAAAAATATTAAGGAAGTAATTAAAAAAATAATTTCATTTCGGGATGCAAGAGATTGGAAACAATTTCATAACCCTAAAGACGTTGCTCTTTCTTTGTCGTTGGAAGCGGCTGAGGTTTTAGAGCATTTTCAGTGGAAGAGCCCGGCAGAGATTAAAAAATATATAAAAACCGGTAAAGAGGCAATTGGAGAAGAGCTTGCCGATGTTTTGTATTGGGTTTTATTGATGAGTCATGATTTAAATTTAGACATCATGAAGGCTCTAGATAAAAAAATTAAACAGAATGAAGCCAAATATCCAGTTGAAAAAGCAAAAGGCAAGCATACAAAATATAATAAACTCTAATGGATTTTAGTTCTGCTTTAAAAACAAAGCAATTTTTCAGATTTACTGGGCCACCGGAACACTGGCTAACAGCCCTTAAATATTGGACATGGGGCCTGGAAGAGAGCCACAGGTTGCGTTGGGAAAAAATCCAAACCGGTGATATATTTTTTATACATAGCACGGGGGCGCAGTCATCTGCTTTTTCTAATGCTACCTCGGGCATTATTGGTATTGGGGTTGTGGGCTTTGATTTTTCCATAAAGAATAATCCACTATGGCATTACGAAATAAAAAATAATGTAAATAGGTGGCCACTCCTAATACCACTTACGGAAATATATCTTTTTAGTGATATGCCGAATCCTGCCGGCTGGGAGTCACCCGAACCCAAGAACGATGAAAAAACATATAAGCTTATAGACCAGTTATTAAAGGACAGAATATCTGTGTCAGAAATAAAAGGATTTCCGCAAATGGGTAGCTTCTCAAGTGTGTCCATGCAAGTTGCTGAGCAGATATTATTTCAGAAAAGACCGTTGTATTTATATTCTGGTCATTCAAAACGAGGGCTAATTAGTAATGAAGCAAAGCCGTCGGATCTTTCTGAGGTGCATAATGCAACAGAAACTTTAAGATCTGCCGCGTCTCTTAGATTTTTAGAAGAAATAAATAAACGCCTCATAATTAAGCCTTATTCCTTGGCCATTAGAGATAATGATATTCTAGCGCGTGCGGAATCTAGCCATTATTCAGTATTGCAGAGCCTTATAGACATATTTAGACAGAAGGGATATGCCACACTTTCTAATAAACACGTTGATTTATTTGCCCATGACGAAAAGAGATCATTTCTTTTTGAAGTCAAAAGTACAGAAAACAGAAATTTTCGGGTGCAGGCCCGTAAGGGCATAGTTCAACTGTATGAGTATGATTATTTTGAAATTAATAAATTTAAAAAAGAAAATAATTTAGATTTTAAAGATCAGTATAGAATTTTAGTTCCATCTCAAGAACCAAAAGACAACAAATATATCGATTTCATTAATGCTTTAGACCTAGGCGTGGCCACGGTCGGGGGAAATACCCTAAAACCCGTGGGCAAAGATTTAGGATTTTCAGAAATATAAATCAAGTACATACTATGAAATAAATAAAAATACTGATGGTGTTATGAAAATAATAAATGTTATTTTAAGGTGGTCCGATGCTGTTTAAGGAGCGATTTTCCTAGTCTTTCTGTTACACCTACCACGAGAGCATTCCCCATAAAAAATGCACGTCGCTGGGCACTTATGCCAGGTAGTTCGGTGTGCCCCTCGGGGAACATACATAATTTTTCTAATTCTATCGGAGTTAATCTTCTGTATTTACCGTTCGGGGTAAGAATCACATGTTTGTGTCGTGCGGGCGTTGCCCCTCCTTCTCCGGTAATTATTGTCCGCGATGGCTTATCTAGGGGGTCCGGGAATGTCACTGGTCCTTCCTTATACACATATTTAAATCCTGTTTTACTTTTTCTCTCTTGATTTTTCGCTCCCTTAAGATACCTCCAGCGTTCCATATCCTTTTCGTTTAAGAAATATTCTTGAGGAACCTTGTCTCCAGATATTAATATAGAGCCCAATGTTTGTTTTAGCCCAGTGTATTTAGGCAATGTTCTTATTGATATGAATTTACCATTTTTCATAAAGCCTGTGTTATCGAATTGATATTCAAATTTTTCGCTGATACTTAATAAATCCCCAGATAGTTTTATTTCAGTCGGTGAGGGATTATTAATCTTATGTACTGGGAATGCTTTCGCGATGGGTCCCGTATTCGTGAGCCATAATGCGGGGCTACTTTTCAGGGCCTTGCCGCCTATTGGTGAATTTTCCTTATATGCCATTATGAATGTTCTTTTTCTGCGCTGAGGCATTCCATAGTCAGCAGCATTTATAACTCGCCATTCTACTATATATCCTAGATTTGCCAATGATGCCAGAATAATACCAAAATCTCTGCCACGCTGTTTGGCGGGAGACTTTAGAAGGCGGTCAACGTTTTCTAGCATCAAGTAATTCGGGGCATTCTTATCGAGTCGTTTGATAATTTTATGTATGGCCCACCAAAGCACACCCTTTTTTCCTTCTAAGCCTGCCGCATGACTTAAGGTTCGGGCCACAGAATAATCTTGGCACGGAAAGCCGCCTACCAGGAGGTCGTGTTTTGGTACGGGGAGTTTGTTTAGGTTAGCAACCTTATTTATGTCTTCATTAAAAAATATATTAGGTTCTTTGCTGCCATGAAATTTCTCTTTATAAACCATAGCAGCATGTTGGATTCTGGTTCCAGGTTCCCATTGGTTTGCCCAGGCAATCTCATAGCCCCGTTTTAGCTTCTTGGGAGTTCCACAAAGGCCAATTCTAAAGCCACCGACGCCAGCAAAGAGTTCAACGACTTTTAATTTTCGGTATTGATTTTTATGGTTTTTCGTTGTAGAGTTGGGCATAATCCTGATGTCTTATGTTGCAATACTATCAGAAGATTAATATTTGATCAAGATCAACTTATCAACAGCATAAAAATATATGTTGAATAGAGATATTAAAAAGATACTTTCAATTGACCGAGCTGCCCTAAGGTTGGCGAGGGGGTTGCGCGAAAAAAGCATAAAAGATGCGATTATCCTGGAAGCCGGTCAATCAAATGAAAAAAGAATATTTCACACTCTTTGGAAATCGGGTAAATTTGAGGTCGGTGTTGGTAAGCCAGGCAAAGAGGTCAGTCGTAAAGGTGACCAAGCAAACTCCAATGATATGTGGCCCTTTATAAAGGAGGGGGGTTCATTTAAGGGGGAAAGCGCAACATTTCGAGATGTTTTTCGAGACCTTCAGCATACCGCTAATAAAAGCCGGAGGGCCCTAGAGCTGTTGGGATGTTTATTTGTTAGGTCAGCTTCTATGCTAGACCACGAAATCAAAAATGGCCGGGTTATTTATTCTCCACCCAGTCAGATACTAGAAGAAATTAAAAAAGACGTTACAACTCTTTATGGAGTACCGCTGGATGTTTTTTTGCAATATGTAGAGACGATAGCCCTTAATGAAGAGGTAAAATATTATACGAAAGGAATTGCGAGGGGTAAGCCGTATGGGGCGGGAGCTGGTAGGAAGAATAATCTATTAACATGTGCTCATCTTATTGCGGTACTTCTCGGTAGGGCAGAATTAATTGACTTTGCTTATGGATTTTCAATGATGCGAGGCGTGTCTCCGATGACTGCAATAAAGTCAAAGATGTTCTTCCCTATGCTCGGAGAAGATGTCCTAGATGAAAATGAAAAAAATAAAAGAAGAGACTGAACGGACAGATTGTAAAATTGATGAGGAGGTTTATAAATTATATGACTTAGGGTCCAAGGAGATAAAAACTAATTAAAGAAAAAAGAAAAAACTTAATAAAACAAAGATGCTTGCCGAGCAAGCTATAAAAGAGGTTAAGATAATATATAAAGAAGCATATGGGGAAGATATATCGGATGACAGTGCCTATGAGCTAGGCCAAAACTTTTTAAATTGTGATGCGTATAGTTTACAGAACCCCGCCCCCGTCCAGGGAATCTTCTGGAAAATAAGTTAGTATGAGAAATAATATATTTGAAAAAATTATTACGATTTTATTTATTCCAATCTACCTTTTATGGCAAGCTCTAGTTTTTATGGGGAAATTAATTGTAGATATATTAAATAATGTTCGCGGACGTTTTGTGAAGTATGTTGGTGCAATTGCCTTTGTTATTTTGATGGGCTATATTCTTAAGTTGTTCAGTAAATAAGAATAAATTAAAATAATCAAAAAGGATTTTAATAATTGCCCTAAGCATGAAAATATTAGAAGACATAAAACTGTTTTTAAAGACTATCTTTGTAGGGCCACCTAAGCCCAGCAATCTGGCAACCAGAGATAATTTCTGGACTTACCTACATCGCGATTTTATGTATACCTATTTGCAGTTCAGGTTAAAGTATTATGTACATGATAATCAGCAGAGTGCCGAATACAGGAAGTTGAAGACAATGTGGGATGCCCTTCTTGTTGGCCTAGAGAATTCATACATTGCAGGACTAGCCAAGGCAATACTACCTTTAAATAAGATTCAAAATGGAAAGAAGAAGGGTTGCCAAAGATACCCAAAACAAATTGCCATTGAAACATGGCTTCCTGCATTTAAAATAAGAGACTGGGTAGCCTTAAGGCATCTACGGAAATGGCGAAATAAGGTTACAGTACATATTGATTCAGAGATGCAGGGTATGGCTGACAGAAAGCATATGACCTCGTTAATGAACGAAGCGCTTCAGGCCATGACCATAATTGCAAAATCTTATGAACCGGGGGCTGACTATGAAGGGGACATAAAAAGATTTGCAGAATCGTCTGAGAGGGACTTCTCTAAATTATTAGAGATTATAAAGAAAGAGCTGTAACCTCAGGCATACTATTGAACACCACTGATACTACTAAAAGTCAATGTTGAACCGGACCAGTAAATGTACTATACTTTATGTAAACTAATAAAAATTTAATAGCTAATTATCATCAGGGGTTTACGCATTTATTTTTATATAACACACTTAAACCATTACCGCCCTTGATTTACGCCAAACCGCTTAAGTTCGGGTAAACTGATGATATCAGCCCCGGATTTTTATTTTAAATAAACATGATTAATGATTCCACAAAACTAGCAGCCCTAGGTATTATTTTGTCTTTGACCCCACTGGTACCTGACAGCAAGCGCCAGACCGCCCTGCCCCCAGACCTACCGTCAACGAACTATAATTTTGTGCTAGTTAAAAGTAATACTCTTGTTTTTAATGTGAGCACATCGAGAATCGCTGGCATTTTACCAATAAACAGTAATACCCTTCCGGTTATCCGGGTAGGTTCATCTGTAGTTGGCTATCTCGGCCAGTCTTTGTTAGATTAAGCGCATGATTCAAAAGATTAGCGAATATCTTAAGGTAGAACCAGAAGCCCTTAAAAGTATGGGTGTTTTTGATGCTATTATCGGTATAGACACACATCTTTTTCTTGATTCGCAATTATTAAAAGATACCGAGGTTCCGGAATTCAAAAGCTCTTATAAAAAGCTTCAGAATTACTTTTCAAAAATTATAAAACTGTTAATAGCATACAAAAATACAGGCAATCCGAGATTATTAAAAGAAGCGCAAAAATTATTGATATTTCATGAAACTAAGGGAATATATGTAGGATATAGCTCATCTGCCGATGATGGTAACGCTATGGGGCTGGAATTAGGCAGGCGACTCCTAAAAAGTGCCCTTGAGATTGTGAGCCTGGGAGTAGAAGACCCTGAACTTTTTGAACTTATTGGTTTATTTGAAGAAGGATTCGGCGCGGACCGCATTAGTGATATGGTTATTTCGGTAATAGCAGATGATATTCTTTCCTATTCTCAAAGAATTGCAGATAACCTTAATATAGAGAAAAGGGTGGAGATTATTGCAAACCAATCCTTATATAGATTAGTTCCGCATCCGGACAACAATAATAAGAGCTTAGTTTTCTTGCCTAGAGAATTACTTAATAATTTACCCGTAGCCTTGGGCTGGGACGAGATATCTTATGTGGCAAAATTTAATGAGATGGTTAGGAGTAAACTAAATGAATTAGTAGGAAATACTTGGAAAAAAGGTGGGAAAGTTAGAAAAGTTAAAAAGCAGGACTTAAAAGATTTACTATTAAAAAATCCACAGAATATTAAACAACTTATAGATGCCCACAAAAATAGTAAGCCTATACCATATAATGTTGAAGAAGATGAAGACGGTGTTGTTAAATGGTATGAAGCAAAAATTTTTGCAGAAGAATACCCGCTAAGTATCGGCTTACCGGCAAGTCCAAAATATGATGATTATGAGAAGATTGTTAAGAAAATAATATTAAAATTCAAAAATCTAATAGAAATTAATGGACTTAATGAGCATTTATATATATCAAAGGGCAAAATACGTAAACGTAGACACGAGAGATATAGTCAGCTTCTATTTTATGCAATAGCAGATTCTTATTGTGAAGCTAACAATCTAGACATAAGCAGAGAGCCCAATGCAGGAAGGGGTCCAGTAGATTTTAAGTTTAGCAGGGGATACAGAGGAAGACTGCCCGTAGAAATTAAACTATCTTCCAATCCAGCATTAATAAAAGGATATAAGAAACAGCTACCCACATATATGTCTTCGGAATCGGCTACGAATGGTTTTTATGTTGTAATTCAGGTTACAAAATCTAAGGCTAATATTAATAACCTATTAAAATTAAGAGATAAACAGATTAAAGAAGGTATCAATGGGCCAGAGATATTTATTATAGACGGCCTACTAAGACCTTCTGCTAGTAAATAGCTATACGTAACCCTGCCTTTCGAAAATAGGTTTTTTTTAATTTTTGTTCAGGTACTATATTAAGCAAAATATCTTATTCATTAGCCGAAATGGGGCGGGCAAACCGCCGAAGGCGGTGGCATAATCTTCAAAAATCAGCGAAAATTGAATAAGGTATGGATAAATAATTAGTGGGTAGTAAGTAGATAGTAATCAGTAGTTAGTAGTTGGTAGTGAGTAGTTAGGGGCAATCGGGTCAACGACGAACGTCGTTGACCCGATTGGTGGTTTTGGGGGAGATGTGAGCTCGGTTTTGTCGGCGGAGAGGTGGTGGTGGGGAGTAGGGCTTACAAATGCAGAAGATATGTGTTATTTTATTTTTAGTTTTGATTGAAAATAAGGAGTAGTAATGGATTCCGAAGAACACCGAGAATGGCTGGGCAAATTTGAGGGTAAGATTATCAGCAGTATAATTATACTTCCAATCGTGATTTGGATTTGGCCCGAGGTTCTGCCATTTGGTTTATTTGAATTTTGGAATTATCGCGGAACAATCCTTGAATGGCTTTATGCCAGCTGGCCTATATTCGCCTGGGGGGTGGGGGCTACTATAGTTTTGTTGTTATTTAAACGAGACTATTACTATGCCAACGGGCCCGCGGAGGATATTTTAGTTGGAGGGGCATTAGTAAGTCTTCAGGCAGGCATTTTAGAGGAGATAACCTTTAGGTGGTTATTTTTTCTAGAAAACATTGTATCGCTGAAAATTGCCAATTTTTTATTCTTTGGTTTTCTCGGTTTTGGGATACCATCTTGGTTCCATATCAACATATCGGGTCCGGTAGCTAGCTGGACATCACTCGGTGGTCTGGATAAATACGTTTTTCACGATACGGGATGGGCAGTTGGTGCAGCGATGCTGGCTACTAATGCTTTCTTTAGGGACGGCCACAGGTATCAGGGTATGACAGGAGTTATTAATAGTTGGTTTATAGGCATGTTCTTTTTTTGGATTATGTTCAAGTTCGGATTGCCGGCGGCCATCATGGTCCACTTTTTATATGACATTTTTATTTTTATAGTTGTATATGTTTATGTCGTAATAGGACGGGCGCTAGGGCGCGCATAATTAAAAGGGCGAAAGCTCTTTTTTGTTTTATAAAAAACCCCGCCACTTTTGTATTCTCAAAAGTGGCGGGGTGCGGTAGGTCTTAGGGGATATTTATGGTGTGTCTGCTCTGTTCACTGGTAAAAAGTCTATTATATTCTTCTTTTATGCTTTCTGACCAAGCATTCGGATTGCTAACCATTCGCTGAGTATTCCTTAAAATGTTTCGGGATAGTTCTAACTGAGTTAAGTCGGTAGCGCCATAACTACTGTTGGTGTTGGCGAGCATTTCCGCAGCCTGTAGTGTCCAGAATATAACACCTCCGATTAGCGTCAGAAGTATTAATATGCCTAAAAATATTATACCTAGAGCCCGGGAAATAGGTCGTAAATAAAACATCATAGAGTGATTGCTATGTTGTTTAGAGGTTTCTAATTGGCGGTGGGCTAAACTATGCCCCAGCGTTGTCTTAAACAGAGAGTCCATAATAATAATTCAGTAAGTTAAGTTCACTATAATAATAAATAGCCAACCCAGGTGATTTTGTTATGAACGGGTCTTTTTAGGAGTGGTAGATATTTGACAAGATAAGAATACTTATGTTTTAATAAAGATAGAGGTATATTGAATGCCAAGCTGTGGAATGTCCTTAAGGACTGATTTAAAACTAGGTTTTATTATGGGGTTGCGTCAGTCTATGTTTGAAGCAAGCGGTGATGTACCCCTATATTCCCTGCACCGTATTAGGGGAATGTTGAAAAGACAGCCAATGGATATCAGCCCGGAACTTCGAGTGATTCTTTTTCGGAATCTAATTTTAGCGAATGCAGAGTACAAAGAAGAATCGGGTAATGACTGGAATTGTTTAACCTCAAACAATCTCGTAGATGCAATTGGAGCCACGGACGAAAATCTTAGACAGAGTATTGAGGATGGTGTAAAGGATATACCGAGGGAGCTTTCACAGCTCCGAGATGAGATTCTTCCTAGGCTTCACGACGGACGTGCTGTAAATATTTCTTTAATACAGAGGTGGTTTGAGAGTAATTTTGAAAACCTTTTGTATGATATGCGGGGCACAATTCCTTGGGCAGTTGTCTGTCGTTTAAGGAGAGACCTAGGATATTGGATTGCTACCAATACAAATCCGTTTGGTAAGGAAATTGAAAAGGTAGTCATGGAGGTAGCCGGAGAAGAGGGTATCGTAGCCGATAATCCGGAAGATGCGTGGGAGAAAATGGGCGGAAAGATTTTTGCGAATAAAAAGGAGGGGGATATTTAAGGGGCACTTCGGTGCCCTTCTCTTTTTATATTAAACGACCCCCGCCGAGGCGGGGGTCGTTATAAAGGAGAGAAAGGGAAATGCTTTTACTTAGCATCCTCGGCTTTTTTGTAGTTTTCGTCTTCTACCGTATGTCTCTTTTCCGCTTGGCGGTCTTCAAGGTTGCGCTCTTCGCCCTTGTTGTGCTCATCAAGATTTCGCTCCTCGTTTTTGTTCTGTTTATTCAAATTATCCTTTTCCGCGTGTTGCTCTTTTTTTACGTCGTCCATGTCAGTCATAAAATGTTTGTCCACCGGAAATCGTATTGAAGAAATACATTTTTTGTATGTCCTCAACTCCGAATCCTTAGGCGATTATTTTTAATTAATCCTATTTATTTTTATGCTTGTTGTTAACGTCTGATAGCTTTGACGAGCCAAATAAGAACTACTGCTCCAAGCAGTGCCACAAAAAAGCTATAGAAACTGAAATCGCCTACACCGCCCTGGCCCGCCAGGCCCATAATCCAGCCACCCAGCACCGCTCCGAAAATACCGACTATGACATTTAGGATGATTCCTTGCTGGGCATCTGTTTTCATAATTAAAGACGCGACCCATCCGACTAAACCTCCGAATATTATCCAAGCTATTATTCCCATATTTTTATTTTTTCCGCCAAAGGCGCCTGCCTACCTGATAGGCAGGGGTCCGCCCGGGGCAGAAATTTTAATTATTTTTCCTGATTTTTTAATTTTGCCGCAGCTTCCGGCGTAGATACGGTTTTGCCTATAAGAAGCAGTTTGACTATGCCCATGGTTATGGCCCAGTAGAAAAGCATGGCCAGAAGCGTTGTCCATTCAAACACATTGCCTGTAACTTCTGAAATGCCGAAGACATTAGTGAAGGGAGAAACAAGAACATGTGTCACGTCGTATATAAAGCCGGTAAATCCGGCACCGGGATTTGCTTCAAATAATTTCAAAAGAAACCGGGATGCCAGCAATACTTCTATAACACCTAAAATATACCAAGCAATTTGGGTACCGCGATATATAGGTTTTGTACTCGGAGAATTGGTTGAGTCCATAGTTTTATTTTTTTATATTGTTTTACGTTGCTATTACTATGATTCAAGTATTACTGACGGAGATGAGGAGCTAATGAATGATATTGTCCTAGATATAACAGATAAACAGGAGATGGCTATGTTTTTGGGGGCAATTAGCAGAAATAATGACAAAAATGACAAAAA
>JAUYLN010000032.1 GCA_030698885.1 bacterium
GGCAAGGAAAAAGCGCCCAGGACCTTTCAGACCAGATGATTTTCTACGTTTCTCAGATTCCACATGCTGCCTATTTGGGCAGGGAGCTGATGAGGGCGGAATTCGCGCTGAAAAAGGGCTTAGAGTATAAGCAAGACCACGGTGGCTAAAATAGCCATTCATTATAAGAATCGAAAGAGGCTTCTTGAAACAGGAAGCCTCTTTATTTTGAATAAGCTTGACAATCTTTCCTCATCTTGTTAATTTAAAGTATAATTTAGTTTTTGATATAAAGGAGAAGGAAGTGAATCTTAAAGTAAAGAGAGTCAGACCAGACGCCAAGATTCCCGAGAGAGCTTCAAATTTAGCAGTAGGGTATGACGTCTATGCCTCGATTGTTTTGAATAAATTTACCAAAGCGGTTGAAGGAGAATTGCCGGTCACTATCCAGCCGGGAAAAAGCGTTTTAATCGGTATCGGCATCCAATTTGCTCTGCCTTGGCCTAATCAATGCGAAGTCAGGCCTCGGAGCGGTTTGGCCAGTCAATATGATGTTGAATTGTCAAACTCGCCCGGGACTATTGACCCGGATTTCCGGGGAGAAGCCGGAGTACTTTTAAGAAATCGCGGCGACAAACCATTCGTTGTAGAGAAAGATATGCGCATCGCCCAATTAGTTTTTAGCGAAGTGAGCATACCAGTAATTGAAGAAGTTGAGGAGCTCCCTGAAACCGTAAGGGGAGCGGGCGGCTTCGGCTCCACCGGACTTTTCGGGATTAAAGAAGGGACGGAAGCATACCGATTAGAGATTGAGAAAATTGATCGGTATTACATGAAAATAGTTTTAGCCACAGCTGAGCGGTCAAACTGCGTCAGAGGAGTGGAAAAAGATGGCGATGATCATTATAAGAGAGACGGCAAAGGGAATCTGATTGGTCAAACGCGCAGATTCGGCTGCGTTATTGTTAAGGGCGATAATATCATTTCCCAGGGTTATAACGCACAGCATAAAGGCTCTCCTCTTTGTTCTGAAGTCGGTTGTTTAAGAGAAGCTGAAAATATTCTGTCTGGCACCAAACTAGAGAGATGTCGGGCCGTTCATGCCGAGTGGTGGGCTTTCGCCAATCTAATGGTTTCTGGTAGCTGTTCTACCAAAGGTGCCACCATCTATCTTAACGCAGAGCCTTGTGAGATTTGCGCCAAACTCATTGCCCAACTCGAGATAGAGACCATGGTTTTACTGGAAGACATTTATCCGACCAGCGGCACGGATATTATTAAGAAAGCAGGCATCAATGTTCGTTATATAAAAACCTAGGAAAGAGAAGGCTCCCGATTTTTATAAGATCGGAAGCCTTTTTATTTTTAGGTAGATTTGTTAGAATTAAAAAACATGACAATAGCCAAACTCATAGACCAAACGTTTTTAAAAAAAGGAGCGAAAGAAGAAAAAATAAGAGAGCTTTGCCAAGAAAATAGGCGATACGGCTTTCGCGGATTTTGCGTTTTACCTGAACATACGAAAATAGCTAAACAATGTCTTCAAGGCAGTGGAATTAAAGTGACAACGCTGATAGATGAGCCAACAGGAAAAAGCTCTCATAAAGAAAGGATGGCTCTGGTTAAAGACGCTAAAAAAGCAGGGTCAGATGAGGTTGATGTTGTGATGAAGATAGATGATTTCAAGAACGGCAAATACAAGGAAGTTTTAGATGATTTAAAGGAAATTTGCAAGATTCTGCCGACAAAAGTTATTATCGGCTCTGGTTATTTGACGGACGAGGAAATTAAAAAGGCTTCTGAAATAGTGAAAACTGCCGGGGCCATCTGCGTTAAAACAGCTACCATCAACGATCCTCTGGACCATTCTGAATTATCAGAGAAAGCCAAACACGTTAAAATTATGAAAGAATCGGCTACAGGGCTTTTAGTCAAAGCGGCCGGCAGCATCAGAACTATGGCTGATTTAGAACTTATGACAAAAGCCGGCGCTGACATAATCGGTACAAGTTCAGGAGTAGAGATTGTTAATGAAGCGCAAGGCGTTGAAACAGATATTAAAAAAGACGACAGAATAGTTGAATAAGATTATGGCTTATACAACAACAATAGGCTTGGAAATTCACGTGGAGTTAAAAACTAAAAGTAAAATGTTTTGCTCTTGTTTGAATAATTCAGACGAAAAACAACCCAATGTTAATGTTTGTCCTGTTTGTATGGGACATCCCGGGACTCTTCCGGTTATTAATCAAGAGGCCTTGAAAATGGTGATTAAAACCGGACTCAGCTTAAACAGCCTTGTGCCCGAACATTCAAAATTTGACAGGAAGAATTATTTCTATCCTGATCTGCCTAAGGGCTATCAGATTTCTCAATATGACGAACCGCTTTGCCTTGGCGGTTTTTTAAATATTTTAGATAAGAAAATAAGAATAACCAGAGTTCATCTTGAAGAGGATACCGGGAAATTATTGCATCCTGCCGGAGTTGATTATTCTTTGGTTGATTTTAATAGAGCCGGTATTCCTTTAATGGAATTAGTTACTGAACCGGATATTACCTCAGCTAAAGAAGCAAGATTATTTGCTGAAGAATTGCGGTTGATTCTGCGCTATCTCAACGTTTCAGATGCTGATATGGAGAAAGGGCAGATGAGGGTGGAAGCCAATATATCTTTAAGAAAGAGCAAAAAGCTCGGCACAAAAGTAGAGATTAAAAATTTGAATTCTTTCAGGTCGGTTGAATACGGCATAAATTATGAAGTTGAACGCCAGAGAAAAATATTGGAGAGCGGCAAAAAAATAATACAAGAAACAAGGGGGTGGGATGATGCAAAAGAAGTGACGGTTAGCCAGCGGGTGAAAGAAGAAGCTCACGATTATAGGTATTTTCCTGAGCCGGATTTACCGCCTCTTAGTTTTTCACCCCAAGATATTCAAAAAATTAAAGATGAAATACCCGAACTTCCTCAGCAAAAGAGAGAGCGTTTTAAAAAGCAGTTTAAGCTGGAGGATAAAGATATTGAGATTTTCGTTCAAAACAGGGCCC
>JAUYLN010000004.1 GCA_030698885.1 bacterium
CCTGGGTTTTTTCGCGGCTGGGAACTTTTGATTCAGCTTTAGCGCAATTTGGTTTAGCGCCTGGACTTGTCTGGGGATTTGTTGTATTAACCACCATAGTTTTTGTTATGGGCTTGTATCTTGGCCTCTGGCTTTCCCGCTTCAGGCATTTCTTCATTTCATTTTCAAGATTTGTGATGGTGGGATTTTTGAACGCCGGAATTGATTTTGGAGTCTTTAATTTTTTGATGTTCGTTGCAAATATTGAGGTGGGCGCAGCAGTCTCGGCTTTTAAAGGGGTGTCTTTTGTCGCGGCTGTCATCAATAGCTATTTCTGGAACAAGTTCTGGGTTTTTGAAGCCGGTGCAACATCTAAAACAGGAAGTGAGTTCAGTAAGTTCATAGTTGTAACAGCCATCGGTCTCTTTATTAATGTCGGCGTAGTGTCCGGCATACTTTATGTGTATGCTCCTCAGTTTGGCTTTAGCCAGCTGGCCTGGAACAATGTTGCCGCAGTGGCCGGTGCAGCCATGGGCTTGATATGGAACTTCGTCGGTTATAGACTCATAGTGTTTAAAAAAGAAGCCACCGCCATAGCCTAAGAGAAAACAGAAATGTCTAATTACTAATTGACCTAATTCCTAATCAATACCCAAGCACCAATTAATAATTTTTAATCATTGGGATTTAGGATTTATTTAGGAATTAGATATTAGATATTAGAAATTTACAAACGATACAAAAACATAATTCCTTTAAGCTTGTAGGCCATATTTTTTCAAAATGACCCAGGTTCTGTATAGAAAATACCGTCCTCTTACTTTTGAAGAAGTTGAGGGCCAAGAGCATGTTGTGCGCACCTTAGAGGGTGCGATTTTATCGGGCCATATAGGCCACGCCTATTTGTTTACCGGTCCGCGGGGCACCGGCAAGACAACCATGGCCCGGTTATTTGCTAAGGCTTTAAATTGTGCTAATAAAAAAGGCCATGACCCGTGCAACAATTGCCACACATGTAATGAAATAAATGGCAATAGATTCATAGATTTGATAGAGATTGATGCCGCATCCAACAGGGGAATAGACGAAATAAGAAATATACAGGAGTCGGCCCGGGTGGCCTCAAGCCATGGCAGTTGGAAAATTTTTATAATTGACGAGGTTCATATGCTCACACCCCAGGCATTCAATGCTTTGCTTAAAGTTCTTGAAGAACCGCCATCTCATGTAGTGTTCATGCTGGCTACAACTGAACCCCATAAAGTTATAGATACGATATTATCCAGGGTTCAAAGGTTTGATTTCAAAAAATTAAATGTAAACCAGATTGAAACCAAGTTAAGCCGGATTGCCCGCAAAGAGAAAATATCTATAGATAAGGACTCTGTTACTGCTATTGCCATGGCCTCTGCCGGTTCCTTAAGAGATGCCGAGAATTCTCTAGCTAAGGTCATGGCTTATACCGAAGGCGAAGTTACCATAAAAGATACAAGTGAGATATTGGGCATAGTGCCCGAAGATGTAAATAGGAAAATGCTGTCTGCGCTTGAGGGAGGAAATGCAAACGAGGCTATTTTAACAATAAGCGAGATATCCGAGTCGGGCCACGACCTTGATAATTTTACCGGTCATTTTTTGAGTTTTTTGCGGGCAAGACTTCTGAATTCATTTGACCCGTCAAAAGAGCCCGGTGCCCAGACTCCGGAATTTTTGGCCAGAACAATCAAGGCATTTATAAAAGCCCGTTCAGAATTAAGGCTTTCACCCTTGCCTCAGCTTCCGCTTGAGCTGGCTGTTATAGAGATAGCCAATCAGCAGAAACAGTAGGAGTGCAGGATTCAAACTATCGTCAAATTGAGAAGCTCAAAAATGAGATGATTTCTAGGCACGACGACGAAAGTGTGCCCAAAGGTACATTGAGGAGGAGCAACAAAGAAATCAGCCATTTTTGAGCTTCCCGATAGGGCGGGCGAATTTGACTAATCTTCTGCGTTGTTCGTCGCTCACGTATCAAATGATACGCATCGCTCCTCTCGCCTTGAATATTAACCAAATTCGCACAGCCGCGTTTGACGCGGCTTCGCTCAATTAATGCTAGTTTGAAACCTGCACTCCTGGCCTTTGTGCTCTGGCCAAGAGGCCTAAAGACATAGGGGCCTATCCTTGGCCAGAGCCGCAAGGGTTTATCCAATTTCTTTGTTATCCCGCCATGGCGGGATGCCTCGAACTTGAATAAACACAAAAGCCCCTTATTTTAAAGTTATGGCCAAGAGGCCTTCCATTTTAATATTATGAATAATAACGATAATAGCGACGATAATAGCAGTCATCAATATGCGTCTCATCCTCGTTTAAGCTTTAAGCGTTTTTTATTTTACTTTATAACTCTCGGTGCCCTTGTCGTTATTTATCTTAAATTCTCGGAGCTCCAGCTTATCAGCTCTCTTTTTACGAAGGCAAATTATTTGTGGCTTACGGGCATTATAGGTTTAGCGGTTTTTAGCAACTATGCCCAGGCATATAATTATCAGAAAGTTCTTGAAGTTAAAGGACTGAAAATTAAAGTGGGGGAGTTATTTCCCATGGCTTTTATTGTCCAATTTATAAATCAGGCCCTGCCTTCGGCGGGGCTCTCGGGTCAGGTTTTTTTTGTTCAATATCTGAAAAAGTACGGGCTTACGGTGGCGGAGGGATTAAGCAGGGCGTTGCTTGAGGTCATGACTTTGTATATGTCCTTTGGCACCTTTTTTATAATATCCTCCGCTTTGATGTTCTCTAAAGACATAGTTGGCGAGCATCCTGAAATACGGTTTTTTATCTATACTTTTGTATTCCTGGCTATAATAGCCGTCAGTTTGTTTTTTACTTTTCAAAGTAAAAAACGAGGCCGTTTGGCCGGCTGGATACTTGACTGGCTTCACAGATATTTTGAAAAAAAGAAACGTGATAAATCAAATAAAAGCGAAGAAGTCACTGATCATAGCAAGCATGTGGCTGTTATATTTGAGCAATTTAAAACCACATTCAACGTAAATGAATTAAAAAAGCACGGAGGGCCTTTTTGGCTGGCCTATTTTTGGCATAATATGGTTTTCTTCGCTCAAGTGGTGATGCTTTATTTTATATCTTATGCCATAGGCAATCCTATAAATTTTTCGCTAGCTTTTATTGTTTTCACTCTTGTTAAATTCCTATCAATGGTAGCGTTTGTTCCTGGAGCCCTCGGTGTATTTGAGGGCGGTATGACTCTTATCCTGATATCTTTTGGCGTGCCTGCTCAACCGGCTTTTGCCATGACTTTGCTTTTGCGCGCTTTTACATTCTGGTTTCCAATGCCCGTGGGCTGGATACTCTACAAGCTCTATTTTCACAATTTGGAGCTTAACAATCCCTATGCTGACCTTGCCTCCGGCAGCAGCAAGAAGGCCTCCAAATAGTACTAATATCTACAATTCATTTGCCGTTATTTTTTTAACCAAGAGAATACTCCTGCCTATTTCGGGGTCCCATGTTTTAAAGCCTATACCTCCGCTATCCAGATTTTCATCCATGAAGTAGCTTTCAACTACGAGTCTGTTATTTATGAAACAACTGATGTGCCGGCCTTCAACTTTTACTCTCGCCTCAAACTCTCCTCGGGGTATTGTTATTTCCGGTCCGCGAATTCCCCGCAAAACTCTTTGCTCGCCGTTTATTATTTGTTCGGCGTGAGCAAACCCATTGCCAAAATTGCAGGAGGCATTGTTGTCATCGTCCCTGAATCTGGCCCAAATAAATGCAGAATTGAGATTAGGAACTTCAAGCGTCATGTTTATCTCATAATTTTTCCAGGCACGGGTGCCGTCCAGTATGGTGGCGCCCCCTGTTTGGGCATCAGACTCGGCCGTCAGTGATTTAGGTGATATAGACATCTGTGAAGGCGCAATATCTATATTTCCCCACGCAGCTATCCAGCCGTTATTTTTAGAAAAGTCATCCTCGTATGGCAAGCTTTTTGCTTGTGATTGTTTAAGACGGTCAAGCAGTTCGTCGCCGCTCCAAGAAGGATTTATATCAATCCTTCTTATCATAGCCAGATTATTTCCCGAATCAGTCGCGGGATAGTTTTCGCTAAATCTGAAACCGGGGGCATCCTGGAAAAAACCAAGCCGGTATTTTTCTTCCATAAGCTCAAGCATTATATCTTTTGCGCCTGAAAAATTTGTAGCGTGCTGTCCGAAATCTCCAAACGGAAAAGCAAAAGCGACTATTTCTTTGTTGAGCAAGACAGATAGCCTGCTCTTTGCTTTATCAAGGTCATCAGACACCCTCTCTCTGAACTCATCCTCTGTTTCGGGGCGTCCTTCTTCTTCAAGCCATAGTTTATGACTAAAGAAGTGGCCGGTAAGACCATCGGGTCCGGTAACGGGCGAGTCATGCCCTTTTTCGGTATGGGCCTGGACATCCCATGTTCCGTTTTTTTCCATCTGAATCAATTGGTCTCCGTTGATATAATAGCTGCTTCCTTCTTCGCTCAGTGAGTAAGCGGTAATAATAAACATTATGGCCTGATAATCCAGGGCTTTGAGCGTTGGGTTTCCATTATAGAGACTGTCTAAACGGCCATCATCAAAAGTTATAACGATAGACTTTTCAGGTAGTTCCAGCCCCTCTTTCATGTATTTGTAAAGGGTTTC
>JAUYLN010000013.1 GCA_030698885.1 bacterium
TTGTCTCATCCGCCGGCAAATTATCTCCTTCCGCTACAGATAAAGATAAACCTTTCCAAACAAAAAAGCCGGCTATGGCAACTAAGGAAAGCGTAAGTATTGTCAGTATTATTAATTTAGATCTCATTTTGAATCCTGTTCCCCCTCCTCTCCTGAGACTTTTATGTGCAATTCTGCAAGCTGTTTTTCGGATGCTTCAGATGGGGCATCCATTACGGATGTCTGGCCGTGCGAGCTCATAGGAAATGCGATTACTTCTCTTATATCCTGTTCATTTGCCAAAAGCATGACCAGGCGGTCAAGGCCCGGTGCGATGCCGGCATGGGGTGGCGCGCCATATTCATATGCATTTATTAAGTGTCCGAATCTTTCTTCGGTCGTTTCTTTATCCAGGCCCATTATCTCAAAAACTTTACGTTGAATATCAGGATTTGATATCCTGACACCTCCTGAAGCCACCTCATAGCCGTTGCATACAAGATCATATTGCTGGGCCCGAAGATTTCCCAAATCTTCTTCTTTAAGAAGCTTCTCAACGTGCTCTTTTTTTGGAGCCGAAAAAGGATTGTGTGCGAACGTATATTTTTTAGATTCATCATTCCACTCCAAAAGAGGAAAATCAGTAACCCATGCAAAAGCAAAAACATTAGGATCTTTGTCTTCGCGCAAGTCAAACTTGTCCGCTCCGAATTTTTTCGTAGCTTCTTCGTGAGTGAAAACCGGAAAAGGCTTCTGCATAACCTTTTTGCCGCAGGATTCAACTATATGAACCATGAGGCCCTCAACCGTGTCACGAATATCTTTTTCTTCAACAAAGGACATCTCCATGTCTATCTGGGTGTGCTCAAACTGGCGGTCGCCCCTCAGGTCTTCATCTCTGAAGGCATGTGCTAATTGATAATATTTTTCAATGCCCGCTATCATAAGAAGCTGTTTGTATTGTTGGGGAGCCTGGGGCAGAGCGTAGAATTTACCCGGGTGAAATCTTGAAGGTACTAAAAAGTCGCGTGCTCCTTCCGGTGAAGTTTTGGTCAGGGTCGGTGTTTCTATTTCTATAAAACCGTTTTTATTCAGATATTCACGGGCCAGAGTTGAGACCCGGTGCCTTAGCATAAGGTTTTCCAGCATTCTTTTTCGGCGTAGATCCAGGTAGCGGTATTTCATTCTGTGCTCCTCCCCTATCTCCCGGCCGTCCGTATCTATGGCGAAAGGAGGAGTCTTGGCTTCTGAAACTATTTCCAGTTTTGTCGGCTGAAGCTCAACGGTGCCGGTTTCAATTTCGGGATTGACCATTTTTTCCGGACGTTCAGTAATTTTGCCGGTTATTCTAACAACCCACTCGTTTCTTAGCGTGTTGGCCAGTTCATGCATCTCTTTATCGTTTGGAGCAAAAACAACCTGAAGCAGTCCGCTTCGGTCGCGCAAGTCAACAAAGATGAGTTTACCGTGGTCGCGTCTTGTGTGTATCCATCCGGCAACTTCAACTTCCTGTTCCGCTTTATTTTTTGTGTCAACAATAAGAGTTCTCATTATTATGTGGAAATTTAATCTTAATACAAAAAAATTAATAAATCAAAACAAAAAGCCCCGCCTGGCCAGCTCAGCTGGCTCTGGCGGGGCATTTTACAGAATTCATTTTTGTGACAGTTCCAACAGTTCAACCGGACTTAGCTTGAGGTATGTTCCTCGGAATTCTTTTTCTACTAATGAAGCTACAGGACCGGGCAGGCCTTTCCTGAAGTCGTTAATAATTTCCGGAGCACAATAAAGCCAAATTTTTTCAAACTCAGATTTTTTATGAAGTTCTGAGATATATTCCGATGCTTCTTTTATGAACTTATTCCAAACGACATGCTTATCTGTTTCTGTTGATGAGCCACTGGATATAACCCCCATATTTGTGGAACGGTTAGATGAGAACCCCTCTTTATCGGAATATTTTGGCGTTTCTATGCTCATCTCATTTATTTTTTCTATCATGCCATTTTGTGCGATATAAAACAGACCGCTTTGATTACCGGAAACAATCAGAAGAGTTTTTTCATCTTCAAATTGAGGAAGTTGTTGAGGTATCTGCATAATAAACTACTAATTACTAATTTAATACTAATATACTAATTCCTTATTGGTATATTCGTGATTTTCTTCGTAATTAATAGATATATTATTCGGTGACTATTATTTTGCCCTTCATTGATGGCCTTACGTGGTCGTGCATCGGACACTCTTTTGCCTCGTTGAATGTAAACGAGTAAGTCTCATTTTGGGCGATGCCTTTCAATGAATCAAACCCTTGGCATATTTGGTGGGTTGGATGAACACCTGAAGCCGGCCAATGAGGCGAGCTGTCTTTGTTGACGAACACAACCGTATCGCCGACTTTTATAGTAAGTTCCGCGGGGACGAAAGTGTCATTGGTCATTTCTACTATCCATTCTTTAATCACTGACTCTCCATTACCGACTGTATCAGGTGATGCTGAAGCTACTGGGGTAGGGGTTGGCTCAGGTGTGCCATTTACTGTTGGGGCATTAGTTTCTTTATTGCTGATAAAAAAAATTACACCGACTACAACGACCAACGCTATGATTATTAAAATTGGTTTGGACATAATTATTTAGCTTGTATACCCTCTATATGCAAGCTTACTTAGTTTTAATTAAGATAGCATTAAGTACAAAATAAATAAATAGCCCCCACGCTCGTCATGAGTGTGGGGGCGAATCCGTTAGGCAGGTGCGGGATTGAAGGGTAGGCAACTACTGCATCTTGGCGCCGACCGGCCTGTTCAGTATCGCTACTGAGCGGCAGTTCTTTATTGCCAAATTGTGGAAGTCGCGGGCAATCTTTTCGCCCTTGAAGCTTCCTCCCCTAAAGATAGGGGCCGCCTCCTCCTTCTTTGGATCTTCGCTTTTTCGGCGAAGAGAATTTTTCAAGTTGGCACTACTTGTAGTGCCGTTTCCGCACTGCATGACTGAAATCCTCCTGCTTTAAGTATATCAAATGATTATTCACTTGTCAAATATGCTAAGGTGTGTTGTAAAATCCCTACGCTCATGCATGAGTGTAGGGGTAAGATAAGATCATAAACGCCTCTTCCAAGAGGCGTTTATGAGGCGTTTACATATTTTCTAGTTCCATTAGAATATCATCCGGTATGGGTATTTGTTTGCCTAACGGGCTGATTCCGGGATATCTCCAAGCAGAAATTATTTTTTTAGGACTATAGACTATAGACAATTGACTATTGTCAGAAATTGGCCGCTGGCCAATTTCTTGGTACATTACCCAAATTTCCTGAGGCTTATTTTTGTTTGGCGTTCTTTGCATAGAGGCGGATGTGCCGGGGGCTATTCCCTCTTCGACTCTATGAGGATGCCTGACTATTCTTTTAACTAAGCTTGGCGATATTCTATAATATCGCATTTTATCTTTGACGTGATTAGTCCATTTGTATTTGGCATCATCTTGTATTTCTTTAGACCACATGTTATCTACTAATTACGAATTAAATCACGAATATACCAATATAAATCAGGGATTTATTAGTAAATTAGTATGAGATTAGTAATTAGTAGATTAGTGGCGTTTCCATTCTGTTTTTTTACCCTTTCGCTGGTTTTCGGCCATTACTAACTCATCATATATACCGTCAATGAGGTCATATTTTTTAGCTTCCTTAAGCGTGGCCCATGTAAAGTCATCTGATTCGTCTTTTTGAAGTTTTATTTTGCCGGATTTATAATTAGCGACGCAGGAGATGACCAGTGACGGACTGCCGTCCGCATGTACTGTGGCTAGGCTGGTTAGGTATTCCACATTTTCAATATTAATACCGACTTCTTCTTTGACCTCTCTTTTGAGCGTCCTTTCTAAAACATTATACCAATAATCTTTTGTATCTTTGGGCAGAGCTAAATAATCTTTAGTTTCAAGTTTTCCACCCGGCACGGTCCACATATTAGGAAATCGTTTTTTGTTTGGTGACCGTTTGGTTATTAAATAATGGCCATCCTTGATGACTATGGCCGTGATGGCTACTTCGTGGAGATATTGGTTTGTTTGTTTTTGCTTTGGCATGGTAATAAAATTACATTTTTGTTTTTGAATTATAAATATTGACGTCAACTATTTTCCGTGACATCTCACGTTTGGCCTACACATTAGCTCTTCTGATCTCAGTATTTCTTCGCTCTCGTTTAGTCACTGGCTTCAGTACTCTGTCACGCGCCGTGACATCGCACGTTCAGCCTGCTGGCTTCAGTACTCCGTCACGCGCCGTGACATCGCTTGTATCCTAGTACTAGAACCTGCGGTTCAGTACGGGACTGCGCTCGCACAGTGTAGCGCTTCTGATTTGTACTCGCTTGTTTTTTATCTCTTATGATGGGGCGCATTAATCATTCCGCATTTCTTCCATTTATATACTTGCCCTGTTGCCGGATTAATTGCTCCGCATGGGCAGGGGTCGTTGCGTCCGATTTTATCAGAGCTAAAATCGGAATTTCTAATTACTAATGACGAATTTGTAAATTTTTTGTCATTTGGATTTTGGGTTTGATTTGTTATTTGTGATTTGTCATTTGTAATTTCTTTAGCCCTTCCCTCTTCCATCTGCTTTTGTATCGGTGCCTGAACTAGAGAAACTTTAAATATCAGATTGGTAACCTGTGAACCGATTGCAGACTGAAGCTCATTAAACAGTCTTTGTCCCTCTACTTTGTATTCAATTAAGGGGTCGCGCTGGCCATAGGCACGAAGCCTGACGGAGTCGCGAAGGTGTTCCATGGTCTCCAAGTGATCAACCCAGAGTTCATCTATTACTCTAAGCAGGACGAGTTTTTCAAGATGATGCATTGCTTCTTTGCCAAGTTGTTTTTCTCTTTGCTCATAAGCGGTATCGGCAAGACCATACAAAAACTCTTTTAATTGTTCAATATTATATGTTTTGGATATTTCTTCAATTTTTGGCCTGACATCTTCTTCTATCGGTATCATTGCCTTTATGCTTTCGTTTATTTCCTCTATGCCCCATTCTCCGGAATCGCTTGAAGCATGAAATTCGGCAAGCTTGTCTATCTCCCCGTATATAAAACCGGAGATAGCTTCTTCTACGTTATTCAATTCCAAGGTTTTTCTGCGGAGGCCATAGATAGTTTCTCTGTGCCTGTTCATCACATCATCGTATTCAAGAACATATTTCCTCATGTCAAAATTATGCCCCTCTATTTTGTTCTGGGCTTGTTCTATGGCCCGGGATATCAGGCGGTTTTCTATGGGTTCATCATCCGGTACGCCGAGAGTTTCCAAGACATTTTTTAAGCGGTCGCCTCCGAATATTCTGACCAGTTCGTCTTCGGTTGATATGAAAAACTGGGATGAGCCCGGATCACCCTGTCTTCCGGCACGTCCGCGTAGCTGATTGTCTATGCGCCTTGCGTCATGTCTTTCGGTGCCTATAACATGAAGACCACCAAGATCTTTTACTTTTTGGTTATTTCTTTCCCATTCTTCGTATTCTGTATCCGTTTGTGATTTTGAAGGCGGTACTCCGCCGAGCATTATGTCTATGCCGCGCCCGGCCATGTTGGTGGCTACGGTTACCGCTCCGTATTTGCCGGCTTGAGCGATAATTTCAGCTTCTTTTTCATGATTTTTTGCATTCAAAACCTGGTGAGGAATCCCTTCCCTCTTTAGCATTGCCGACAGTATTTCATTTTTTTCTATAGAGACAGTTCCCACTAACACCGGTTGGCCCTGGGCGTGTCTTTGGGCTATTTCATTTATTACAGACTTTATTTTGCCGGCTTCTGTTTTGAATATTTTATCCGATAGGTCCTCTCTTATCATCTCTCTGTGGGTCGGTATAGTTATGACGTCAATTTTATAGACTTTATCAAATTCTTCAGCCGAAGTTTGGGCAGTTCCAGTCATGCCGGAAAGTTTTTTATAAAATCTGAAATAATTCTGGAAGGTTATTGTAGCCATGGTCCGCGACTCTTTATTGACGCCGACGCCTTCTTTGGCTTCCACGGCCTGGTGAAGACCGCCTGACCAGCGCCGTCCCGGCATTAACCGGCCGGTGAATTCATCTACAATTATTACTTCACCGTCTTTGACTACGTAGTCTTTGTCGCGCTGAAAAAGCACGCGGGCTTTAAGGGCTTCTTCCAGGTGGTGGACATAGCGGGTTCCGCCTTCTTCGTATATATTTTTAATATTCAGGGTTTTTTCTACTTTTTCTATCCCCTGTTCTGTCAGGGTTGCTGCTTTTAATTTTTCATCAACATTATAGTCTTCGTTTTCAATCAGGCGCGGAACTATTTTAGAAAATGTTTCATAAAGTTTCGTTGAGTCGGTATCAGGCGCGGAGATTATAAGCGGAGTTCGGGCCTCATCTATTAAAATAGAATCAACCTCGTCAATTATGGCAAAGTTATGGCCCTTAGCTTGAGATACCTGGGATATGTCATAGGACATGTTGTCCCTTAAATAATCAAAGCCGAATTCATTGTTTGTGCCATAGGTTATATCGGCCTCGTATGCTTCACGCCTTGTGATAGGCCGCAAAAATTCATGAATAACTCTGAACGAGCCTGTTTCGTCGCGCTCTTTATCTGCATCTTCCTGTTTCTGCGGAGAAATATGGGCCGGGTCATATATATAGGAAGCATCATGATTAATGCAGGCAACAGTTAAGCCGAGAGTGTCATATATCTGTCCCATCCAAACTGTATCACGGCGCGCCAAGTGGTCGTTGACTGTTATAACGTGTACGCCTTTTCCGGACAGCGCATTTAAGTATGCCGGCAAAGTCGCGGCAAGAGTTTTTCCTTCACCGGTTCGCATTTCAACTATATTCCCACGATGCAGTCCTATGCCGCCCATCAATTGAACATCATAGTGTCTTTTGCTCAGGGTTCTTTTTGAGGCCTCTCTCGCTAAAGCGAAAGCTTCCGGCAGTATATCATCTAGAGTTTTTTCTTCTGACAAAAGTTTTTTTAGTTTCCCGGACTCGGCTTTTAATTCTTCAAGCGAAAAAGACCCGAACTTCGGTTCGAGCTTGTTTATTTCGTCTACCAACGGTTTAAGCGAGCTTATGTATTTTTCGTTGGCATCTCCCAGAATTTTAGAGAGGAAACCCACTAGTTTTAAAGTTATAAAGCTGAAAGTTCATAAAGTGAAAACTTTAAAAACTTTAAGAACTTTTAACTCGTCTTTTTGACAAGAGACGGTCCTTGTCTTTTCGGAGCTGGCGCAAGAGTTCATCTTTGACTTGAACGACTGCCGTATTTAAATCAAGGTGTTCTTCGGTTGCACGGAGAAGTTTGCCGCCTATTTTTAAATTAGCCTCGGCATAATAAACCATGCCTGTTTTATGGTGGCGGGAGGGAAGGCCGACTTCAACCCTTATTTCCGTGATGCTCTCATCCTTGGCTTTAACAAGCTTAGATAAAGAACTCATCTTGTCACTAACAAAGCTTTTTATCGGGTCTGTCAGGGTAATATTTTTACCTGAGATAATTATTTTCATAATTTGATAATAGCATTATTTTATTGCTAGTTTCAATACCTGAGTTAAATATTACTAAAACAGGTTAAAGAGATTATTAAGTTAGCCACCGGACTTATTATGCAAAACAAAAGACCCCCGCTTAGCGGGGGTCTTTTCGAGGACCAGATAAGGTTATCTCCTCTTTCTTTTGGTTGCCTTTTTCTTCTTCTTTACTACTTTCTTTTTTTTCTTTGCCATTTGGCTTGTAGAAACAACGAAACAAACAGACTATTAACGGCTAGGCCGTTAATGTCGGCTTCTTTCGCCCTCCTAATTGAGTTTCATTTTTAATGTGATGATCGACCATGCAATTTTCGGGATTGTCCGAATCATGCATCTCAAATTAATTTAATTTGAGAGAAATCATCACGTCTAGTTGAGGTCATCTCCAAACTCCATATTCTGCTGCAATCTCTCTGGTTCGGCTGCAACCAATTCAGATTTCGTCGAAATAGTAATAACTATTCCTTCTCAATCTTCATTGGTTTCGCTCGAACTAGAGAAATTTCGCGACGAAAGAGAGTTTGGAGATGACCTCATGAAAATCTTTTCAAAAAAGTTTTTTATGAAATACTTTTCAAAAAACCTTTTACAATTTAATTTTATAACAAAAAAAGTTTCCGGAATACAAAAATAGTGGATAACTAAAATCATTCTAACCCCCTAATATTTTAACCCCGACGCCCTGGTCGGGGTTCCGACTTCTACTAAACTTAGAACGTCGGAGCAAATTAACAATTTAACGGTTTTTTTATTTTTTTAAAAATAAAAAAACCGTCCTAGCGGACGGCGCGAGATTATTTTATTTTTAGAAACCTATCCGATGTTAACTCAATTGTACCGCGATGCATCATCTCTACTATGCAGTGTTTGGCGTCGCCATAGTCCACCTGTCTGATTTTGTGCAATATCTCGTGCAGAAGAGTCGGCTTGCACCCGTTAGTTGAGTTAAGTATGTTCATAATTTCTTTTTCAACTTGCTCCATGCGTGCTTCGTAGTTATTTCTTCGTGGTAGCCTTAAGTGTCTGTCGCAAGTAAGCTCAAGCTCTCCTTCGCGTATCATTTCCCACATGACAATTTTTGTTTCATCTTCTCCTATCTTCCGTTTTCTCATATTTTTAAAAAATTCTTCACCAGAGCATTCCTTTTGTGATCCAAGGAGCTGAATTATATTTTTTTTAATCTTATTTCTTTTCTGCTTCTTGTTGGCACTAAGCATAGAGCCCTCCTTTTCAGAATTCTCCGACTCTGATTATTTCTTCTTCAAGAAGAATACCGAATTTCTCATAAACTCTGCCCTTGGCTATTTTTATTAATTCAATCATATCATTTGCGGGCAAAACTAATCCCAGATTACTAAGGCCCCTGAAGTCGTTTACAAAAAAATTTGCATGAACAGTAGAAATGCTTGAGGAGCCATAACAGAGGCCTTTCAGGCCAGCCTTCTCTATTAACCAGCCGGCACTTTTTAGCTCCTTCTCCCCTTTTGGTATGGCGGTCGGGTTTTTAAAAATGCATCCGATGCTTCTTTCTTTCGGATTATTTTTTTGTCTTTCTTCGTGAATAGATTTTGTTTTTGATTGTACGGCGGCTATGTTTCTGGGGTTTTTACTAATTTTGAGCGTAGCCGAGATGATTATGTTTTGAGGTTTGCTTTTGAATATGCTTTGCCGGTAGCTAAACATGTAGGGTTCTGTGCGCACTTCAAGGGGTCTGCCCGTAGCATCATTTAATTCAAAATATCTTACCGATTCCAGGCAATCCCACATTTGTCCTCCGTAGCATCCCGCGTTGCCGTATATTGCTCCGCCAACCGTTCCCGGTAGGCCGGCGGCCCACTCAAAACCCGCTATGCCGTTGTTAGCAGCCAGGGCCACAATTTCAGACATTAAGTTTCCGGCACCAATCCGCCACGCTGAACCCGAATAAGAAAATATTTTTATTTTATTTTTAATAATAAGACCGTCAAATCCTTTATCAGAGAATAAAACGTTTGAGCCTCCTCCAAGATTGAAAAATTCCAGTCTTTCTTTATGTTGAATAAGCCAGCTATTTAGGGTCGTCAGATGTATATCATTTGTTATGGTAGCAAAATATCTTGCCTTGCCCCCCACCCCCAGGGTGGTGTGTTTGGCCAGCGGTTCATTCTTTTTCATGAATTCCGGCAGTATCATATATAAATTCTCCAGGTTGTTAAGGTATGTTGAGCAGATTCTAACAAAAATAATTGCCAGAGGCAATTATTTAAAATTTAAAACTTAAAATTGAAAATTTTACCTGTAGTATCCGAGCTCCAGGTCGTTGATGATGAATATCTGGTCCCACTTATATCCTTGTGAGATGAACTGCTCCGGAGTTATATTAAGCCATCGCTTAGCGTCTGTCCCTGATACTTCGTATACTTTTTCGTCTTCCGCATATCGTATTAGCCTGCTTTCTTTATAGTCTGCTATAATTTCTGGTTCAACTTCAATTACTTTATCAAAGCCAAGATGAGGATAGAAATCAAATATCCTGGGGCTGACAATGTGCCGGCGCCACTTGCCGTTTATGACATAAACTTTCGCATCTCCTTTGGCCCGTAAAAGTGCACCGTCGGCAAACTCAGGCAAATTAGTCTGGGTATTTTCTGTTACTGAATCTGCGGTGCTGTTGTCCGTATCAGTCATTACCGCGGCCGGCCTATCTATGGCGATGGAATTAGCCGGTATTTCGTCAATTCTTTTAATATCAATATGAATAGATATTGCGGTCTCGTTGCTGCTAAAACCGCTAAGACGGTCTTTTTTGAACGGCATTATAATAACTTTGTTGAAATTAGTATTTATACCGTCAAGGTAAAAACTATTTGCCGAAGATGAAGGATCAAAATCCCGAGCTGTAACGCTGCCGTCGTTATTAAAGATGATTATAGATATCCGGAAGCTGGTTATAGAGCTTGAGGTGATATCTATTTTTAGTATATCGCTCCCATCTTGTCCGGGCCCTGACATAAAATCAGAAACTTCATACCATCCGCCGGCCCAATCTTTCACGTTGTCGTTGATTTCAAATATTACGTCATTGCCAAGATTCCTTAATATATTGCTCGGTTTGACCCGGAAACTGTTCAGCTCATTTTTTATAAAGCCAAAACCGATGCCCTTGGAATTATCATTTAAAATGTTAGCTATAAGCCAATCACGATATATTTCGGCAAATGAAGTTGAAAAACCATTTTGCTTCAGCGATTCGTTGATGCTTCTTATGCCAGGCAGGTTATTTTTTAGAGTATCTGTAATTACCTTGGCTGAGGTTCTTTCCGCTAAGTATTCTCCGAACATTGCTACCTGGCCGTAATCCGGTGAAAGATTTTTCCATTCGGTCAGACTATCATATGGGCTATTAAGCAGATGCAACAGTCTGCGTTCCAGGCTTGAGCCATTAAAATTATCATTGTAGCCCAGAAGCGTGAGGGCATATTCAGAGCGGAGTTCATTTAACCAAATGTCATCTGATGTATCTCTTGTGATTTCTTTTTCGTTAAATGATATAAGGTGCTGGAACTCATGAGCCAAAAAGCTGGAAACTTTTCGTTGCTGGTTAAGGGCCAGGGCATTTAAATATATTAATTCTCTCTGGTTGGATTGAGGCACCAGCTGGCGGGAGTACTGGTTAGTCGTATCATAATAGCCACCGGCATTTTCTATCAAAGGAGTCAGCAGGATAGTTATTCTTTCGTCGTTGTCTATGCCAGGCAGGGGTTCTGATCCGAAGTGCTTTCTTTCTGTCGGATATATGCGGTTATCAAATTCCGAGGCCAAATCATTTATGCTGTTTAAAGCAGAGGCTCTTTGATCTCCGGCCAGTTTGTTCCAATAGTCGTCCCCAATATAAAAGTAAGCATGTCGTGATATTAATTTTAATGTTGCGGAGAGGGTGGCATCTTTTTGGTCGTCAAACTGAGGGTCTATAAAAAATGTTATGCGTTGGCCCAGAGTGTCGGCATTTGCCGTTTGAATAAATAAAAAAACAGCTAAAGCTGCTGTAGACATTATTTTAATATAGTTTCTAAGCCTCATTATTATTTAATGATAATGCATAATGACAAATATTACAAAAATAAACATCATAGCATGCTTAATCTTTCCGGGTGCCTTATATTCTTATGGGCTTTATTTTTTTTGTGGCTATTTCTTTGCCGTGTTTGCTCACTTCTTCCATTGTAAGCCCCTGCCACTTAAGAAGGGCCTCGTTATAGGAGTGGACTGCTTTTAAAACTTCTACCCCCTTTCTTAATGACGTTACCAAGCTAGCATTGTGTTTCAGTTTACCGTCATTTTTTCTATCTATGTCATTTGCTAAATTTTCACCGAAGCTAATAAATGCCGCCATGTCTTTGGGGAAACAATATCCGCCGGCACCACTATAGTTTCCGTACCCGACATTAAGCCAGGCTGGGCCAATTCGGGGGTCAGCTGCCAGCATATCCTTAATATTATCATAGTCAACTGAGGCATTGATTTTTTTATTTTTAAAATCAATAGAAAGTGCGTGAGCCATATCCGCCAGGATATTGCCATAAACTACTTTTATATAACCAAAAACATTACTGGCATATTTTGCCATCTCTGCTTCCGTGACATTAACTGTTTTTTTACTGTAGTCGCTTGACCAGGGACGTTCAAAGTGAGCACGAGGCAATAAGGCCAGAACCTCTTTAATGTCAGTATAGCTTTTGGCCGTGTGAGCCACTATTTGGCGGTCGGGTCTTATAAAATCAAGCCAAGCCTGAGATTCAGTCAGAAATTCCGGGCTGAAAACTAATTTTTTATCAGGGTATTTTTTTTGTATTTTTTCTATTGTGCCCGGTGGAACAGTTGATTTGATAACAATTATTTTACCGTCTCTGACCATTGATATGGCATTTTCTAAGATAGAGGTATTGCAACTTCCATCTGGATTTGGCGGTGTTGGCACTGCGACAAATATTATGTCCGCATTATTAACATCATCCCTGTAACCCTTTTTTGGATCAATGTCATAACAAAAAAGGTCCTCATTGGGTATGTATTTATGGTCATTACTAAACCAACGTGCAATTGGCTCGCCAACCATGCCGATTCCGATTATGCCCACCTTAATTTTAGGCCGATCCTTATGAGTCTTTATAAATTGAGCCGACTGAGTCAGATTAGAACGATTAAGGCGGTCGATTCTGCCCGCTATGCTGCCGCCTGCTATTTTGCCATTGCCTTTTTGATTTCTTTGTCGTGGTTCTATTAGGCTTGTCATATACCAATTCTGACCATTTATAGATTAAGTTTGCATGAATGTATGTTCTGGTTAGTTATAAACACACAAAAAAAAAGCAGCCTCGGGACCGCTTTTTTTGTGTGTAACGCAAGCTAGCTATTTATTTTTTGGGCGGTAGCCGTCCACGCTTTTGTGATCTTTAGACATCCATTTATGTATTTCATTGAAACCTTTTTCAAAGGGTATCTTTGCTTCCCAATCAAGGAGGCGGGCGGCTTTTTTGGCACTATGTTTTTCAGTATAAATTTGCCCAGGTCTGTCAGCCGTGAACTTAATGTCGGATTTGCTGTTTGCTACCGATATCGCCATTTTTGCCATGTTATTAACTGATATTTCTTCTTCGGTGGTGATATTTATTATTTCATTTACGACTCCTTTTTCCAGTATTTTTATCATAGCATCAACAACGTCGCTTACGTGAGTAAAGGTTCTGGTCTGCTTGCCCGTGCCGTGGACTGTTATCGGTTCATGTCTGATAGCTTTTTGTAAAAATATAAATGGAGCCAGGGCCGGCCTCATCCCCTCTCCGTAAAATGTAGCCAAGCGTAATATATTATATTTAAAACCAAATTGAGAGGCATAAGCTTGAATTATGTTTTCTCCGGCAAGTTTTGAGTGGGCATAAAGCTCGGTCGGGCGAGGAGGATTATCTTCAGTTATGGGGTGTTTTTCTTGGTTGCCATAAGCACAGCAGGTTGATGCAAAATTCAATGTTTTATTATATTTGGCGCAGGCATCCGCTACATTTATGGTTCCTACCACATTTATATCCATAGATTCCCTCGGATGTTTTCTGGCATAATTTAAGTCTGCCACTGCAGCTAAATGGAAAACTACGTCCGAATTTTTTATTGCATTATCAACTTGTCCTTTGTTTAAAAGGTTTTGTCCGCTGACGATATCAAAGGACTTTATTTTTTTGTAGCCCGCTTTTTTAAGGCCTGCTATAAGTTTTATGCCCAAAAATCCGGCCCCTCCGGTTACCAATATTTTGATGCCCTTCTTCTTTCTTGTTTTTTGACGCAGGTTATTTGACATAGTGTTATAACTTTTTATACTCTAGGCCCGTCTTAGATTTTGAGACCAAGACTGGACAAGGTACCAAAGTTATTGTATCATATAATAAATAAGCGTTTTAGTCAATACCATCATGAAGAAATTCTCTCTATTTCTAGGTGACATATTAATATTGTATTCTGCCCTATTTTTAACCCTATTTGCAAGATATGGGGGTAATTTTAATTCCAGTCTGGATGCTCACCTTGAGCCATTTAGCGCTGTTTTTGTAATTTGGGTTCTGGTTTTTTATATATTAAATCTATACGAGCTTAGCTTTACCAAGAATAATTTACCATTTTTCTCGGCCCTGCTTTATGGCATAGCCGTTAATTCGGTTATATCCCTCTTCTTCTTTTATTTCGTGCCATTTTTCGGCATAGCTCCAAAAAGAAACCTTCTTATATTTTTGGGCATATCTTTCATCTTGCTTAATATCTGGCGGCGTTATTTCAATAGAGTTATAGCAACCGGCAATTTAAATAATAATACGCTTATAGTAGGAGCCAACAAGCAAGCCAATGAACTTTCGGAATTTTTAAAAACCAATCCGCAATTGGGATATAATGCGCTAGGAGTTTTAGACACCGCAGACCCCAATGCTATCGCCGTATTCAAAGACCTTATCATAGAAAAAAATATTAAGACGGTTATCTTAAGTCCCGAATCATATCAGATACCACGTATAATAGACGTTCTCTACAGGCTTTTGGGTTTTGGTATAAATTTTTATAGCTTGCCGGATTTTTATGAAAGCACTACCGGAAGGATACCGCTCGGTGCCATAGATCAGGTTTGGTTTCTGGAAAACCTTTCGGAAAGAAGCAAACGGGCATTTGAATTAATTAAAAGATTTTTTGATATTATTTTCTCAATAATTATAGGTACCGTAGTTGCCATTTTGTATCCGTTCATAGTATTAGCCATCAAAGCTGATTCTCCTGGTCCGGCAGTCTATAAACAGAAAAGAGTCGGCAAGGCCGGCCAGATATTTACGCTTGTTAAATTTAGAACTATGTTTACTGATGCTGAGGCTGGGTCCGGAGCAGTTTGGGCTAAAATTGATGATCCTAGAATAACAAAGTTCGGCAAATTCTTGCGCAGAACAAGACTTGATGAATTGCCACAAGTCCTGAATGTTCTGAAGGGTGAAATGTCTTTTGTCGGACCAAGGCCGGAACGTCCGGAATTTCATGATAAGTTAAAAAGTGAGATACCTTTTTATGAGGAGCGTTATCTTATCAAGCCGGGACTGACAGGTTGGGCCCAGATAAGATACAAGCTTGATTTTCAGGGCATGACTATTCAGGATACCATACAGAAGCTTCAATACGATCTTTACTATATTAAAAACCGTTCTATCGCCCTTGATTTAGGCATAGTACTTAAAACTATTACGCGTATTCTGAAATCTCCTGGAAAATAACCCCGCCATGGTGGGGTTATTTGGGTATAAAAAAGCCCCGCTACTGTGCGGGGTTTCGGGTGTTTATGCGAGCTTTTTAATTAATTCGGAATCACCAAAATGTATGTGGCGAGCGAATACTTTAGCTGAAAGCGGAAAACGAGTATGGAACATTTCCCAGACGGCATTTGCATATTGTCTTATTTCAAATTGCGCGTGGCCATCACAGCGCAATGAAAAGAAGTTAAATAAACTCTCAACGGGTACGGTCCAGATGACAGGGATATAAAACGTATAAGGCAGATTCATCGCCGCCAATTCAGCGGGCACTTCCATGTTTCTTAGCCTACAATAACGGCCCAGACAGGAATCCTTGTGTTTAAGTAATAATTCCAGGACCTGTTCATTCTCGTTGTCATCCACATCTGAAAATTGATAATGGCCAACTTTGCCGGTTTGTTTTCTAAATCTGGATGGTACGAAGAACTGATCGTCTTTTACTATCTCGTCAAAGTTAATTCCCTTTTCCGTCCAGTGGCCGTAACGGTGCCGGACCCATTGTCTGAATACGTGGATGGGTACTTTTAGCGAGAAAGTCATTTGGCCATGCCCGAATCCCTTAAGAGGATTAGGGAAATCATCAAGGCAGGATAGCATTAAATTGTCATTCCCATAGTAATTAATAAGATTTACTCTTCCCTTATTTAGAACATTTTTTCCGCCCAGGGCATAAGAATCCATAGGGTAATTTTTGTATTTTTTAACTATTTCTTGGGTCCATGCAAAATCAATTTTATTTGGATATTCTTCAAGTGCTTCAGATGCCCACGGTGTCCAGTGTTTTATAATCTCTTTTATAATCGGTTTTATTTCATGAAACTCGGTATTGTTGTGCCTAGTTGTGACATTTTGCCATGTTATAAATTCTAAAAGCTGCCTTAGAGAAATAGCTTCATAAAATTTTGTTTTAAAACGATAAAGATGAACCAGTCTTGCCATTTCTTTCGCAACTTCCATGGAGATTAATCTTTTGTAAAGTGATTGGGCTTCGGCCTCAGCTTTTGTAAATTCTTCCCGAACTTCACTTTTTAGGCCATGTGGAGTGTAGTATGCCCCATCTAATTCGGAATATCTTCCCGAAAACTCATTGTGTTCAGCAAATAGTCTGAAAAATGGTTGAGCGTACATTATGGGAGTTTCCTGTCTTAATCTGAGCATTACCCCGCTTCCTGATGGAGTTAGGTGCCTATCTTTCCAGAGGTAGCCGATTAATCCCTTGGCCTTTTCATTCACGGCTACCGTGTCTCTATCGGTTGAGACTCTGGCGCTTCTTATAATGGCTGGATCCTGAAGAACGTCCTCTATATTTATGGCGAAATGGCTAGTTTCATTTTGGTCCCCATTCAAACTTAATGGTATCCAGCTATTTTCATTTTCATTTGGAATTCTTACGAATACACCGTCAACCTCAATAGAGGTATGTGAACAGGAAAAATTTCTCCTGGGTTTAAAGTTTTTTGCAAGATTTTCTAAGTTTTTGGACATTTCTTTTCTCCTTTTTAAGGTACAGGATACTATAAGCAGGATTTCATAATATCAGAATTCATCCTTTTTGCAATGGAAATATAAAAGCCAGGAAGTGAATTTTTGAATTGCCATTCGGCCGCTATCTGCCTCGTCCAGCCGGATGAGGCAGATTTTTCAAAAATCTACTTCCTGGAAAGCCTAGCGTTTAAGCTAGGCCATAGTTTTCATTTTTAATGGTTTTGAGTTGGGCGGTATTTTTGTTAGTTCCGGTGCGTAATAAAGTTCCTTCCGGGTTTCCTGACAATAAGGGCATTTAAACTCAACTTGATATTCAAACACATGATTATGCAATCCTCTGGAACTAAGACATTTGATTTCATACTCTTCATCTGGTGGTTTTGGCCCGAGAATTTTAATTATTTTTCCGGTGAACCTATACCACTTGCCGTGTATCTGGCAGTGTCTCGGTTCTATCGCGTTTCTTACTGTGTCACCAATTTTGAATAGCTTTTGCTCTATCGGCTTTGCTTCGCATTTTTGCGCGCTACCCCTGTCTCTATACTTTGTTTTACAGGTTTCACACTGCCAAAGTGTTTTTCTTATGTTGATGCGTCTCATTGTTTGTCTCCCTGGGCTAAACCGTAAGATAGCCCAGCTCTTTGCTGACTATTTCCCAAATATCCTTATGGACTTTTTCTTTTGATTGGTTAGCGTTGATTATGTGCCAGCCGAATTCTTTAGCAAGTTCGAGGTGTATATCATTTACTCTTCGTGTCAGCTCCAGATTTTTTTCATGTTTATGGTCTTTTTCTACGCCTGTCTCAAATCTCTCACCAATCATTACGATGGAGATATCTTCTTTTAAAAGGTGAGAATTAATCTCAAGAAGGAACTTCTTATCTACGCCGGTCCCTATCCCCCATGCGATACCCGTGCCGGTATAGTCTTCAGCTATTATATATTTAGCATGATTTTCATTTATACTCTGTATTAGCCTAGGTTCATATTGGGTTCTATTCATGGCATAGAACATTTGTGCCTCTCTCGGCGTTAATTTATACGGATTTCCTTTTCTTAGATAGGCATTTAAGATTGGGCCCGATGGAGCAAGGTCGTAAATCGGATATTTTATGAGAAGTCCGCCAATTCTTGAGTGTAGAGTTGTTGTCTGAGTCGTCTTGCCAATGCCGTTGATGCCATAGATAGTTATGAATTTACCTTTCCAGTCTGACATTTTTACCTCCTTCCATTAGAAAAATCATTTCTTCGTTTTTGAAATGAACTAAATTCACGTCGCCGTATTCTTTAGCTAGGCATTGTATCGCAGATAGTTCCTGTTCGTATTCAAGACGTTTACGAAAAAGATGAAGTTGCACAGTGGTCTCACAGTCAGCTTTCTCTTTTTTGCAATCAGTATGGTCATACAAAAAAACAAATGTTCTTACGCCATTCCTGTATAATTGAATGAAGCAATGATGGCATGGAAACCAATCTGTGAAGCAAAATCTGGCCTTAGTACGCCCATGTTTTGATTTGAACAAGTCTATGGCAATGCTTTCGGCATGCTCAACGAACTTGCAATAGTCGTCCTGATCTTTCGGCGGGCAATTTTTTGCGTTGCAGGCCGGTTTGCCTTCGGGCTGGCGGTTAAAAGCAGATGCATGGCGCTCGTCGTTGGCATCGGTTATCACGCAGCCTGTTTTTAGCTGACGACAGGCGGAACGTATCGCCATGTTTTCGGCAAGGGTTAGTCTTTTTTTGCAGATTTCGCTAGTTAGTTTCATTCTCTTTACCCCAATTTTTAAATGTTCTTATGGAAATTTATCAGAAATAGTATTATTTTGCAGTTGATAACTAAAAAAGTCGTGATATCACGACTTTTTTAGTTATCGGGCGCTACTTACTAGCCCCGACGCCTTTGGGTCGGGGTTTTGCATCCGCCAGCCGGCGGATGGAGCTTTGATTTAAAATTTAAAATTTAGAAATTAAAATTTATCAGATGTTTCTCATCGCGAGTCCTATGGCTATTGCAAAAGTGGAGTTGAGCTCCGCATTTATTTTTTCTATTTCCGGCGGAGCCGATACTCTTGCCATGGGATTGCCAATAGCTACTTCTCTGCCCATTTTTTGTTTAAAATAAGCTACGAAATTAGGCATATTTACAAGTCCGCCTACCAATATGACCTTGCCTATCTTGGTGCCATGTTTAAGCTCGTATCCGGAAATAGTCCTGTTAGCCTCAAAGCCCATTCGGTCTATAAGTGATGACATGGCTTTACTGATAACATTATTTTCTTCCTGCCTTAGACCGAAACTCCGCTTCAGTTCCTCCGCTCTCTTAAGGCCGATTTTTAAAGATTCGGCTATAGATTTGGTGATTTCAAATCCACCAACCTCATAATTGTGGCTTATTCTTTCAATTCCCTTGTCTACTATTAATATGGAAGTGCTTCTGCCGCCGATGTTTATTATAGCTACCGGACTCAGGTCGTTGCCTACTATAGCCCTGGTCAGGGCTGAATTTTCAAGCTCCAGTGCTCTTAAGGTCAGGCCGGCTCGTTTCATTATTGATTGATAGCGGACGGTTTCATCTTTTGGCACCGCTGCTAAGAAAACCTCAAGAGATGTCGGTTGCCCCGTTTCTTCGGACAAAGGCTTGGATTTTTTTGTTTCTTCTGACTCATCCTCGTCTCCCTTTTTTTCTTCGGGCTCTTTTTTCTTGTCTGTCGCGATATTGAGTATTGACCAGTCAAGCACCACCTCGTTTAAGGGCAGGGGTATGTATTTTCGGGCTTCAAACTTTATAGTTTGAGCAACATCTTTTTCCGGTATGAATGGCATTTTTACTACTGTCGCAAAGGTGAGGAAAGAAGGGATGGATGCGACAACGTCTTTAGTATTGATGCGGGCTCTTTTGAGGGCTTCTTTTATTCCCCAGACTATATCACCATCGGATAGCTGAACTATTTTGTCGCTTCTGCGCTCCTGTTTAATTGCTACCCTGTCATCTGACTCAAGCTCAAATAAAGAATAATTT
This sequence comes from bacterium, assembly GCA_030698885.1. Lineage (GTDB taxonomy): Bacteria > Patescibacteriota > Minisyncoccia > 2-02-FULL-40-12 > IGHO2-01-FULL-4-A > JAUYLN01. The sequence goes on from JAUYLN010000013.1 coordinate 19,877, forward strand.
CCCAACTTAAAACGCCCACCTTCTTTTGTTAACTCCACTATTTTTATAGAGGCGGTGCCTATATCAACACCTATCTTACTCTTGGATTTGAAGCTGAATAAAGACAAATATTAGAATTAGGAATTATGAATTAGGAGTTATGGTCTTACCCATAAATCATAAATCATAAATCTTAAAAAGCGCCAAATAACTTGCTCTGGTCTTTAAACTATATTATACCAGAATTAAGCATGATTAGTTATAAACAAATACTGGACTGGTTTCTGGGTACCCTCTTTCCCCCATTGTGTGTCGGGTGCGGATTTGTGCTCGGTGATGATAAAAAATACAAATGTTTTTGCAAAGAATGTTTCAATTCTATTAAATTACAGAACAGATTTGTTTGTGTTTTTTGCGATTCTCGCTCCACTGCAGGCAAGACCTGTCCATTTTGCATTAGAACTAGCCATCTGGACCAGCTTTTGACGGCAGCTGAATATGGCGGAGTTGTCCGTCGAGCGGTTAAAGAAACAAAATACCGTTACATAAAGAATATCGCCGAAGATTTATCCGGCTTATTCGGTAAATTCATCGCCAAGCAGGCCAGGGCCGGAAAGCTTCAGTTGACCGGTGGAGAGGTTATAATACCGGTACCCTTAAATAGATTAAGATTTAATAAGCGGGGGTTTAATCAGGCCCAGGTTTTTGCCGTAAGTGCCGGAGCTATAACCGGGCTGGCGGTAGCTGATGAAGTGATAGAAAGAAAATTCGGCGGGAGTCCACAGGCCGATATCAAAGTAAAAAGCGAACGGCTCAAAAATGCGGAAGGCAAGTACAGGTGTGCAAAGCCGGAATTAGTAAAAGGAAAGACGATTTGGCTGGTTGATGATGTGGCCACGACGGGCTCAACCCTTGAAGATTGCGCCAGGGCGTTGAAAGAAGCCGGGGCAAGTTATGTTGTTGGCCTGGCCTTTGCGAAGGGAAAGTTGAATAAAAATAGAATTAAGAAGTTAGAATAATACAGAAACGGCTCACCCCGCCATGGCGGGGTGAGCCGTTTGAGAAAATAAGATAAAAATGCTAGTATTT
>JAUYLN010000031.1 GCA_030698885.1 bacterium
GCCGATATTGTATCCATGTTCAGTTGAGCTCTCTATATCTACGTCTGTAGTTCTATACTTACCGCCGGAATTACCTGCGGCTGTGTCATGATAGGCTGCTCCTTCTGCTCCGTTATCAAAGTTTTCTGCCTCAATTAAGCCTGGGATATTATGGGCGTTAGGGCCAGGGAATGGGAATTGGTTAGGGGTGGGGGTTGGCGTAGGAGTTGAAGGAAGAGGAGTAGGAGGGGTAACATCTGTCACAAATGAACTCGGTCCGAATTCAGATTGATTGCCGGCGACATCCTTGGATCTGACCCAATAGAAGTAGGTAGTGCCTGCAGTTAGATTTGAAAGATTAATAGTGTGGGAGGTAGAGAGAGCTGAGACTGCAGGGGCGTTCATTCCGCACTTTGTCTGGGTTGTACAGAATTCTACCTGGCCGTCAGATGGTTCATTAGTATTCCAGTTAATGGAGGCGGCCCAGGGGGTGATGCTTGAAGCGCCTACTCCGGAGATGACCGGAGGGGTCGTGTCGGTAGACGTACCTACTTTTACCCATGACATCTTGGCGACTGCGCGTCCTTTTGTTTCAAAATATTCAAGCTCAATTATATGATTACCGCTGGTCATACTCCTGACAGCTTTGTAAGTTGTAGCGGCTTGATCAAACCACCTGTCTATGACAAGTTGTCCGTCAATATATAGACGGGCACCGTCATCAACAGTTATTGAAAATTCATAGTTGGCTGTTTCAAACGGAAAATTTCCCCGCCACTTTACGGAGAAATTATCCGTACCAAGTGGGGACCCAGGCGAACCCAATCCCCAATCAAAATTTAACGGATAAGAGTCCGTGCGGGTATATCTCAGATTGCCTAAATTTTTATTGCCGTAGTAACAGCCGTAAAAGCTTCCCGTATTTATCTGGCTACAGTTGTCCTGTTGAGCATTAGCATAAAACAAAACAAAAGCCATTCCGATAATTATGGCTGCGACCAGGCCAAGTACCGGAATTAAACCGAGCAAGTGTTTTTTGGAAACACTTGCTTCTGTCGTTTGATCCATTTTTAATTTCGGGTTAATTGCCAGAAAATCAAAGTCTGGAATATTCTAGACTTCCCCCTCCCGGGCAAAAAACCATTTAGACTTTACGGGTGATTGAACTCCTAAGAGCATGTCTGGAAACTCTTTTTCATGTCGAAATTTCAAAACTTTAAGCGAAAGACGAAGAAATTTTCGAGGTATAGTCCAGACTATATCGAGGAAATTTCTGAAGTCTTGCAGCCAAAGTTTTGGAATTGCAGGCGAAAGGAGAGTTTTTAGACATGCTCTAGTTCAGTTGAATGTATTAAGTTTAATTTTAGCAGGGTGTTGGTGAAAAATGTTGATAACTGACAAGCCGGCGATGTCCGGCAATTTTATCTAAGGATAATTTAGTCAATTTTAAACAAGAATAATAAAAATTTTTATAGAATTGAACCTATTTAAAGCCTCTGAAATAATTATGCACCATTATTAAGGTTTATTAGTTTAATCACATGCAAGGGATAAACAAGAAAAACATTAGAATTTATATGCTGGGAATTAAAAAATTAAGCAAAAAAATAGTCCTGACCGCTATTGACAGGTTTTTGATTTTAACAAAAAACCCATGCATAGACATGGGTTTTTTCATTCTTAAATTTGGCCTTAGTTTGTATTAAAGATTACACAATTTGGATAAAAACTTAATAGTTTTTATCCAAATAAAGACCCCGCCTTGGTGCGGGGTTCTAAGTGATTATTGGCTCTCCTAAAATTTCATAAATTTCCTTTTGCTCCAGAGTTTCCAAAATTAAAAGTCTTCCGACTAAAGATTCTAGTTTATCTTTATATTCTTCTACTATGTTATTGGCTTTGCCTTCAGCTTCTTCCAGTATATTTCTAATATCCATATCTAGCATAATCCTCTGCTCTTCGGAACAAAATTCAAATTCACAATTTCCACTATCTAAAAACATGTCGTCATCATTTCTGCCATAATAAACAGAGCCGGATTTTTTCCCCATACCCCAATGACATACAGCTTTTTTAGCTAACATTTTTGCCCTTCTTATATCATCTCCACTACCGCTTGAAAATTCACCGGTAAAAAGTTTTTCTCCGGCTCTTCCGCCATAAACATATTGCAACTGAGCCGACACAAAACTTTTCTTAAATATCTGCCTGTCAAAATCCGGCAGTACCATGGTTCCGCCACCAGTCATTCCCCGTCTGATTATACTTACCTTATTCACCCTCCCTAAAACCGGCAGAGACCACCCTACCACGGCATGTCCGGCTTCATGGTATGCGGTAGCTTTTTTCTCCTCAAAGCTTAATACCTTGCCTTTTATTTCAACCCCTCCCATCAAAGTATCGTTTAGAGATTTCGTGATATGTTTTTCTTCAATAAATTTTAAACCCTCTTTTGAGGCCGCAACAGCTGCCTCATTTATAATATTACCGAGATCAGCCCCAACAAGCCCCGGAGTTGATTTTGCAACATCAAGCAATATCTTTTCGGCATCTAGCTCGGGATTTAATTTCCCCTCACCAATATGTATGGTAAGAATTTTTTTACGCCCGTTGACATCCGGCCTATCAACTAGAACCCTCTTGTCAAAACGCCCGGGCCTTACTAATGCCGGGTCAAGCGAATCCGGCCTATTCGTAGCCGCTATAAGCAGTATCCCTTTGCTCGTTTCAAAACCATCTATCTCAGTGCAGAGCTGAAGCATAGCGTTCTCATACTCCTGATGCCCCGACGAAGTAGTACTGCCTGCTCTTTTCCTGCCGACCGCATCTATCTCATCTATGAAAACCACGCAAGGTGCTTTGGCTCTAGCATTTTTAAATAGCGTTCTAATCCTGCCGGCACCCACTCCGACATACATTTCAACAAAATCTGTACCCTTATTCTCAAAAAATGGCACATCAGCTTCACCTGCTACGGCCTTGGCTAATAATGTTTTACCCGTTCCCGGAGGACCAACCAGAAGCAGGCCCTTCGGCATACGCCCGCCCAAACTAGAATATTTACCGGGGTCCTTTAAGAAATCAACCGCATCCTTTAATTGTTCTACGGCTTCATCACAACCGCCCACGTCCGTAAATTTCGTTTTTTCAGCTATAACGGTATCAACAGGAGGGGCAACGCTATTAGCGTAAGTTATCTCGGTATAAGTAATTAATGCAACTCCGAACAAAAATAGAACTAGCAGTGCCAAATTAATACCTGAAAAAATATAGGCAACTGTAGCAAGGACCAGTGCTATGAACGTCCACCCTTCTTTTTCCTTTAACGTTTGTTTGTATTTTAAAATTTTTAGCCAGATAAACCACATAGCAAATCCTCACTTAAAATTTTAAAAAGACTATCCTTAGAGTAGCCCGCAAACTACAAAAAATCAATATAAAAAAACGCCTAAGACCAGGTCTTAGGCGTTTTTTTATATTGGGTGGCTGATGGGATTCGAACCCATGATCCCCGCTGCCACAGAGCGGTGCTTTGCCGCTAAGCTACAGCCACCATATTGTTTTTGAACGATGAGTCTTCTCGCACACCCGAAGCCAATTTTTAAGTCCTTGCGGAAACATATAATCAGAATTACACCCATCTTTCGACTGAAGCCGAGCTTGACTCGGCCGAAACGTCGGAGCCACCATATCAAGATTTTATTCTAACCTATCTGCTTCTTTTAAATCTAGAAAGAAGAGTACCTTGCCTTTTTCATCTTTTAACTCCAGTTTTTCTGTCTCGTCTTTATCATTCTTTTTCTCATTAATTATCACATCCTCAACTTCAAAAAGCTGGGCCACCGCTCCCCTAAACTGTTCCGGGCTTATCATCCCCTTCTTTCTCATATAAAAAAGAGACCTCACGGAATCTTCAATACTTTTAGCAGTTTCCTTCTGCAATTCCATGCTAAACCTGCCTGCCTCCTCTTTCTCTAATTTATCAAAAGGTCCTTCCATTAAAGTTATTATACAATGAAACAAATCCTTAAACAAGACGTCTTACTACTTTCTTCACGAGAAAATTAAACTGCTCTCCTCTATCAAACTCGTGCTTAAATTTTTCAAAACTTTTAGCTCCGGGTGAAAATAAGATAATTGATTTATGCTCTGTTTTTGTGGCAAGCTCAACCGCTTTATTGAGGCAGTCTTTTAGATTTTCAAATAAACCTCCTCCGCGATGGCCCAAGTACCCAGCCATTTTTTTGGTTGCGCTACCATTTAGAAATATCAGATTTTCCGGTTTAACATATTTTTTAACTGCCATAGCCCACTTTTTGTAATCTAAATCCTTGTCTGTCCCTCCTGCTATCAATATGAGATTGCGATTCTTGTTTACAAATCTCTCAACTGCGGCAATGGTCGCCTCCGGTGATGTTGCAGCTGTGTCATTAACTATTTCAAGTTTCTTATTCTTAAAAATTGTCTGCTCTCTAAATCTGATTTGAGGCAACGTATCTATCGCCCTGATTATTTTAGGCAAGGGCACGCCAAAAGTATTTGCGGCTAAGGCGGCGGCCAATAAATTTTCAAGGTTATGCCTACCCCAGCGTTCAATGAATACCTGTGCATCATAAAAAAGTTTTTTCTGCTTTCCCCTCTTAATATATATAGAAAGGTTCTTATCCACGAAAATGCCGTCTTGCCGGGACTTTAAGGGTTTTAACGAAAAAAATAGTATCTTAGATTTTGGCTTTTGCTTTAGAAAAAAATCAGTCCAGTCATTGTCAGCATTTAATATCAGACGCTGTTCTTTTGTTTGACCCTTGAAAATATTAACTTTGGCCAGGGCATAGTCTTTTATACCTCTATATCTGTTCAGATGGTCGCGATAGATATTGGTAACAATGGCAACATCCGGACTTTTGGCATTTTTGCCGGTAAATTCCAACAAAAAAGATGGCAGTTCCAGGACAAAAGGTGTCCTGCTTTTTGTGCTTACTTTAGCCAAAAGCTGACTGTCCGGCGAGTTTCCGGCAAGGGCCGCCCTCGGATATTTTGTCCTTATAAAATGCTTTAACCAGTTAGCTGTTGTGGTTTTTCCCCGGGTACCGGTTACAGCTAAAATAGGGCTCCTACAATGCCTATAAAAAAGAGTCAGTTCATTTTCTATTTGTTTGCCATGTTTTTTGGCAAGTATAACAAACTTGTTTCTGAATGAAACTCCGGGGTTAACCACAACAATGTCATTATTTAAAAAATCTGCCTCCCTGTGCTTACCCAAAACTAACCTAACTCTTTTTTTATTGAGTTTAACCAGAGAAGCCTTAAGCTTATTGGCGTTGCGAAGGTCTGTAATGGTCAGCTCGGCACCATGAGCTAACAGCCACTTAGCCGTCGCCAAGCCCCCACCCAGAGCCCCCAAGCCCATGAGCAGTACTTTTTTGCCATTTAAATTGTATTTTTTATCGTTCATTTTTTCGCTTTTACACTATCATAAAAAAATCAGCCATAAAAGATGTCCGACTACATCCTTAAATTCTCAAGTTTTTAAGGATGTAATTTTATGACCGGGAAAAGTTATCGTTTAGGTAAATCCCCACACTCATGCATAAGTGTGGGGATTAAATAAAAACAGCCCCGTCAAACGGGGCCGGCTTAGAAAGGCCTAATTCTTCTTGGTTTGGGTGAGTCTTAGATCAAGAGATACAAATGTACCCATCTTCTTCTTGTCAGAATGGCCTGATACAACACTGGGAAACGTGCTTTGGGTCTGACTAATTATTGGTCCGGAACCTACTGAAAATCCAACATAGGGCGTTATTCCAATTCTTACTCCAAAATAGTGGGCTGTTTTTGTGCTTATTGTGGCAAAGTCAGTGGTACTATATTTTTCCAATGAATTCCATCTATCATATCCATTTTCTAATATAAGCCTTGCGCTTGTCTCTGAAGAACTGTACCCGGAAAATACGGATAAAAATTTATTCAACCTGAGTTCAACTTCGCCAAAAGGATTTACGGTGCTCCTGCTATCCGGATTATCCCAATAGATTGAGTAGTAAACCAAACTGGCCCCCGTTCCTCTCTGTGGCTTTCCATGCTGATTTACCGCGTGATATGTGTCAAAATCTCCTGCCCTGGGACGTTTTGTTTTAAACTGGCTTTTAGGATTTACATTGACTCCGCCCCTTACAGTAACGCGCCATATGGTATATTGGGGAGCTAACCTGGTTGACCAAAATCCGGACATCATGGGATCACTGACATTAAATGTTGAGTAGGGAATAACGCGTGGAGAACCGGGCTTCCCAAACCAGCCATCGTCTTTGTGGGTAGGAACAGTACGCAAACTTTCGGGAACATCGCTGAATGTCAAAGCCCCCGGATTATTATTGGTAAACTGACGTACGGCCTTAAGCTCAAACCCCCATCCCGTAGACACCTTATCAAACGCAGAATCATTATTTTGACCCACCAGACAAAAAGGGACCATTAAAAGGCTCGCGATTTTCAGCGCTAGCTTCATTAGAACTCCCATCTTCTGTTTTTAAAGACGCCTGACGGTTCTTAAGACGGAGATTCTTTATGTTGGGTTTTTAAAGGAGCTCAGATCTCGGTTTAACCAAAAAACAGTGCCAAGCAAAAATACCCATTAGAATATTTTAGCTTGTAATTTGTCGGGCCGCCGAGATTCGAACTCGGACTAAAACGTCCCAAACGTCTCGTGCTACCATTACACCACGGCCCGCCTTCGCTAAAGCTTCGGCGGGCAAGCCCGCTGACAGCAAGAGCAAAGAATATATACAATAACATTTTTCTCTTGAAAATTAAAGGTTTTGAGGTATAATATCTATGTACTGCCTCGGTAGTTCAACGGATAGAACGAGGGACTTCTAATCCCTAAATGGAGGTTCGATTCCTCCCCGGGGTACTAATAAATAAAAACAGGCCTTATGGCCCGTTTAGAATATCTTCCACATACTTTCTTTCTTTCTCCAGCTCGTCCAAAGACTCCATGACACTTTCCATAATTATTGTCGTGTTGTCAAAATAACCCACCGCTCTTATGATATCGTCCTGCTTTGTCTTGAAAAGAGGTGCATGAATTATCTCCTCGCTGTATCCGCTTAAATGGACCTGCCTTATTTTATTCCACAATTTAGTACAAAATTCCGGAACCCTAAGCACATGCCCGTCAACAGTAAAAATATGGTTCAGGTCAAAAACCATTTTCCAGTTAGGGTTTTTAAGCAAAAGGTCATACATCTCATCCGGCGTATTAAATCCCCGAATCCTATTATCCAAATTCTCAAATCCTACCCTAAACCCGGTATCATGAAAAATGGAAAAATCATCAACTGTATTTGGATGAAAAACCACTAGATCAAGCCTTCTAACCGTTCTGCTAAAATAACTAATACGATTAAAAATATCCCAGCTCTCTCTATTCTTGCCATATTTCATTTTTGGCGCATGCATACTGACATAGTCAAAACCCTTCAGGTCTTCAGCGGTAATACTGCCGATATTTTTGAAAAGCTCTTGTGGTTGCATCATATTCAGCTCAACAGAATTATAGCTAAGACTTCTAAATATTTTTAATGCCTCTCTGATGCTAGGCTCTATTTTGTACAAGCATCCGGTGGAAAAACCAAATTTAAATTTCATAAAAACCTCCCGAATTATCAACGAACTTCAGTACAGATTAACAGCAACTGGAATTAAGGTCAAATTAGTGCTAAGATGATTTAAATAAAACTGCTAAAGCTTTTAGCGGTCCTGTCCGCTATAGCTCCTGCCTGCTGGCAGGCAGGTTAGCGAAGGCGGGTATCGTATAATGGTTATTACATGAGTTTTCCAAACTCATGATAGGGGTTCGATTCCCCTTACCCGCTCCGAATAAATTAAAACCATCTCGCAAGGGGTGGTTTTAATTTATCTCTCGGATAAAGCAAGCAAACTACTTTGCTTGCGTGGGGAATCGAACAGCGGAGCATGTGATTTTTACATCTGGTAAAAATCATGTGAGCTGGTGGCTAGGCAAAACTTTTGGAAAAAAGTTTTAGCCAAAGCCGATCCCTTACCCGCTCCAAACATAAATCCCCTTTTCAGGGGATTTTTAAATTGGGAATTCAAGTTTTTTTCTAAACGGCATATTAAGAACCGGCTCAATATCAAAGCCTAGTTCCTGCATTTTTTGAGCCGCGTGATAATAGCCACGGGCTACCAGACTAACCTTAGTTTTATTATTAAATTCAGTAAACCCGATATGGTTGGGCTTAGTCGGGTTTTGGATATGGACAATTTCAACTTTTTCGTTTGCTATATTGAGGTTCTGCCTCATTTCGCGCAAAACTTTTGTCGGAAAATTATAACTGCCCAGCCTTGCTTCTGTCTTATTAAACTCTTCAACTTCCCTATTCATTCTCTCAGTTGCTTCCATCCTCAAACGTGAATTATCATCAACTACGACCTGAAGAGAACGACTAGTAGACTCATGCCACGGAGGCTCTCCTTCGTGATTAAATCCGGGCACACCGCCATAATAATCAACGACAAAAATAACATTGCAATCATATTCAATAAGCCGGCTGATAGGCATATCATTTGAAAAAGCGCCATCAGCTAGCAGTAATCGCTTACCGCCAATATTCAGCATAACAGGCTTAAACCAAGGAACAAGCGTTGCCGAAGCCATGCAGATATCAAGAATAATATTTTTATTTTCAGGTGTATTACTAAAAAAATGGCAATAATTTTTATCGGCAGAAATATCGGTTGCGATTATATCAAAAGGTATTGCCTTGTCACTGAAAATTTCATCTTCGTGGCCTTTTATTTGATTCTCCACATAATTTCTCAAAGGTGTGTTGTCCAAAATTGCCGGCCATTTTCTCAAAAATTTTATCGGATTTAATAAAAGCCCCCATTTATCAAAACTATAAATATCCTCCTTAGCAAGATCCAGCCACGCCTGAGCTATCTCTTCCAGGAGTCCTATTGATTGGAGGGTTACAGAAAAAGACTGTGCTGATACCCCCACAACACGGGAAATTTTAAAACCATGATGTTCAAGACACCTGTCCAGAAATACTCTGGCACCGGCACCATAAAGACCGTTAGCAAAACCGCTTCTTTGAATTATACCTATTTTGGGCGACTGACCTATCAAAGCTCCGCTTTCTTTTAGTTTAAACATGGGCCGCTCCCTTGTCAGTTTCTAGATAAAAATGTGAAAGTTCTAATTAATAATTACACCCCCGCCAAAAGCTAAACAACTTGTCAAATATTAAAATATATTTCACTGGCCCCTTGTTTGACTTACAAAGTCAAATACTAAAAGAAAATCAAAATCCGCCTTATCGGCGGATTTTGATGAAGTGTAGATTCGTACGCTTAACGAAAAGCGCATGCGAATCACAGATAAAGTATTTCGGATCCAAAATACTTATTAGAGCACAGCTTCTTTGAGAGCTTTGCCCGCGAGAAACTTGACCTTCTTTGAAGCTTTGATCTGAATGGTTTCCCCTGTTCTGGGATTTCGTCCCATTCTGGCCGGCCTGTCAGCAACCTTGAAAACTCCAAGGCCTGTCAGGTTAACCTTGTCTCCGCTCTTAAGTACTTTGACTACTTCTTCTATAAAAGCATCGACTGTTTCCATGCCCTGCTTTTTGTTCAAACCGAGCCTTTCAGCCAAGTTTTGAGCAAATTGTGATTTTTTTACTGGCATCTGTCTTTTTACACACTAATCAAAATTAGTATGTATTTATTAATTATTAAATCGACCGATAAGGAAAAAGTATATTAATTCCTTAGTTATTCTAGCATTATCATTAAAAAATGCAACAAATACAAGGGTATTTATACACAGCCCAACTAATTACTAATAAAAACGCAAATATACTAACATACAGACAAAAAATTCGCCCGCTATCAAGCTTTAATTTTATTCAGTATTTCCTTAACTTTTTTAAGACTATCGTCATCATGAACTGATAATAAGAGGGCTTTTTTGTTGAGTTTCTTTAATGTTTTTAGCTTTTTATCTGCTTCTTCTTTTGAAACTACGTCATATTTGCTTAGAAATAAGTATTCTTCTTTACTATCCAACTCTTTGCTGTATTTTTCCATCTCTTTCCTGATAGTTTTGTAGTCTACCTCCGGATCATCGGATTCCGCCGAAACAAGATGAAAAAGTATTTTTGTTCTTTCTACATGGCGTAAGAACTTCATTCCAAGCCCCCTTCCATCTGATGCTCCTTCTATTAATCCGGGAATATCTGCCAGTATTAACTCATAATAAACGCCAAGGTGCGGTTCCAGGGTCGTAAAAGGATAATTAGCTACCCGGCTTTTAGCTGCCGTCAATTCATTTAATAAGCTTGATTTACCCGCATTAGGTAAACCGACAAAGCCGACATCAGCAATAAGTTTTAACTCCAGTTTTATAGTAAACTCCTCCCCCGGCTTGCCAAGTTGAAATTGTTTCGGACTTGTATTAACTGCGGAACGGTATTTGTAATTGCCTTTTCCTCCACGCCCCCCGTTAGCCATCTGAATTTTTTCACCTATTTTTACTATTTCTTTAACTTCTTTAGTGCCAGTATTGGTAATTACAGTGCCGACAGGAATTTTAACTACAACTTCTTCGCCGTCTTTACCATCCACAAAATTACCACTGCCATCACCGCCATTATCGGCTACAACCTCTTTTTTGTTTCTAAACTGCGAAAGTGCCCCTAAATCCGATACGCCTTCAAAATAAATATCCCCGCCGGTTCCGCCATTGCCACCAACAGGGCCAAGCGACATCTTGGTAGTGTTAAAAGCCGCTTTACCTTTTCCCCCGTTTCCGGCTTTTATTCTGATTGTTACATTGTCTATTAACATCCTACATCTACTAATTACTAATAGAATCACGAATATACTAATTAAGCCCCATTCGTAAATTAGTATTTAATTCGTAATCAGTAGACCATATCTACTTTTTCAGCTCTTGTTTTCTCAATCGCACGCTTTTTGGAGTAATTTCCAGATATTCATCTTCGGCCATTATTTCAAGCCCGCGCTCAATAGTAAGCTCCAGAGGCGGGATAAGCATAATGGCTTCATCTGAACCGGAGGCACGAGTATTAGTAAGTTGTTTGCCTTTAGTCGGGTTAACGTACATTTCCTCACCTTTTGCGGTATTACCTATGACCATTCCGGCATAAACCTGGATGCCCGGGCCTATATACAAAATTCCTCTTTCCTGCAGATTCCATAGGGCAAAGCCGAGGGCCTTACCATCAGCCATAGATATCATAGAACCCACCGTACGCTTCTTTATCTCGCCGGCATAGGGTCTGAAACCTACAACCCGGGAGGACAGTATGCCCTCTCCTTTGGTATCCACCACGAATTGATTCCGATAGCCAAGAAGGCCTCTTGTAGGACCCTCAAAAGAAAGCCTCAAAACCTCTCCACCATGAATCATATTAGTCATCGCAAAACCCCGAGAACCAAGCCTTTCAATAATAGTGCCCTGATATTCTTCGGGCGTATCAACTATTACCTCCTCAAAAGGCTCCAGTTTGGCGCCGTTTTCTTCTTTAATAATTACCTGGGGTTGTGATACCTGAAGCTCATATCCGGCTCTTCGCATATTCTCAAGCAATATGGATATATGAAGCTCTCCCCTACCATAAACCTTAAAATTATCGTCAGCGTTAAAATCAATCTTCAAGCCGACATTTACTTCAAGCTCCCTTTCCAGATATTCTCTTAGCTGTCGTGAAGTAACAAATTTCCCGTCTCTTCCGCCAAATGGAGAATTATTTATCAGAAAGGTCAGGGCGATTGTAGGCTCATCAACTGAAATTGCCGGCAACGGTTTTGCCTCGGCATTCGTGGTTACGGTTTCTCCGATATCAATATCTGTAAGCCCGGCCACGAGAACTATGTCACCCGAGCCGGCTTTATCCGCCTCTATCCTTTCCAAACCCTTGAAACTAAATAGTTTAGTTATCTTACCGGCTCGGCTTTCTTCACCTTCTTTTTTTATAAAAACATTCTGCCCTTTGGCTACTTCACCCTCATAAACCCTGGCCACTGCCAAACGCCCCAGAAAATTATCATATCCCAAGTTAAACGGCTGGAGCATAAGAGGCTTGGCTGTTAACTCATCAGAAGATGCGCATGGCACATGACTAATTATTGTATCCAGAAGAGGGGTGAGATCTTTTGACTCATCATCAATCTTCAGCTTTGCCGTTCCCTCCCTGCCTATGGCATATACAACCGGAAAGCTTGCCTGCTCATCGTTTGCTCCAAGTTCAAAGAATAACTCTAAAACCTGCTCTTCGCATAAAGCCGGATTAGCTGCCGGTTTATCTATTTTATTTATAACCACGATTGGCTTCAGTCCGAGCTCAAGTGATTTTTTCAAAACAAATCTGGTCTGAGGCATAGGCCCTTCCTGGGCATCTACCACTAAAAGCACGGAATCTATTGAGCGCAAAACGCGCTCAACTTCAGAACCAAAATCAGCATGGCCGGGCGTATCAACGATATTTATCTTTGTTCCACGATAAAATACTGCCGCGTTCTTTGCGTATATTGTTATGCCCCGCTCAAGTTCAAGGCTGTTTGAGTCCATGGAAATGCCTTCCTTGCCATCACCGGTCTGGCGCATTATGGCATCAGTCAAAGTCGTTTTTCCGTGATCTACGTGAGCTATTATTGCAATATTTCTTATTTCCATATAAATGAGGAAAAAAAACGGGCCGCTTGGCCGTTTAGTTGCTTAAACAACGCTAGGTAATAATAACATGAACTTACATTAATAACAAGCAAAAAATACATAACCTATTCAACAACTAGTTTTAGCTTCGGCCATTTTTCTAGCCATCCCTTCTCTTGAACCCTTTCTTTAACTCTATTAATGTCATTAAATTTAGGACTGGGACGAATAATCATATTTACCAAATCATCTATTCCATACGGGGCGACTAGTTTTAATTTGCCGTCCTCTAATTTAACACCTATAGCTGTAACTGTTTCCGGCCATTGAGATATGGCATCTTCGGTAGATTTATATGGGGGAAGACCGTTCCACTTATGGGCATAAAATTGATTCACCACTTCCCACTCAACCCTCGTTTCTTTTTTTAATTCTTCCGACAGCTTCTCGTCATCCTCTTGATTGTTGCCGTTCGGGTCGTAATAAACTAAGTCAATGTCTGCCGTATCAAGGTTCGGCTTATTATATCCATGCAAATAATCCCAGACTTTATTGCGCACGAATCCGGCACCTATAAGCCAGTCCGATAAATTTAATGAATCCGCCTTATTAATAACCCCCATTATCCAAGGGTCATCCTCAACTATCTTTAAAATTTCTGTTTTTCCCATTCTTATAATCCCGCCCATGAATTATACAGACTTTTGGTATAAATTATCTTCTTTTGCTAATTATATTTTTGATAAATTTCCACTTAGCCTTGGTATACTTTGAGCGCTCATCTGCAAATTTCCTAGCCAATAATAGTTTTAACTTCTCGTACGCTAACGCAGCTTTTTTATTTTTATTAAGATAATCTCTAAAAAATAAATCATTTTTCCAAATCTGACCATTAAATTTAATCAAGTGCAGATAATGAGTCCTGTTACTTTCTTTACCTTTAACAAATAATAGATGCTTGCTCGGGCCACCAAATGGCCTTAATTCAAAACCTATTTTTTTTAACGGCCCGATATACTCTTTTGATCTTGCCATTGATGGAGCGCCCGCAATTATATCAATAATCGGCTTTGCTTTAATTCCCTCAATGGCTGTGCTTCCGATATGCTCAACGTGCAAAAATAATTTTCGTAATTTCTTGGCTTCTACCTCAAAAACATCCTTCCACTTTGGGTTATGAGAAAGTAGCTTTACGGTTAATCTTTTTAATCCAATGATTTTCATTATTCTAAAACATTCCTCCCTTGATTAGGAATCAGGTTAATTAAAAATTAGAAATTTTCTAAAATCCTAAAAAGATTTTAGCGGGCATACTCTATCGCCCTAGTTTCCCTAATCACCGTAACCTTGATTTCGCCGGGATATTTCATTTCTTCTTGAATCTTTTTGGCTATATCGCGGGACATTTTGATAGCCGTTAAGTCGTCTATTTGAGTCGGGGTAACAAATACCCGAAGCTCCCTGCCCGCCTGAATGGCATACGACTTATCAACGCCTTCAAAAGAATTGGCAATTCTTTCCAAATCTTCTAAGCGCTTCAGATAATTTTCCACTGTGTCGCGCCTGGCACCGGGCCTTGCACCCGAGATTGCATCTGCCGCCTGAACAAGACGGGATTCCAGAGTACTGTAGGGATACTCCTCGTGATGCGCCTCCATAGCGTTTATAACCTTTGAATCTATATTAAATTTCTGCAATATTTTTCTGCCAATTTCAACATGAGTTCCCTGAACTTCATGGTCAACCGCTTTGCCGATATCATGAAACAGCGCGCCCTTTTTGGCGACCATAGCATCAGCTCCTACTTCTTGTGCAAGCATGCCGGCCACATGAGCCATTTCAATTGAATGCAGAAGTACATTCTGGCCATAACTGGTCCTAAAGGCCAGTCTTCCGAGCAAATAAGTGAGCTTGGGGTCAACCTGGCCCACACCAACCTCTATCATAGCGGCATCTCCTGCTTGTCTTATTTTCTCATCTATTTCTTCTCTTGCCTTCTGAACCATCTCCTCAATCCTTGCCGGATGTATTCTGCCGTCGGCTATTAACTTTTCCAAAGCCATTTTAGCAATCTGACGTCTTACTGGGTCAAAGCCCGATACCACAAGAGCTTCCGGGGTGTCGTCTATAATAATATCTACTCCTGTCAGCCTTTCTATTGTTTTTATGTTCCTACCTTCTTTGCCGATTATCTTTCCTTTTACATCATCGGAGGGCAGATGAACCACCGTAGTTGTTACATCTGCGATTTGAGAGCCGGCGTATCTTTGTATAGCAACGGTCAGTATTTCTCTGGCCTTACGCTCAAGTTCAGTATTGTTCTCCATACCGAGCTTTCTTATTTTTTCTAAAAGCTCATCTTTATATTCCTGCTCCAGATTTTTCATGAGTCTTTCCTTGGCCTCACCCTCACTCATTTTAGCTACTTTTTGCAGCTCCTCCTTCTGTCGTTCGCTCAACTGGCTTATTTCAGTTTTTAATTTATCCAGTTCTTCAGACTTTTTGATGACAGTTTCTTTATGCCTTTCTACCTCTGTTATTTTTTTATCTAATTCGCTTTCACGCTTAGCCACTATCTGCTCAAGGCCTACCATCTGCTGGCGCCTTTCATGCTCTTCTTTTTTGGCTTCTTCAAGAACTTTAAGAGATTTATTTTTAGCATCAAGGAGCAAATCCTGGGATTTTGATTTTGCATCGGCAAGCATATCTTCGGCTTTTGTTTTGGCTGATGCTATCCTTCTATTTATTAAGACACGGCTTAAAGCATAACCTGCGCCTAAACCTAAAATCAGGGCAACAAAAAGCCCCGCGATAGTAGCAAATTCTATATTCATATTTGAGATACAGAGAAACTAAAACTCCGAGACTTTTATAGCCTAGATATGCGTTCCAACAAAATTAGAGGATAAGCCCCGATAAAAATACAGGGGCAGTTTTTGAGAGATTAGGATTTTATCCACAGGAATTGAAATAATTCAGCAAGAATGTCCGAAATGCTCGCGGAGCTCTATTTTTACTGTTTAATTAATGTTTAAAGACTAAAATTAAGACCTTAAAGAAAGCGTAGCACAGCTAGAGTTGAGAATCAAGAACCAAGCTGGCGAACAAAAAGAAGCCTTGAGGCTACCAGATATTTAAACTAAACCCTAAAATCACCAAGGGCCGCCCTTGCTAAAATGGCCATTGTTAATATGTTTAAATGCTAATGTGCTAAAATGATATTAATGAGCGACAGAATCCCAAAACCGGTTGTACTAGCCGTCATGGATGGCTGGGGCTGGAATCCAAGGCCGTTAGGCAACCCGATAGCCCAGGCAAACACACCGACCATTGACATGCTTAGCCGAGAATATCCGTCGGCCCTATTGCAGGCATCCGGCTCGGCCGTGGGCATGGAGTGGAGCGAAACCGGCAATAGCGAAGTCGGCCATCTTACGATGGGTTCCGGCCGAATTATTGACCAATATAATTCAAGAATAAATAAGACTATCGCCAATGGACAATTTTATACCAATGAAGCGCTGCTGGGGGCATTTAAACATGCCAGAGAAAATAATTCAGCTGTTAATATCATAGGCCTTTTAACATCCGGCACAGTTCACGCCTCACTGGACCATCTTGATGCCCTACTTGAAATGGCCGCCCGGGTTAACTACGAAAAAACATTTATTCACTTATTTTTAGACGGTCATGATTCGGGGCTGAATGAAGGTATTCCCCTTTTAAATAAGCTTCAGGAAATAATAACCAGAACCCAGCACGGCATGGTAGCGAGCATCATCGGAAGAGATTTTAGCATGGATAAAAATAATGACTGGAATAAAACAAAAAAGGCATACGACCTTTTAGCTTCTGCTGCCGGAGAAAAAACTAACGACCCCATATCTAAAATAAAAGGATTCTATTCGGCAGGCATGGCCGATTATTCAGTGCTACCAATAATAAATGAACCGGCTAAGTTTGCCGGCATACAAAATGGAGATGCTTTAATATTTTTCAATTTCAGGGAAGACGGTATCAGACAAATAGTAAAACCTTTCGTTATGGACGATTTCGATATTTTTGAACCCAAAAACATAGAAAATCTTTATGTAGCTTCCATGACCAGGTATTTGGACACGTCAAAATTAAAAGTTGCCTTTGAGCCGCCGACGGTCATAAATACTCTGGCCGAAGTATTAAGCACGAATAATAAAACTCAATTTCACATAGCTGAAACCATTAAATATGCCCACGTTACCTATTTTTTCAACGGAATAAAAAGCACGGCAATAAAAGGAGAAACTGATGCTTTTATAGAATCTCCCAAAATTCTTTTAAACAATCCCGCCATGGGAAGCCAGGAAATCGCCAACAGAGTAGCTGATGAAATATCAAAAGGTTATTACGATTTTATAGTTGTTAATTTTGCCAATCCGGATATGCTCGCCCACACTGGTAATTTTGACGTGACTAAAAGAGGCATTGAATGGGTAGATAAGGCGATTCAACACTTGCACGACATCGTTTTATCCAAAGACGCGGTAATGATATTGACGGCAGACCACGGCAACGCCGAATCAATGCTGGTTAAGGGTTCAGGCGAAGCCAAATCAAAACACAACCCAAGCCCTGTGCCGATTTATCTCATAGACAAACGATACAAAAACAGCCGTCCGGGCCTAAGGGCAGAGACCGTAGGCATTCTGGCCGATATCGCCCCAACGATATTGGAACTTATGCGACTTCCCCAGCCCCCTGAAATGACCGGCAGAAGTTTATTGCCGGAGTTAACTCAACAATAACAGTCAGCTGTACCGCCTCAAGAAGGCGGTTTTTGTTTTCCCCTCTATCTCTAATTCCCGCCACCGCTAAAGCTACAGCGGGCACAGCGCGCGAATAGGCGAATAAATGAGCAAATTTAAAACCACTGAACTGGCGACTACCTACTTTCGCGCCCGAAGGCACTATCATGGGCCTTGCGAGATTTCACTTCTGTGTTCGGAATGGGAACAGGTGGAGCACTCGCAGTATTGTCACCAGATCAGTGGTTTTAAAATTGGCAAAACCAGTGTATCTATTTGGTTTTAAATTTAATAAGGGTTTAATTTTGTGGGTAATTGCGATGGTTTATTAGTAATTCTCGGCTCAACGCCTCACGGCGCTTACACCTGAATCCTATCAACGTAGTAATCTCCTACGAACCTATGAAACCTAATCTTGAAGCCTGCTTCGCGCTTAGATGCTTTCAGCGCTTATCAGAACCGAACATAGCTACCCAGCGCTGCTCCTGGCGGAACAACTGGTAGACCAGAGGTTCGTTCATCCCGGTCCTCTCGTACTAGGGACAACCCTTCTCAAGTTTCAACGCCCACACCAGATAAGGACCAACCTGTCTCACGCATAAATTAGAATCTAGAAGCTAGAATTTAGAATCTAGAAACAATCATCCCATATTACTATGAGTATGGACTATACATTAATCCTCCGCTGATTTGCGGTTAGGATTGCCGACGTGTAGTCTCTACGGGTATTTTGTTTATTCTCCCTCTCCTCTCACAAAACAAAATTTCCCTCGGTATTGCCCCATAAGGGTTTTACCGATATTAGTCAGCTTCGCTCATATACATTACTGCATATGGCCGCCGTGAATGATGTCTTAACAAACCTTGGACTCAGACCATTCATGGGCCAATAAATATTATTAGCGCATAAACGGTCTGAACCCAGCTCGCGTACCTTTTTAATGGGCGAACAGCCCAACCCTTGGGACCTTCTCCAGCCCCAGGATAAGGCGAGCCGACATCGAGGTGCCGAACACTGCCGTCGCTGTGGACGCTCGGGCAGTACCAGCCTGTTATCCCCGGAGTAGCTTTTATCTGTTGAGCTCCCCCACTCCTACGAGTTAGGGTCGGATCACTAAATCCTACTTTCGTACCTGCGCGGCATATCCGCCTTGCAGTTAAGCCGGCTTGTGCTTTTACACTATCACTGCGATTTCCATCCGCAGCTAGCCGACCTTAATGAACGCCTCCGTTACTTTTTGGGAGGCGGCAGCCCCAGCCAAACTACCCACCAGGCACTGTCTTGACCCAGCCCTTTCAAATTAGAAAAGACTGGCGAAAAATTGGAAAATATTTAAGATAAAAACATTTACTATGAACGTTTCGCCGCCCTTCTAAAAAGAAAGGGCTGGACCAGTTAGAATTACAAATCTTACAGATGGGTGTTTCATTGGCGGCTCCATGCCATCCGAAAACGGCACTTCAAAGCCTACCCACTACGCTACGCAGTAAAACTCGTAACCCAATACCAAGCTATAGTAAAGCTTCCGGGGTCTTTCTGTCTTGGTGCGGGTAGTCAGCATCTTTACTGACATTGCACTTTCACCGAGCTCTTGGCTGAGACAGTCCCCCAGTCGTTCCGCTATTCATGCGGGACAGAACTTACCTGCCAAGGAATTTCGCTACCTTTGGACGATTCATCTTTTTATTACTCTCCTCTTGAGAGTGCCTTATAGTCGCCTATAAGATCGGACTATATCTTCCCTTTTGCTCATCGCTTCCGCGATTTGCTCAGGGTTTGGCGTATAGTCTCTGAGGATCCTATTAAATTAGCTAGAATATCTTCTATCTTGAGCCTCCTATTTTTACCGCCGTAGTTCATAGGTTGTCTAAGCTCAAGAATTCTCTTAATACCTTTAACGGTAAGGTGTTTTCCATCTTTTATAATATCAGCTACTTTTTCAAAAATAATAAAGTCTTTTAATTTTTCTGATCTAAGCTTAAATCTCTTAAAAAACGGAATAACATAGAAAATAATCTTTTCAAATTCCACTACTTCAAAATAGTGAAGATTATCCCACCTCTTACGAACATATCCGCATTTAAATATATTTCGTAATAATTTTAAGGATTTATCTCCCTTCTGAGAAACATTGAATGTTAGTGATGTCTTCCATCCTAATTTATAGCCTGGGTGTTTTCGTATGGAGATGTTAAAGCTTCCCTCTCCATCAACAAAACCAGAGATATAATATCCAACATCATTTGGAATTTGTTCTAGCCATTTGACAGTTTCCTGCTGATTGTCCCCACCGGAAACATTTTTACTTTGGTACATAAATTTATTGTACCATGAGTAGTTCCGGATACAAGGGAGTTTCCAGCATACAGCCAAATTTTGTAACTACAATCGTCAGTTTATAGTTATCGCCGTCGTTCACCGGCGCTTCGGGCTTCCGCAGTAAGTATTGCTACCTACCACTTCAACCGTTAACGTTCCGGCACCGGACAAGCGTCACCCCGTATACATCCTCTTTCGAGTTAGCACGGAGTTGTGTTTTTGATAAACAGTCGCCAGGGGTCTTTCGCTGCGGCCTCACTTGCGTGAGGCAGGCCTTATCCCGAAGTTACGGCCACTTTTTTGCCGAGTTCCTTAGCCAAGACTCACTCGTTCGCCTTAGTACATTTATACCTGCCCACCTGTGTCGGTTTGCGGTACGTGTTCTATAAGATAGTTGTAGAAGGTTTTCTTGGAAAGCTCTTGGATTGAATTTCCCTTGCCGAAGCAAAGAATTTACTCAAGCTCCGAAATAAGCTGCCGGATTTACCTAACAGCAATTCTTAAGCTCAAGAACGCAAATCCAATAACACGCTCAACCTTATGTCTTCCGTCACTCCATAAACATATTTCTTATAGAAGGGCCGGATTATTAACCGGCTGTCCATCATGTTCCCGCGCTCGTAAGCACGGTTACACTTAGGCACGCCTAACCCTCCGATGATCACCATTGCGGAGGAAACCTTGGGCTTTCGGCGGTCCGGGCTCTCACCGGACTTGCGGTTACTCATTCCAACATTTTCACCTCCAAGCGCTCCACCATGGCTCACGCCATTAGCTTCGCAGCACTTGAAGCGCTCCCCTACCGCTACCGGTGCTTCGCACCGGAATTACCAATTTCTAATTTCTAATTTCTAAATAATTTCCAAGTCCCAAAATTTAAATGGCTAAAACTTAGACATTTAATTATTCCAGCATTGGTCATTGATTAGATATTAGGTCAATTAGGAATTAGACATTCCCGATGCGGAGCATCGATAACCCTCGTTTTCGGTACCACACTTAGCCCCGTTACATCTTCGACGCATCTTGCCTCACTCCACCGAAGTGGAATATCGAGTAGTAAGCTGTTACGCACTTTTTAAATGATGGCTGCTTCTAAGCCAACATCCTACCTGTATAAGGCAAAATACTTCCTTTAACACTTAGTGTGAATTTAGGGACCTTAAACTGAGATCTGCGGCTGTTCCCGTTGCGACCGTGAAGCTTCGCCCTCACGGACTCACTGCCCGTCAATTCATAACAGTATTCGTAGTTTGGTTGGTAAACCTACCCAAAAGGGCACGGAAAACCATCCAGAGCTCTACCCCTGTTACTTCTAACGAACGCTGCCCCTAAAGGCATTTCGGGGAGAACCAGCTATTACCGGGTTCGATAAGCTTTTCACTCCAAACCACAACTCATCCGATGATATTGCGCAATCAAACGGTTCGGGCCTCCGGTCACCTTTCGGTGACTTTCACCCTGGTCATGGTTAGCTCACCCGGCTTCGGGTCTTAAGCATACAACATATTCGTGATGTTATCACTCGCTTTCGCTGTGCCTCCGCTCCTTAAAGCTTAGGCTAAGCTGCATACTTAAACTCGTTGGATCATTCTGCAATAGGCACACCGTCATCCGTAACGTCTTGCGACGTTCAGACTCCGGCTCTTTGTAAGCATATGGTTTCAGTTGCTATTTCACTCCCCTCAACGGGGTTCTTTTCACCTTTCCCTCACGGTACTAGTTCACTATCGATCACCAAAAGTATTTAGTCTTGGACCGTAGTAGGCCCGGATTCAC
>JAUYLN010000033.1 GCA_030698885.1 bacterium
CAAGGATCGGCATCGTCAATTTCTCCTTTGAATATCTCAATTTTCTTCACCTTATCTTTAATAATTTCTCTCATTATTTCTCTTCTTGTCTCCAGTAATTCTTTAAACTCTCTAGGGGTAGGATTCCCTTCTATTTCTATATTATCAATATTGATAAAAAGCCTACTTATCGGCCTATAAATATTGAGCCACAGCTTGAATTCTCTGTGTTTATTAATGACCAGGGCCAGCCAAAACTCATCCTCACTATTTGCAAAACCCCTCATGGTGTCCGTGTCTATACTACTAAACTCCGCGGGCATGAATACATGGCTATGCCACCAAAGCTTTGCCCTGCCTATTTCTTTAAATTTTTCGCTTCTGGCCATCTCAAGTTCCCATTTGTGCCTGCCCAATTCACTTAGATGAGTGCCCCCCGAGCTACATTCCTGCTCTAAAATTATGGCTTCGCCATAGATTCTGAAAGTATTCCTAATTGCTTCAACATTTGCAAACCCCGATATTTCTATGCCGCAAATATCTATGGCCAGCATAATGTCGGCAAGAGTAACCGGCTCAAAAGTAGCCCTAAACTCCTTCTCAATAATATTCATGTGTATTACCTCCTTGAGTCTTGTCTCTTTTGTCGCATATCCCGCACTCTATCAGCTCTCCAGCTAAAGAAAGCAGTCTAGAAAAATTAAAATGCCGGTTAAGCCTTGCTATCTCAGCAATAATTTCTTCATGGTTTTTGAAATTTGAAGGAATAACCTTAAGACCCTTAACAGTCTCGCCGTCAACAATCACTTTTTCAAGAATTTTATTTTCTGAATTAAAAAATAGAACTGGAGCAAAATCACCGCAAACCTTTAATATGTAGCCGAATATATTACCGCAGGCGGTATTTTCTTTAAATTCATGCGTAAAATATATTAGCATCTCGCTTTCATTAGCCTCAACATTGTAAACATCCGCTCTGTCAACAAGAAGCCTGCATTCTTTAGCCGCCGTACCCGCCGTATCGGAAAATTTATCTTCCAAATATTCTTTAGATGTACCAAAACTTTTTATTCTCATCCTTGCCTCATTTCTTCTATTATTGATTTTTTTTAAAAAACCATAGCTTCCCGTTATCTTCCTTCTTATATCCTCGGAATTTCTGCCGATTACTGTTTCCGACAAAAGCTCTATGAATTTTTTCTTCTCTTCTTCTCTTTCTTCATCATTTTCATATTTGTCATCAATATTTTTTTCGGGTCCCGGGTCTTTTATCAATGAATTACCCAGCAAAGACCAGAGATTGGGCGGGGTTATTTCTTTTTGAAGAAACGTAAATATCAAATTCACTAAAGGCAGGAGATCTAAATTCAACATAAGCTTATCCATGTCATTTTTAAGACCTTTGTCGTGTGCCACGCTTTCTATGCCAAAGCAGGTTGATTCTTCCTGGGTATGACCGTGGTAAAATGACCCCCTGTCTCTTCCCTGGTGAAAATGAATGCCTACGGTAGACTTAATGCTCGGGTCTATAAATATTTCAAACTTTCCTATGCAGTATGTGCTATTGCCAACCTGCTTGTTTAATTCTTCGGTCCTTATCTCAATACATTTTTTACCTTTTCTCTCGGTAACTCTTATGGTTTGCACATGAGCCCAGGTTAAAATCTCATCAAATATACCGCCAAAATCCCTCTCACGGCATTTTTCTTCAAGCCATTCCAGGGAATCCTCCAGCTCGGAAATCTCAAGCAACATTTTAAAATGTTTTTGCCTGTATTTTTCTCTGCTTGAAACAGCATCTCCCAGACTATCGGTTATCAAATTGTATCTTTTATATCCTTCTTTATCTAAAAACAATTTTATACCGGAAGATATTCTATCAACCCTTTCCGACCTAATCGTTTTAAACACAATGTACCGCCTCAACCTTTTATAGGCCACCTGCAATTTACTGTTTTTCGTCCTGTCAAAAAGAAGGTTAGCCGAATAGCCTAAGGACCAATAAAGAATCTGCTCCAAAATATTCGCAGTTTCTTTGCTGGTGCAGCCATCCCTCAATATTTTAGGAAAAATAAAAATATTACCCTTTGAAATACAGGCTATTCTATCCCCTTCCGGGCTTGTAACACTTATCCCTGCTGAAGATACACCCGCCTCTTCTATTACTACATTCCCCGGCATTCTCTGACCAAAAATAAAATTAGGACTCTCATTTATCTTGGCGGAAACATTTTCCGGACATGTGTCAAAATGGATAAAAACATTATTGTGAGTATCAAATTCTTTTATCTTTTTTGCCGGCCAGTCTATTTTTATATTTAACTCTAATCTTTCAGCGAAGGGCTTTATATAAGGAATGAAACCCTCAAGAAGAACTACGGACTCCCTGCTGACACAGAGATCCGGAAAAACCTCAACACTTCCTGCGGTACTATCCTTTTTCATGCCGTTCTCCTTTGGAGAGCAGAATTCGAACTTTCATCAAGTTGAGAAGTCCGAAAATGAGATGATTTCTAGGCGCGACGACGAAAGTGTGGTTTAAACCACACTGAGGAGGAGCAACGAAGAAAGCATCCATTTTCGGATTTCCCTTCGGGCGGGCGAATTCGGGCAAGCTTATTTGTCGCTCGTCGCTCACGTACATTAAGTACGCATCACTCCTCGCTTCGCGAATCTTGCCCGAATTCGCTCCGCTCAAGTGATGCTAGTTCGAATCCTGCTCTCCTAATTGTCAAAGCAACTACAAGTAGGTTAACAAAAATAATTCAAATAAAAAAGCCCCGCCTTAGTTTGCGGCGGGACAGTTCATTTTATTTGCCGGAAGAAAACATCTGGTCAACCGTTTTAACACCGGAAGCGCCAATGCCTCTGGCTATTTTCGCCCATCGGCCTTCTTTAGGAACAAACCTTTTGCTGTTGCAATAGCTTAGGGCAACCTCAGTCATTCTTTCATATGTAGCGACATTGCGTGAAACAGGAAAATCATTCAGTGCACGGATTAAATGCTCTTCACTTAAAGGCTCGCGCTGTTTGCCCCTGCTGGCGATGGCATAAGCACGCCTTAAAATCTCTTCAACTTGAGCCCCCGTAAACAATATCTGGGCCTCTTCATCTTTAGGACTGGCCATACCGGACATATGATACTCATCCCAATTGCAAACCATAATCTTATCTTCTTTTACATGATAGTGAGTTCTTTCGCTGAATTTCTCCAGGTTTTCCTTTTTTAAAACATGCCTGAAATTACTGTCGCCATCATGACCGGCCTTGAGCTCCATTTTATGCAAAAGAGCCAGACAGATATCAAGTATCTCTTTTTTAGTTGATGGCGGAAAAAACGGCAATATAAGATCAAACCGACCCTCTCTCATCTGGGCAGGGTCTATCAGGTCGGGCCTGTTTGAGGCCGCGAGCCAGAGAACCTTGCCCCGTAAAGAAGTGTCCGACATAATCTCAAAGAGCCTGCTTTGCATTCTTTGGCCTGTGCCCGTATTGTCGCCGGCCGACATTCTGGCCTGTAATTGCTGGTCAATCTCATCAATAAAGACAACAGCCGGAGCTGAACCTATTATTATTTCCAGAGAAAATTCCAGATTTCTTTCAGACTGACCGAGCCACATTTCTCTGGTGTTTTTCATTCTCAAGAAAGGCATCTTTAATATGTACGCGATAACCTGGGCAAAAAGAGATTTGCAGGTTCCGGGCGCGCCAAGGAGTAACACCCCCATCGGTATAGCAGCTAAATTGCCTCTCCTGAAGTCATGCTCCAGCTCTCTAATAAATTCCTTGTAAGTATCCAGAGCGCCAATTGTATCAAGGTCAAAAATGGGTTCAATGACTTCCAGAAGACCGCCCGATACTTCTTTGATGTACTTGTTTTTCTTATCAAAAATAGTTTCTTGAGTTATGGGCTTGTTGCCTAAGATAGCCTCGCGCACGATGCCGTCAATAACATTAAGCGAAACTCCTCCGCTTAATCTGCTGAATTCATCCGGCCTCAGACTTCCTTTTGCTAACTTTTTTGAATAATTAGCATAAACAAGTTTCCTTTCATTCTGTCCCGGAAAAGGCACCTTTATAGGGAATATGCCGTTAGTTTCTGATCTTAATTTAGGATCTACAGATGACAAACTATCCGTCAGCATAACTACAAAATTACCGGCTTCCCTGATAAGACTGTTTCTGGCTAATGATAACACCATTACTAACGCATCTCTATCGCTGCTACAGGAAGAACAAGCGGCATTGGGCGGTATCAGAGTTTCCACATAATTAAAGACAACAATAAAAAAAGGAGTGGACTTATCAGAATTATTATTTGTTTCCAGCAGTTCGTTAAATAAAGATATGGCATAACTTAAGGAGCCCCTATTTTTTCTAAAATCATCCACGGCTATGTTTACACCACCACCGTCAGGCAGTGGTATCTCTTCAGGTTTTAATTTTGCCAGTATTTCTAAGAATCTTGCTTCTTCTTTCAGCCCGGTAAAGTGGATTCCAAATCCCCTGGTAAAGAATATCTTGTGCTCGGCTTTAGATAGACAGGAATTGCTTAACACATAGTTAATGAGGGGAGAAAGTTTTATCTCCCCTTTTTTGTCCTGGTCTATCAGACTGTCTGCCGTGTTCAAATATAGGAGCACACAGTGAGTCGCCCGTGAGAGCAATTTGCTGTTCATCTCGGCTACTATTTCTTTCATCGCTGTTCTCCTTGCCTGTTAATAGCTTTGGCTGACGCACGGAATATTTCATCAAGCATTGCATCGCCCGGCTCAATTACTTCATCAATCATGCCCGCCTTTTTAGCCTGGTCGGGGCTTAAATACCTTTCGTTTTCAAGGAATCTATTAATAAGGTTCAGTCTCGTTTTTTTATTGGTGGCAATCTCATTTAAAGTCGCCTCGTCAAAATCATCAAGACTGTCTTTAGAATAATGCTCCGGCGCATAAAATTCCGGAATCCTGCTGTTTTCTGAAATAAAAGACTCCAGCTTTTTAGTGATAGACTTCAAATATTCTTGTGTATATTCAATATCCGTTGGCTTGCCTTTACCGGCAGATATCATTCCGCAATGAGCATGGACCGTTGAGTTGCGAAGAGTAAATCTCTTGCCTTTTGTGCCGGCTATCAGTATTACTCCGGCCATACTCATGGCACTTAGAATATTAATTGTCCAAACTTCTATACCCTTATTCTTTAAATGTTCTATGGCCTGTATAATAGTGAACCCGGCAGTCACATCTCCCCCAACACTGTTTATAACTATTTTTACCGGTTCTTTAGACTCCATTCCCAACATAACAAGGGCGCCGAACATATCTTCAGCCAGAAAGCTTGTACTTCTGTCAGAAACTAAATTTACGCTAGACACGGACCTAACCGGTCCGAATAAAGTAACTATCCTGGAATCTCTTTCAAAAATATCCCATGGACTGACTAGGTTAACCGGTGCATTTCCCCAGGGAATTTTCATTTTAGTTCTCCTGATTAAATTATCAAATAACTTCTAATAAATATTTAACATTTTTGGACCAAGGTCAACCTTTACAAACGGAGGGTTAAACTTGAATTAAAAATCCCCACGCACATGCACAGGTGTGGGGATTTATTTTTCTATATCTTTGGAATTGGTCTTTAGCCCTTCCGCAGCGCAAAAAATATCAATTTCACCCTGAAGTATCTCTATGATTGACTGAAGCCTATCCACCGGATTATCACTCAGAAGAACTTCCAGTTTCGTCTTGTTATCAATGTGGCGCATAAAAGCAAGGGCAATCCACGGCAAGTTCAGGGCTGATTCCATCTCTCTCAATGAAATATGTTCTTTTATGTATGTAAAACTTTCAATAAATTCAGGACTCTCTTCCGGAATTACCCTTAATAATCTGCTCAAAAGATCATATATGGCCTGCAGTCCGCCAAAAAGCAAACTTTTATCAATATCTTGCTCCTTGTCTTCAATGGCCTCTACGGAAACCCTCCAAACCTGTCCGGACTTATCAAAATACAAATTTTTTATCCTCGCCCTGTACTCACCGACAAATCTGACTTTTTCTTCATTCAACTCTACCGAGCTGATAATGCCCACTTCCTGAAAATCTTCTACTTTCTCCGCTTCATTACTGCAACTCTTGGCCAATATAATACATTTAGGCATGGGCTCTCTTAATATTTTACCCACTAAATCGGCTGTGGATTTTTTAAGCGGCAAAGCAATAGTAAAAGAAGTTTTTGGATAAACAAGGGAAGTTGATACCGTATAAACAGGCGGCCTAAATTCAACTATCTTATTTGATGGCATTTATTTCTCCTGTTTGAATAACGACTCTGATATGTTAAGGCACTTTTAAAAAGCTAGCACGACGCATCAACTTTTAGAAGTGGAGATCTTAGGAGAACAGGATTCAAACTATCATCAATTGAGCGGAGCCGCGTCAAACGTGGCTGTGCGAATTTGGCTAATATTCAAGGCGAGAGGAGCGATGTGTATCATTTGATACGTGAGCGACGAACAACGCAGAAGATTAGCCAGATTCGCCCGCCCTGTAGGGAAGCTCAAAAATGGCTGATTTCTTTGTTACTCCTCCTCAATGTACCTTTGGGCACACTTTCGTCGTCACGTCGCGAAATCATCCATTTTTGAGCTTCTCAATTTGACGATAGTTTGAAACCTGCACTCCCACTTCTAAAAAAATACTATTAATGGTAATATTATTTATAATGAATCCCGCACCTATCGAGTAAAGTTATATGCCGCTCGATAGTATAGCTTTAGCGGGTATCACATAAATTATACGAGTTTTTGCTGCCTACTTAGTTTTAATAAAATAAGCCAAGAGCAATTACTCGATAGGTGCGGGATGAATAAGCGCTGGATAATAATACTCATCATTATTGCTACTGCCGCATTTTTCAGGTTTTATAATTTGGCAGATGCTCCGCCGGGACTTTATCCTGACGAGGCCATGAACGGCAATAATGCTCTTCAAGCTATATCAACCGGAGATTATAAAGTTTTCTATCCGGAAAACAATGGCCGGGAGGGCCTCTTCATGAACCTTCAGGCTATTTCAATTTCGGCGTTCGGCAATGAACCCTGGGCACTAAGACTGGTTTCTGCGATTTTTGGAACACTGACCGTGCTGGGCTTGTATCTTTTAACTAAGGAACTATTTAACCGGCACATAGCATACATAGCCAGTTTTTTACTTGCCGTTTCTTTCTGGCATGTCCTTTTCTCTCGTATTAGCTTTAGGGCCATAATGGCTCCTATGTTTTTAGTTTTTGCTTTGTATTTTCTGTGGCAGGCTCTTCGCAGTAAGCACCTTTTACCGTTCGCCATAAGCGGACTTTTCTGGGGATTGGGCTTATATTCATATCTTGCATTCCGCATAATACCACTAGCAGCCATAATAACACTGCTCGCCTACTGGCATTTTATAAAGAAAGATTATGACCACGAAAAATATGAAAGGGTTAAAATGGATATCGCACGCGGACTGGTTCTTGCATTATTTGTTGCGGCATTAGTTTCAATTCCTCTGGCTCTCTATTTTTATAATAATCCCGGTGATTTCTTGGGCAGAACCGGCCAGCTGTCAATTTTTGCATCTGAAAATCCTGCCTTGACTTTAATTAAAAACTTAGGCCAAACCCTTGCCATGTTTAATTTTGAGGGCGACCGCAACTGGCGCCACAATCTGGGCGGTTCACCCATGCTTTTGTGGCCGGTGGGAGCCATGTTCGTTGTAGGTTTTTTAAGAAGCATCTTCAAGTGCCTGCGCCAATGGAAAAGACACGGCCATTTCTCAACTGTTCAAACCCTTCTTTTGTCCTGGTTTTTTGTAGGCCTCCTGCCGGTAATACTTTCCAGTGAAGGCATCCCCCACGCCCTTCGGGCAATAATCATCGTGCCGGTAGTTTATATTTTTGCCGCTGAAGGAATCTGGTGGCTATATGAGGTAATGAGCAGAGAGTATCGGTCAACAGATGTTCACGAAATTAAGCTAAGGAGGCTCAAAATATCTGAAAGCAATATTGTTGCGGGATTTGCAATAATAGTATTCCTTGGCGCCATAGCTATCGCTAACTTTGATAAATATTTCAACAAGTGGGCCCAGAGCCCTATAACAGCAGCTTATTTCAATAAAAATTATGTTGACCTCGGAAAACACATAAACAACCTGCCTATTGAAGTAAAAAAATATGTACTGGTTAACGCCGGAGGGGTTCTGGTAAACGGTATTCCAATGCCATCCCAAACCGTAATGTTTATCACCGATACATATACTCCTGAAAAGCAAAAAGCTAAAAATATATTTTACTTAACCGAAGAACAATTTGTTAAAACAAGAATAGAAAGGGACGCCCTAGTTTTACCGCTTGAACAGCGATAAAACTAAATTTCTAATTACTAATTAACCTAATTATTCTAAATAATTCCCAATACCCAATTCCCAATTTTAAATTTAAAACTTGTGGCTTGAGTATTGTTTAGGAATTAGGATTTAGAAATTAGAAATTAAAAAAATAAATTTATGGCAAAATATAAACATAATCTCATAGTCGTGGCAATAATTGCTATCGCCACCATCTTAGCTATCTCCTCCGTTTGGAACGAAAATATTATCGTGGATGAGGTTCCTCATATAGGCGCGGGATATTCTTATCTAGTCAAACAGGATATGCGTCTTAACCCTGAGCATCCGCCATTGGCCAAAGACATCGCCGCCATTCCCCTACTATTTCTTAATCTGGACCAAAGAGTTTTTGATACGGATATTTGGCAAACTAAAGTAAATGACCAGTGGTACTTTGGAAGAATGCTTATATTTCAATCCGGAAACGATGCCGATCTGATAGCTCATGCCGTTAAAATCCCGATGCTCCTGTTCTTTGTTCTGTCGGCTGTTCTGGTATTTAAATGGGCAAATAAACTTTATGGCAACCGTTTTGCCTTGATTGCCTTAATACTTTTCTCTTTCTCTCCGACTATAATGGCGCACTCTCGTTTTGTTACCACAGACATACCGGCAATGTTCGGCATACTGCTGGCAACATATTTTTTCATTAAATATCTGGGAGACCAGACCAGAAAAAATTTAATCATAGCCGGCCTCACATTCGGAGTGGCGCTTTTGCTTAAATTTTCAACCTTCCTTCTTGTCCCGTACTTTTTGGCTTTAGCTGTAATATACGGCTTATCCCGCACAAACAAAAAACTACTTAATACTTTTCACTTATTACTTACTACTGTCCTCATATTCATTGTCGGTTTTATCCTAGTTGTCTGGCCGGTTTATTATTTCCACACTGTCGGTTATCCGGCCGAACGCCAATATAGCGACACCGAGCATATCCTATCGTCTTACGGTAACCGCAAATTCGCCGACCCCGTGGTCTGGATGTCTGATAAACCTGTAATAAGAGCTCTCGGCCAATATGGACTCGGCCTGCTTATGGTTGTCCAGCGTTCTGTTGGCGGAAACAACGTGTACTTCCTCGGTGAAGTTTCAAAAAATGCCTGGAAAGAATACTTCCCTATTGTTTATTTTGTAAAAGAACCGCTGGCCTGGTGGGCGCTTGCTATCATGGCTGTAGCTTATATAGCTTGGCAGGTCAAAAGGCCGACTAAAAAATTATTGGAAGCTACAGGAGAATTTATTAGAACTTATTTTGCTGAACTTGCTATGTTACTTTGGGTTGCCGTTTTTTGGTATTCCAGCGTAACCAGCAACCTTAATATCGGCGTCCGGCATCTGTCGCCTACTTTCCCGTTCGTGATATTGCTCGTATCAGGACAACTAGGTCGTCTCTGGCATAAATTTAAGGAGTCTTCGCCTAAAAAACTTAAGGCCTACAGCTTATTGCTTACGGCCCTACTCGGCTGGTATATATTTGAAAACTTGCGTATATATCCATATTACCTTACCTACTTCAACCAAACCGTAGGTGGACCTTCGGAAGGACACAAAGTGGTAACTGACTCCAATCTTGATTGGGGCCAGGATTTAAGAAGATTTTCAGAATGGGTTAAAGAAAATAATATTGAGAAAATAGAATTTGATTACTTCGGCTGGGCCGATCCCGCATATTATCTTGGCAACCGCTACATCTGGTCAAACTCAACTAAATTTATGGACGCCAAAGATTTCATACAGCGAAACGAATCCAACGGCTGGCTGGCAGTATCAGCAAACTTTTACCAGGGCTCCCAGGGTCCCAAAGAAGAGGGATTCAAAACCCCGAATTATCTCTGGCTTCACGAATACCGTCCGGTTGCCATCATCGGCAACTCTATCTTCATCTTCCGGATAACTCAGTAGCTTACTCTACGAGAAAATAAAAACCCTGCGGTAATTCGCGGGGTTTTTGATTTATGCCAATAGACTTTATGGATTAATTCTTATGTTTAGAATGATGAGGAACCCAGCTTGCCCTAGCCATTACCTTATTGTCTCTCAACGATTCAGCTTCCAGTCTTTCCATGGCTACTTCCCATAAAGCCTCCTGCTCATCTATCTCTTTAAGCAAATTTCCTTTTCCTAGTTGATTTGCCGCTAATTCAAGATAAAGAATAGTAGCTCTGTTTTTCTTATGCTGGCTTTCTCCAACTTGTTTTAAAACCCAGTCCGGAGGACCATTTTTGTCTAGCTCATCTAAGAGTTTATCCTTATCTAATGTGTGCCTGAAGAGACTTATCTTCCTGCTTAAAGCCAATGCTTCCTCTTTGAGAAAATTCAGGTGCTCCTGATAAGCTTCCATTCTCAGCTCTCGGTTATTGTTAATGTCCCCAACTTCTTTACTTTGGTCTTTAATACTCTGAAATTCTTTTTCCAGCTTAGCTAGCCTATCCGCTTCTTCCCTCACCAACTCGTGAGCCGAGGCTTTTT
This sequence comes from bacterium, assembly GCA_030698885.1. Taxonomy (GTDB): domain Bacteria; phylum Patescibacteriota; class Minisyncoccia; order 2-02-FULL-40-12; family IGHO2-01-FULL-4-A; genus JAUYLN01. The sequence continues at coordinate 10,872 of JAUYLN010000033.1, forward strand.
CTTCCTCGGTAGCACCCTCCAGACTCAAGGCCGCTTCATAATCTTGTTCGGCTTTTTTTAAGTCTTCCGCTTTTTTATCCTGATTTTCCAGCGCACTTTGATGGTCAGAAAGCGTAGGTTCTTTTTTATCCATGTTTTGATATTAGCATAAAGACTATCCACGATGCAAAATCTATACTTTTTATTATTCATTTCTATCTTCTCCCTACCCTCCCCTGACAAAGGATGCCCTAACAAGGACTGCGGGGGGCACAAATCAACACCTGGCGTTACACCAGGTGTTGATTATTTATGCTGAAAAAGTTTGACGCCTAGGCGCTAGGCATTCATCAGCTCTTCCTCTTTCTTTTTTTCCAGCTCCTCTATTTTTTTATTACAATCATCCACTAATTTCTGCAGGTCGTCTTTAGCTTTAAATTTCTCGTCCTCCCTTATCTCTCCGTCCTTTTCCCCCGCCTGAACATTATGCCAGGCATCTTCCCTATGTTTTCTCAACTTAATTCTGGCGTCCTCGCTTTTGGTCTTCAGCAATTTAACAAATTCCTTGCGTCTTTCTTCGGTTAACGGTGGAATATTTAAAATTATTGCCGGGCCGTTAACTATCGGATTTATGCTTAACTCACTTCTGGATATGGCCCCGCTGATAGCCTGAATGGCATTCTTGTCCCATGGCTGAATAGAAAGCGAACGCGGTTCAGGTGTAGTTATCGTCGCCAACTCTTTTATCCTCATCTTCTGGCCATACAAATCAACCACAATATCCTCCACCAAAGATGGTGTAGCCCGCCCAGTCCTTATCATAGAAATATCCTTGTGATAAAAATCTAAAACCCCGTCAAATTCCAATTTAGTTTTGCTTAAAATTTCTTTTAATTGCATATTATAAATATTGAATCTTAAACGGCTTGTGTGTTTGATTCAAGATCGAGGCATCCCGCCATGGCGGGATAACAAAGATATTGAACAAACCCGAAGGAGATTCTTGAGCGGCTAAAGCACGCCCATGAAACTTCTCCTGAAAAGGGTCTAAAATCATGATAAGCCCTCAAGCGCCCAGGCTTCATGATTTTAGACACACAAGTCGCAATCACAAACCTATCAGGAAGTTATCTAGGGCCAATCGATGATTATACTGTGGCTGACCCAGCGCGTACTTTAAATCTAGCAGATTTTTGACTACTTTTGCAATTCTGGGGTCGGCCTTTGCTTTTGGTCTCAAATAAAGCAACCAGTACAAAGTTAACTTATCCAGCTTATCTGACTGTTTTGCATCCGCCATTTTGGCTGAAAATTGCAAACGCTCGGCAATAGGCATTTTCTCCAGTTTATAAAACTGTTCAGCGGCAGGCTTTATTTCTTTAAAAGAATCATTATCAAAAATTTTTAGAATAAGACCGGTCCGGCCGGATGAGAAATCAGCTAAAAAATCTATTTGCTCATTATTCAATTCTCCGGCACAAGAAGCTATAACCTTTTTAATTTCTTCTTTTCCGGGTGTCGGAAAATACATTTTCTGGCAACGGGAATTTATAGTAGGTAAAAGCGAATCAGGCCTGTGGCTGACCAGCATAATTATGGCATAGGCAGGAGGTTCCTCCACTATTTTGAGCAATGCATTTTGAGCCGGTTCCTGCATTTTATGGGCATCATCAATGATTACAAATTTGTGCTCCCCTCCCATTGGCCTTAGACTTAAAAATTGTTTTATCTTACGGACCTCATCTATGCTGATGGATTGTCCGCTTTCCGAGCTTGAGCTATCCACCAGCATCACATCTTGATTTATTTGCTTTTGATAATCCCCCGAAATTCCGGCAAGCTCCATTGCAAAAGTTCTTTTGCCTATCATCTCCTGCCCATAAAATAAAAAACTATTAGCCGATAAGTCGCCCTTTAACGCCTTAGTAAAATATTTTTTTAACCTGTTGAAGCCTATTGTTTTCCAGTTCATAAGCTAATGTTATAATAATACCGGTATTTTTAAAAGGAGCTGATTATGAAAATGACACAGGCAGCTATTGATAAGGTCCTTGAGCTTATGCTGACCCAAAAAGATCCGATACCTCTTGGCCTTAGGGTGAGCGTTCAAGGTGGCGGATGCTCCGGTTTTCAATACCGCATGCAATTCATTGAAAAAGAAAATGACAAACTAGCGCTGGATAAAGAGTTTCTTTTCCGAGACAAAAACAATCAAGAGCTTAAAGTTCTTGTTGACCAGGCCAGTATTCTATATTTAAAAAACTGTGAAATAGACTATGTTGAAACCCTTGAGAGTGCCGGATTTAAATTTAATAACCCGGACACCACCAGCACCTGCGGGTGCGGAAGCTCTTTTTCCGCCTGAACAAGATTCAAAAGCCCCCGCTTTAGCGGGGGCTTTTTACTTACTGCTTATCCACTACATTGAAGGGTTGCTCGGTGGCATATTCATACCCTGATCTGACGGAGGATTTTGGGGTGGCAATGAGCTTGGCATTGAAGGACCCGATGAATCCGTTGGGCTTCCTCCTCCTCCACTCTTCATGCCTCCACCCTTTTTAAGCCAAAAATATACTACTATTAAAACGACCAAAACGATTACGCCGACTATTGTAAACATAATAAATTTGAAAACCTAGCATTTTTGACCAAAAAGCTGGGTTTTAGTTAATTCTCCTTACGGTTATATTTTACACCCCTAAATTTTATAATTCAAAAATGTTATCCACCCCGTCAAGCGGGATTAGGCACTCCACCGATAAAAAATCTCGAGAAAACGAGCAATTCCTAAATCAGTTTCAACAGACCTTCCGCAATAATACGGGCTGCATCGGGCCTGGCGAAACTCCTAATCTGTTCAGACATCTGGTCTTTTCGGATAAGAACATTTTCAATCTCTGCCATTAATATATTTGTCGTCAAATTATCCTCCTCCACGATTACCGCCCCATATTTTGCAAATTCAGTGGCATTGGCTAGCTGATGGTCCGAGGCAGAGCCTTTTAGCGGGACCATGATTGCAGGCTTACCAAGCGCTGCTATTTCAAATATAGAACCTGCTCCTGCCCGTGAAACAATAATATCGGCGGCGGCATAAGCCAGATTCATATCCTTTTGCTTAAAAAACGGGTAAAGCCTGTAATTTTCTTCCAAATTTTTTCCATAAGACCCCTCCCCTTCAACTATCATGGATTCTGCCTGAGCTTTAATTTGAGCAAAATTAATCGTTCCGCATTGATGGACAACATGATATTTTTGAGTAAGCTGGACCAGAGAAAGCAAAACCGCCTCATTTATAACTCTCGCGCCCTGGCTTCCGCCGAAAAATAATATTGTCGGCCTGTCTCCTTTTAACCTGAACAGGGCTAACGCCTCCTCTTTACTGCCTCCGGTCAGTTCTTGTCGTATCGGATTTCCGACCAACTCTGTCCTGTCTGCCGGAAAATATCTCGTGGCGCCATCAAAAGAAGTAAATATTTTTACGGCAAACCTTGAAGCAATTTTGTTGGCAAGACCCGGAACCGAATCAGACTCATGAACGACTACCGGAATGAATAAAAGTCTTGCGGCAATAAGCGGAGGAATGGAATCATAACCGCCCTTGCTAAATATTAGGTCGGGCATATAGAGCCACAGATAGTATAGGGACTGGACTACACTGAACGGCATCTTTAAAAAATCCAGAGCATTGTGGACGCTAAAATATCTCCTTAATTTTCCGGCAAATATCCTCAGATAAGGAAGCTGGAGCTCAACTGCCGCATTTTTTAAAAAATCAGAACCTGTGCCTGCGAGTATCAGCTCAAGCCTCACGCCTTTAGCCAAAGCTTGTTTTTGAAGCTCCAGGGCAATCGGAACAAGAGGAAATGAGTGTCCCCCGCTTGACCCGCCGACCAAAATTATACGAGTTGACATGATTTAATTATACCGTAGACAGTAGTAAATATCTAGTATTAAGGGATACAAACGGCCCCGCTTAGCGGGGCCGTTTGTCTTAAGACTGTGCCCGGGGGGAGAGTCTCCCTCAACTAAAATTTTCTTCCGAAAATTTTGTTTGGGCACCGCCTCAAGATTTTGTTCGCCAATTGCTCACAAAATAACTTTCCGGCGTTCGACTCTCGGCAAAAATAAAACTATTTATTTGTACCCGGGGGGAGAGTCGAACTCCCATGCCTTGCGGCACACGATTTTGAGTCGTGCGTGTCTGCCAATTCCACCACCCGGGCAAATTATTTACATATTTTAGCACTTTTAAAGGCTTATTTCAATATTGTACAAAGATGCCAATCTTATAGAATACAGAAAGCACCATAGGAGAGCAGGATTCAAACTAGCATCAGCCTGAGAAGCCCAAAAATGAGATGATTTCTAGGCCCGACGACGCAGATGTATTAAATATACTTCAAGGAGGAGGAACAAAGAAATCATCTATTTTTGGGCTTCCCTGCCGGGCGTGACAGGTTTGCTTATCTACTCCGTTGCTCGTCGCTCATGTGCATTAAGCACACATCACTCCTCGCGCCTTGCATATAGGCAAACCTGTTCTCGCTCAATTGATGATAGTTTGAATCCTGCTCTCCTGAAGGAATACATGATGGAACAGCAACAGATACTTTACGATCATCAGTGCCCCCAACCGCCCGGATGCGGACATACATGGAGAAACAGGAATCGCGATGCAGTTTGCCCGATGTGCAATAATTTTAAAATTAATATTACCCCGATATATACTAAAAATAATTAGCCGAATAAGTATCGTAACCCCCACCCAGCCGGGGTTTTTCTTTGGCTTGCAATTATCAAAAAAGGGTGTTAATATTAAAAAACCATGCCAGAACCAAGACACCACAACACCCGCGGACACCGCAACCGAAGACGTTCTCATATGGCGCTAAAGAAATTAGCGCTTGTTTCGTGCGAGCATTGCAAGAAAATGAAACTCCCCCACCTAACATGCCCTAACTGTGGCTACTACGGCCAAAGAGAAGTCGTCAATGTCCTTGCAAAAGAATTAAAGAAAAAAGAGAAAGCAAAGAAAAAACAATAGAAGTTATAAAGTTCATAAGGTAAAAAGTTCATAAAGAATGATGTTTATAACTTTAGAAACTTTAAAAACTTTCAACTTTACAAACTAAGCTTATGGCCTCACGTCATCTATCACGCTCCGTAGCAATGCAGTCTTTATACGAATGGGATTTTAACGGTAAAAAAACCGACAATATTGATGTGATTATAAAGCATAATGTTGAAGAATTTGCCCCCGGGCTGGCCGATGAACACCTGGAATTCGTAAGCAACCTTGTTAACGGCACCCTGTCTAAAATAAGTGAGATAGATAGTATTATTGAAAAAGCCGCTCCCCAATGGCCCCTTTCGCAAATAGCAATGGTTGACCGGGCAGTCTTGAGGCTCGGCCTATACGAATTGCTTTTCGGTAAAAGAGATGAAGTTCCTCCAAAGGTTGCCATAAATGAATCTATAGAATTGGCTAAAACATTCGGCGGAGACGCTTCAGGCAAGTTCGTCAACGGCGTGCTTGGTACTGTTTATCGTGAAATCGGAGAACCGGGCAAGGATGACGCACCGAAGAATAAAGAAGAACCAGTAGAAGACAGTGAGAATATAGCTAAAGTAACGGAAGAAGATACAGAAAAATCCCAAAATTAATTTTTTGAATTAGGAATTATGAATTAGGAATCATGGCTAAAACCATAATTCATGATTCATGCTTCGTGGTTCCTGTTCAAGTCTTTCATGGATAACGAAAAACTCGCCGAGCTGGAGTCTAAAATCGGCGTAACTTTCTCAAATAAGGACCAGCTTCTTCAGGCCCTTACCCATCGTTCTTATCTGAACGAAAATACGAAGTGGCACCTTGACCACAATGAGCGTCTGGAATTTTTAGGAGACGCGGTTTTAGAATTAGCTATAACGGAATATCTCTACGAAAAATATCCCGAAAGCCCCGAGGGTGACATGACTAACTGGCGGGCAGCTTTGGTTAATGCCATAATGCTGGCTGAAATTTCTAAAAAATTTGATTTAAATGACTATATTCTGCTGTCGCGCGGAGAGGCCAAAGATACCGGCCGGGCCAGACAGTATATTCTCGCGAACGCCATTGAAGCGCTGATTGGCGCGATTTATCTTGACCAAGGATATGAGGTGTCCAGAGATTTTATTCTAAAATTTGTTGCCACTGAACTGGATAATATTATCAAGAGCAAAACCTATAAAGACTTCAAGAGTAAATTTCAGGAAGAAGCCCAGGAGAAAGCCGGCATTACGCCAACCTACGAGGTCATGGACGAATGGGGTCCAGACCATGCTAAAACTTTCAAAGTAGGATTATTTCTGGAAAAAGAACTCGTAGCCGATGGTGAGGGCAACTCAAAGCAAGAAGCCCAGCAGGAAGCGGCAAAAAACGCGCTTATTGCCAAAAATTGGAACTAAGATCACCAATCCCGAAAACAAAAAAATCCGCCACAGGCGGATTTTTTTGTTTAATTATTGGCCCTAGCTTTTGGATTCCTGGCTGTGTGCCAAAACTACAAGGCCCGCAGTTATAAGCACCAGATTTTTAACTACGAACTCGCCGGCCATTGTCAAAGCAAGAGAACCCGGCTCAAACATCAGCTCCGGACCCGTGATAAAAACTAAAAAAGTGCCCAAAAGATGAAGCACCATTATAATGCTTGATACGGAAACAAATTTATTAATGAGTAAACTGAGCCCGAGAATCATCTCTATCAATCCTAAAGCAAAAAAACCTTTTGCTGTGGCAAATAAGGGAAAACTTGAATTAACCAGGTCTAAAATAGGGCTCTGGCCCAACACCTTCAGGGCTCCAAATAATAAAAAAACTAAGCCTAAGGATATCCTTAAACTGGTCGAAGAAACATCTTTAAATTTTTGCGAGTAAATAAAACTAGGCATCAGATTATATTATACGGATTACATATCCGGCTACCACAACCTCCCCCGCTATATCTAAGGTTTCACCAATAAAATACATTATAACAAATCTACTTCAAGGCATCCACAAAAACTTCAAAATATTTTTTAGCCGCCATTGTCCAAGTATAATTTTTTTTGATATTATTTTTTCCGTTTTCGGAAAGCTTATCCCATAGACCGGGAGTTTCAATAACGGCCCTTATCTTTTTAGCAATATCGGCCGGACTTTCCGGGTCTACCAATAAGCCATTCTCGCCGTCGTTAATAATTTCTGAGGGACCGCCGTTTTTGGTAGCAACTACGGGCAGGCCGCAAGCTCCGGCCTCAATAACGGTTAGGCCAAATGGCTCTATAAATGCCGGATTCACAAAAATTCCTCGTTTTTTTGAGAAAAACCTGTAATAAGCCGGGACCTGGGTGAAATAATCAAGAAAATCACCATATAAAAAAACGCTGCCGTAAAGATTTGATGCTCTTATGAGATTATTCATCTCATCTAGTATCGGCTGGCCCTTGCCGATAGATTTTAGGTTACCTCCGAATATGGCCAGGTTCGCCACCGATGAAAGACTTTTATCAATGGCGAACGCCCTAATAAGATTATTCAGATTTTTTACCCGGTCTACTCTGGATAACGTAGTAACTAATGTTTTTTCAGGGTGTTTAAAATTTTGACTTATTAAATTTTCTAAAAGCTGGAATGTCTCCCCCTCTTTTGGAGAAGGGTTGATGTTACTCGGGGGATAGAAAACATCCGGATTAATACCCGGGGAGACAACTCTGAACTTATTCTCTAAACCTTTTGTTTCATAACCGCTGTACTGTGTTTCTATTTCCTGATTGGTGCTCGCGACTATTATTTTGGCATTATTTATTATCCGCTGTTCGGCTTTCATCCTTTCTTCAAAATGAAGAGTTTTATTCAAATATTCTATTTCTTTTTCAGACGTACCTGTCTTTTCCATTTCGGGCCTGGCAAGACTATGGCTAGTATGAACCTGAGGAATTTTTAACTCTTCGGAAAGCATGCTGCAAACTAAACCCGAATCGGCAAAATTACTATGTAAAACATCAGGCCTTCTTCCCGATTCCTTGATAAATGTTTTAACGTTTTCAGTAAAATCATTGATATACGGCCATAACTCAAACTTCTTTAGATACTTATCCGGCCCAGCTTTTATTCTTACAATATCTACTTTTTGAGAAACAGGTTCTATTTTTTGAGAATAGCCCGGATATTCTGAATCCGAAATGTATCTGGTGATTATATCTATTTTATCAATGCCATCTAACTCGCCTAATTTTTTAGCTAATTCTAAGACATAAGTTATTTGACCGCCAGAATCTTCGTCGCGGCCGAGTTCTAAGTCCCTGGACCTAAAAAGGCCATGCATTGAATGAATTTGTATGTATAACCCCATATTCAATTTTAAAATAAATCGTATGCCGACTCAACCCCGCACCTTTACCGATTACTAGTTACCAGTTACTGGTTACTGATTACTAGCCTCTAGGCGTTACATTATTTTAAAAATCATTTAAAATGTATTTATTGCTTAATACTAAGATTAAAAGAGTCGTTTATGCTGTTTCTTTTGTCGCCATTGTAGCGCTGGCCTTTTGGTTGAGCGAACTGGTAGGCAAAAATAATCTTGTCCAAAATATTGTCTCTAGTTTTGGCTATATCGGAGTTTTCGGCGCCTCCATTATCAGCGGGTTCAACCTTGTCGTGCCGGTACCGGCAATAGCCTTCCTGCCGGCGCTCCTGGAAGCCGGCCTTAATTTCTGGATTACCATTATCATAATAACCTTGGGAATGACCCTAGGTGACAGCATAGGATATGTTATCGGCCGGACAGGAAGAAAAGCCATCTCACCGATAACGATGGTTAACTTTATGAACCGCCTTGAACATATAGAAAATAAATACCATATCAAGCCGACGGCATTTTTGTTTATTTACGCGTCATTAGTTCCCTTGCCAAATGAAATCATGGTGATACCCCTGGGGTTTCTTGGCTACAAATTCAAACAGCTTTTTATGGCAGTCTTTGCCGGTAATTTAATTTTCAACGGCCTTTCTGCTTTCGGATTAATAAATCTATTTAGGCTTTTCTAGTAATCCGGAAAAAGATATGAAGATATAAAATAAGGGCTTGTTTTAACAAGCCCTTATTTAATTAATACCTCCTTACCTAGAAGAAATTGCCAAATTAAAGTCATAATAATTATCAGAGACGTAATACCATAATCAACCACCCAGCTGACTTTTTTAGGATTCAATTTAAGGCCGGCTTTTGTCAGATAATAATGATAGAAAGATGCAGGTGGAGGTTCTCTCCCCTTAAATTCAAGATGAGTCAGGATGCAGCCGCCCAGAAATTTAATCTGAAAAGCATAAAGTATCATCCCCGCAACTATTCCCCTCCAGCTAACTAAAAAAGGAGCTAACCAGAACAATAATATAAAAGCCAGATGCACCCAGAAATAGAAACCGAAATCACGATGTTTTTTCATTACTATCTTTCTCCATATTGATTTTGTTAAAGATAACTTAAAAATATCAAACAATAGCCAAAAACAAAAGCTCCCTGTGAGAGGAGCTCATTAGTCCGGCCTGCCCCGTCAAACGGGGCAGGCCGGATTTAAAAAAAGAACTATTCGGGACCAAAGACCTTGACCTTGTTTTTATCACCCACGACGCCATCGTAGGGAGTACCATAGCCGGCAACCTTATTCTTCTCAAAAACATTGCCGATTCCGTAGTCGCCTATACCGATGTCGTAAAATCCGTCAGCGCCGGATTCGTAAACTTTATTTTTATCAACAGTTGCGCCGTCGGTAAAAACATAAATACCGACATCGGCATTTCCATCAATATCATTCCTGGAAATTTGAGTGCCGGGACCTGACGAAAATAAAAGAACTCCGGTAGCGGCAGCACTTGAACAGCACCAGGAGTTACCGGCAATTTTGTTGTTATTGACCTTGGCGGTAGCGCCAAAGCCAACCTGGACACTATTGGCGGCCAGACTTAACTGGGTCGCCGAAGGTCCGATATTGCTGTTTGAAAGGTTGACATCTACGTCTCCGTTGATGACAACGCCCGACTTCTGCCAGTTATTCAGCCCGATGTTGCTGAGCATCACTGTTTTGGTATCAGGGTGAGTGCCATCAAAGGGCGCACTACTCACTTCAACGGCATTCCCCTCCTGGCAGCCCGATGGACCTTGATTCAACGCGATGACCTCAACGTTAGTAACGAACCCCCGCTTGCAGACTGAAGAAACACGCCACGCAGACGGTTGTCGCCACTATCACAGACATTGTTCAGTCCGATGGCGTTTATTTTGAGGTTAGTCACGCCCATCCAGGAACCTGCGTTCTTGATGACCGCTCCTAAAAAATGGCCGGGAACAGGGTCGGTAACGTTAACCGTGTATCCGCCACCATCCAGAACCATTCCATCCGGAACAAGAAATGTTGCATCAACAGTACAGTCGCCGGTAAGAAACCGGGTAGAGCCGAGGTCCAGAAACGGACAGGATCCGAAAGCGGGAAATACCGCGAGCAGGCAGTAAACAAGGGCGCCGAGCGCCAACCTCTTCATCGGGTTCTTCATCTTCTTCTCTCCTCTTGTGAACGAACGAAAATGCCTCATTTTTGAGGCTTTTTAAATTATAACATAATCTTCATGAAATGCAAGTTAAGCCAGCTCAGAGATGCTCGGCAATACCGTGAGAAATAGCATATGTCACCGGGGTAGAAATAAGAGTTTGGATTTTTGGGCCTATTATAAATTTTCTTTTCCATGAAAAATCGCCATCAAGCTCATTGCGGCCGCTTATTATTTTGTCCGCCGCATAATGGCCGAGTGCATTTGCCCAGGGCAATCCTGTGGCCGCTCCCAGATACCAGATATTACTGGTTTTATTATCGGGCCCATAACCCATTACAGGTAATAAATCCTTGCTTACACCAAGCATACCCGGCCAGATATATTCCAGCTCAAAAGGAACATCGGGAAACTTCTTATGAAAATATGAGCTTAAACGCTTTTTAAATCTCTTTGTGTTATTGCTTATGGAATGAGCATAAGTATACAACAGATCGCCACCACCCAGAAGAACTCTATTATTACCTGTTACACGAAAATAATTATAAATAAGGTCAGTATCCCATGCCATCATTTTATCACTCTTGAATATTTTTTTGGCATTTTCGTCGCTTAATGGCTTAGAAATGCCAAGAAATGTCTGCACATGATATATCTCTTTTTTTAAAACCCCCATATCAGGAATAAATCTGTCTCCGGCAACAATAACATGTTTTGCCTCCACCCTGCCTTCAGGCGTAATCACGCTTGAATTTGTTATATTAACGGCCGGAGTCTCTTCAAATATTTGTACCCCGTTTTTTATAAGAATCTCCCGCATCGCCTGGCAATATAAATACGAATTCATGCCGAAAGTATCCGGATAGCGGACAGCCCCAACATAGCCCATACTCCCTATAATTTCAGGGAGGCCGTCCTTGCTATACAAAGTACTTTCATAGCCAAGTTCTTTTCTCGCCTCATATTGTTCTTTTACATATTTTAGTCCGGTTTTATTGTTTGCAATAAACAAAGAGTCCTGAACCTGATAATCACAGTCTATATTATAATCTTCTATATTTTTACGAATTGCCGAAACCCCGGCTATGACAAACTCCCAGATTCGCTTGGCCTTTTCCGGGCCATGATTAGCCAAAAGCGCGCTTAACTCTATTTCAGAATCAGGCGTGATAAAGCCTGAAGTTTTACCGCTCGCGCCGGCACCGCAAAAATCCTTTTCCAGCAAAACGACAGACAGGTTATGCTCTCTTAATTTTTGAGCGCATGACAAACCGGCCATTCCCCCGCCTATCACCACGACATCCGCATTTATGGTGCCCGAAAGTTTCTTGGCTTGCGCCGGTTTTTTCAAACTGTACCAAAACACATTTTCTTCATTCGGCCTGTTCATAATATTATATCTAGCATAACCCAAAATAGGCCGGCACGATAATCTTGCCCATATCTATTTTGGCTGTTAAAATTTAAAAAATGAATCCCCACACCAAACAAGGACTGGGGGTGTGGGAAATGTCTAATTATAATAGTCAGTCTAAAAAAAATAATACACAACACAGGCCTGGGTTTTTAATTTAAATTAAAATCACGTCCTTGTTGTGGTGTGGGGATGAAAAAATTTATCATAATCGGAGTTTTGGCGGTTGCCGCCTTTTTAGTCTATTATACTCAAATATACATTATCTTTTTTGAAGATATGGTCATGGAAGATATACCGGTAAACGAAGAAATGATCGGCATGCCTGAAAAGACCGGAGAGCCACAGCCCGGAGAAAATCAAGCAACGACTACCCCGGCGCCTCAAATACAAACAATCCGCGAAGGCCGGTTTGTTGATGCCGATTTTTTCCACAAAGGCAGTGGCAAAGCAATAGTTCTTGATTATCCTGACGGCAGAAAAATTCTTAGATTTGAAGATTTTGATATAATAAACGGCCCCGCTCTTTATGTTTATTTTTCAGAATCAACTTCGCCGGCCAGCAATATAGACAGCCTGGGTGATTTTATAGACCTGGGACCGCTCAAGGGCAACAAGGGCAATCAAAATTATGACCTGCCTTCTGATATTGATTTAAACAAATATAAAACAGTAGTCATCTGGTGCAAGGAATTTGGAGTATTGTTCCCGTACGCTGTACTAAATTAATTTAGACTAATAAAATACGAAGCCCCGCACTCGTACAATAGATGTGCGGGAATAAAAACAAAATCCCCTCGCGTTTGAATGCGAGGGGTTGGAGGGCCCCGTCTATGGACGGGGCCCATTTGTTGAAAGAACTGCTTGCTGGCTATTGGAACCACGGGGAAGCAAGCAATGTGCTCGCTTCCGGTGCGTAGGGCGTATCTGAAATGTCCAGAAACCCCACGTCGGGCCAGAACCACCAGGCCCACATTACAGTGGCGTCGCACCAGGAATATCCCGGATTGACCTCACATCCCTCCGGATGGGCCAGACTGAAGGCATGGCCTAGTTCGTGGGCAATGCCACCACGCTGAGCGGCCATGTTGCATCTCCACCAGTAATCTTCAGAGGGAACGCCTGGACACGTCCCCATAATCTCAGCGTCAAAGTTTGCCTCTGACACCGTCACGTCTCCGTTATACACCGAATTGTACCAGGTCCCAATCGGAGAACATGTACGGCCGTTAGCATGTTGCAGAGTCCGGGCCAGGAACACCAATGTGGTAACATTGGTGTTTGAATTGCAATCTATGCCGAGTTCAGCATAGACATTCACCCAGTTCATCTCCGGCGGTCCATAGTCGGAAGCCGGCTTCTGACCTTTGATGACTTCCACTGACTTGGCATAAAAAGTCTTGCCAAGCTTTTCTTTGTACCAAGACTGAATGTCCTGGACGAAAGGGTCAACCGCCTTGATGTAGCGACGATCAGGACGATAGTCATTCGGGTAGAAGTATACCACCCGAACATAGTGACTGGGCAACGTTACTGTTCCACCGCCCTGTCCCTGCTTGCCCTTGCCGTTGTCGCTATTCGGCTGGCCGCCTTTGGCCGCCGTTGCCGGGATCACGAACACCAGGACCATCACAACCACTAAGATCTTGAACATGTTCTTCATCGCCTTTCTCCTTCTCCTTTTGGTCTCTTTTTGGCCTGATTGGCCAGAATTCCTTTTGAAACGAGCTATGTATATATTATAACACATTTTTATATCTTATGCAATAGTCATTAAAAACGGCTCAAAATCAGCCATTTTTAAGCCGCTTTGCCTATTTCACAGGACTAAAAAATAGCAACGGCTTATGAATCGTGAATGAAGCCGTGGTTGCCTATCTTTTCTCCCAACCAAAAACAAAGGGCACCTTTGCGGTTGCAAAGGTGCCCTTTGTTTTTGGTATTTTACTTTAAATTTTTTAGGTTACTTCAAATATACTAACAGCACCCACCTTACCTTTTACGCTCGCCTCCCCCAGATCCCTGGTTTTGATATCCGGACTCAATTTATTTTTAACAGTTTCCGAAATTATAATGTGAGTTTTAAATTCCTTGTTCAGTCCTTCCAAGCGCGAAGCAACATTAACGACATCTCCTATCACTGTGTAATCAAATCTTTTTTCTGAACCCATGTTACCGACAATAGCCGGTCCGGTATTTATGCCAATACCAATGTCAAAAACAGGCAAACCGGCGGCTCTCCTGCGCTCCATCATGATACCTAACCGCTTTATCATTCCCTGCGCCGCTCTCACTGCACGCTCGGCATGGTCCGGCTGTTCCAATGGCGCACCCCAGAAAGCCATAATGGCATCCCCGATAAATTTATCCAGCACGCCGTCTGTAGCCAGTATTTCCTCGGCCATTTCAGTAAAATACTCGTGGAGCATTTCGGTAAGGACTTCCGGCTCCAATTGTTCTGAAATTGTAGTAAAGGAACGGATATCAGAAAATAAGATAGAAACCTCTTTTTTCTCGCCGGTCAGATTAAGCAACGCCGGATTGGCGAGTATTGCCTCCAGAACATGGGGCGAGAAATAATTCTGAACGGCCTGGCGCAATTTTCTTTTTTCGGCCTCGGCTTTATACCACCTGAAGAAACCTTCATAGCCGATTGCGCCCACCCCCAAAACCACTCCCGATAAATATGGCAGTTCAATTTTGAAACCCCACAATATGAAGCCGGCCAGAGGCAACGAAAATAAATAAACAACCGATAAAACGATAAATTGGCTCCTGCTGATTCTTGAAAAAATTATGAGTAAGGCCAGCGATAAAACCAAAAATATAACGAGGACTAAATTCTTACCAACCGGCCGGACATATCTTTCAAATAAAATATTATCTATGGCATTGGCATGCCATTCTATACCCGACAGAAGTCCGCCCTCAACCGGTGCTGATACCAAATCATGCAAATCCCCGGCCGTGGCGCCTATAAGTATTATCTTATTTTCAAGTGCTTCTGCCGATATGCGTCCCGGCAAAACATCACTTATTGAATATGTAGGAAAAGTTCCGGCCGGTCCTGCAAAGTTAATATTGTACTCATCTTCACTTTTGGGCAGTCCCGCATTGGCAACTTGGGCTATCTGCCATGAAAAAGGCAAATTCCCTGATATCTCGCGGGGCAGTTTTCTGGCCGAACCATCAGGAGATATAGAGACATTAACATGGCCCGGCCTTACCAGCGGATTTGATGTAAAAATTTCAAGAGGCTCCAAGAAACTCTCCGGCTCGTCAGAACCCCTGATAAAAACGGCCTGCGAAGAGAGGGCTACAGGAAAATCAACTCCGGCCAAACTTGAGGCCAATGCCAAATCATTAGATTGGTCCTGGGCTTCAAACAAACTTATGTCCACACCCAGCGCCCTCGGCTTGTATTCCGCTAGCTTATAAATTATTTGGGCCTCTATCTGTCTTGGCCACGGCCATCTTCCTATCTCTCCCAAGCTTTTGTTGTCTATGGCCAGAATTACTATGGCCGGGGCAGGTTGATGTCCTTTTTTTAAAATGTCGCCTGCCCTTAACTCCGCGCTCTCAAAAAAAGACAGCTTGCTAAATAGAGCAAGCGGAATAAGAACTGTAAGAGCGAATAATAATTTTTTAGTTAAGCTCATGCGGAAACTACCTTATTGTCAAGGCCTGATTTAAAGTTAAGGTTTTACCGGCAGTAATTACAACGACATCATAAACTCCCGGCTGAATATTTTCGCTGACATATCCAATTATAGTCTGGCTATCTATCAGGAATGACTGGATTAAAAATTCCCCGAGATAAACCTGGACCGGATTTTTAAGATTATCGCCGTTTATAAAAAAGCTGTTTGAATCAGAAGATCTGCTTACAGAATTCGGGGTAACAGAATTTATCTGAGGCTCAGGATTGGGCGTCGGCGTAGCTCCGACACTTTCGGTTGGAGCTCCGACTCCACCCCCAGTGGACGTCGGAGGAGTCGGGCTGACTATGGGGGTCGGCGTTGCCTGAACAGTCGGCTTAGGTGTAGGCGAAACTGTCGGTTTCAATGTAGCTGTCGGAGAGGGTTTATTTGTAATTTCAGGCGTAGGACTTAAACTCGGTGATATTATTGTCGTCGGCACGGAATCTTTATCTGCTTCGCCAAGATTGAAAATTACCCAATCATTTCTCTCATTTATATCAAACAGTACCGGGCCTTTTTCAAAATCTTCTCTGGCGTTGCTGTCACTTATTACAAAATATTCGCCAGCTTTGACTTCTTTAAAAACTGAGGGATCAGATGCCAAAGCCACGACAACCGAGCCCTCAAATACAAATATTTCTGTTATGCCATTTCTGTATATAACCTCAAACTCAGTACCCCTGACCGAAGCCACGACAGTAGGTGTCTCTACTCTCAACTGCCCGCCCTCACCAACAGGCTGGGCGCTTGTCCATATCTGACCAACCAATAGTGCGAATACGGCATCTTTTATCTTGCCGTCCTTATATTCTATGTCCCCCACTTTAACTTCGGAACCGGACTCAAATCGCACAATTGTATTGTCTTTTAGAACCAGCCCACTACGGCTCTCGTTTTTAGTACGGACGGTATCATTAATTTTGACATTCTCGCCGGTCTGTCCATTTTTAACTTGGTCGCCCCTTAAAACATCAACTGCTCCGCTATAAATATCCAGATTGCCTACGCCGGCCAGTGCGGGCAAAAACAAATAAAAAAGCCCCGTCAGTGCGGCGGCTATAATAATAAAATAGATTATGTATTTTCTGATTGCCATTATTCTTGTATAAGGGTGCCAAAATCTATTTTTTCAGTTATCATTCTGTATCTCTCTCCGTCTATCTCTATTTCTATGGGTTGCTTGCCAAATCTTATACCCTTTTTGGACATCCAATCCAAAAGCACAGGGTCATCCAATCTCCTACTCTTAATATTATCAAATTCCAAGCGGTCTATTTTGATGATTTTCAAATGATCCTCCTTTAGATTTTTAATATTAATTTTTTCCATGGTAATCTATCTTATTTAATAATTTTAACATACTTAAATATTATTGGCAATAATGAGCTATGTGCCCAGCTGCCAACTTTTTATAACCTCAAACGGATGAATAAACATAATGATATTCAATGTGAGATTATCTTTTATCCAAAACGCTAAGAATATTTCTATTGCAATTACCACCAACACAGAGACCCAGATTGGGGACTTCCGGGTGAACCAAAAACCAACCGCCATAATTATAATATCGGATATAGAGTTTATGACACTGTCACCGTAATACCCGAGCGATATCGTATTGGCACGATA
The DNA here is from genome assembly GCA_030698885.1 of bacterium. Taxonomy (GTDB): domain Bacteria; phylum Patescibacteriota; class Minisyncoccia; order 2-02-FULL-40-12; family IGHO2-01-FULL-4-A; genus JAUYLN01. Next base: position 28,168 of record JAUYLN010000033.1, read on the forward strand.
ATAATCAATGACCATATCGGTATTCTCTATAACCTCCCAGACCGACTCAAGGCCAACCGCCAGAAGTAAACGCAGACCGATAGGCCAGCGTTTGAAAAATAACCAAAGCAAAAGATAAAAAGCGATACCATGTATGAAATGCGTGAGCGTATAAGGGTCCGAAATGTGCTGGGAATTGTGTTCTGTAAAAATATCTCCCGACCAAAGCCATACCTGATTACAGGTACACCATGGCACCCTGCCCATCAAGAGCAACAGAAAACCGGCGAATAAAATGATAAAAAGACCGATAAAAATATCTGCCCTGATAGAAATATTATGCCTGCGTCCAAAATACCATCGGCTCGCAATAATTGCCCCGGATATAGAAAATATTAAAATTAGTCCGAGCGTATCACTTATCATAAGTTTATTATACCACGCTAAAGACAATATAAAGCCGCAGACATCTGCGGCAACTTCTTAAAATGCGATTCTTACTGTCGGATAATATCTTTTTGATTTTACGTCACCCTCCAATCTGTCCAACTCTTGCTGTACCCTTTCTAATTTTCCGGATATATTCAGCCCCGAGAAAGAACTTTTCTTCGGTAGGTTCAAAAATTTATCCCATAGCTTGTCTCTTTCCGCCCGAAGCTCTTTTACCCTTCTCTTCTTTTTGGCCTTTATTTTCATGAAAGAACCTCCTCTTTACTACTTTTTTACTATATTCCGGATATAAAATCAAATTAATTCGGTATTGGTTACGCTAAATAACGGGATTCACCCCCCACACCTAACTAGGATACATTTCCCTTGCGATTCAGGGTGGCTATTCCGTATTAGTAATTAGTTAATAGGCCTGAATATGTAACCGCAAAAATTAGAAAATATAAATCGCAAATCCTAATTAGGCGTGGGGGTTCACAGCCATTTCATGGTCCCCCATTATCATAGACCATAACATAATAAAACGCTCGGATGGGCCTACGTTATTTTTTATTTATTAAACAATAGCTAGGCTCTCCGGGTGTAAAAAATAAATGACAGACGACAAACGTAAAGCGGCCGGGATGGCCTTAGCCGCAAAGCGCGGAGAAATAACTGAATCAGAGCTATCCACTGAAGCCAAAGAAATGTATGACACAATGTCAGAAGAACAGCTGATGGATATACTGAAAGGGCAGGAAGGGCAAGAAGGGCAAGAGAAAGGACAGGAATAGAATAATAATAGGCATAAAATACCGAAGCGAATGCTTCGGTATTTTATGCCATTAAAAGCCAGTAAAAAATAACCTCCATAATCTTAATTCATAAATCATAAACTAGATCTCTCCTGGGTGACAAAATAGGAAGTTTCAGTGTAGATATCTACGAGCTTATGCCTACCCCCGGAATGTGACCGGCATTTCTCCAAATCAAAAACCCCGCCATAGCGGGGTTTTTGATTTGGTTAATATTATCTAAGCACCGAAAACAGCCTGTTATTTAATAGACCCGTTGCTTAATAATTTTCGCAACGAAAGTCTCAAAATTTGAGATTTACAGTAGAAAGGTTATTAAGCAACAGGTCTATTATCCCGAAATAAATTTCAAGCCTATTATAGCCAGAACTACCAGGACAATATTTCTAAACATTTTTTGAGGTATTTTATTAACTATTCTCTTGCCGATATAAGAACCCGCCATCGCAATCACAAAAAGAACCGGAATGTAAACATAATACTTTCGCTCCAAGAACCCGCCTGCAAAATAAATAGGTATTCGGGTAACATCCGCCACCAACGCTATGACAGCTGCGGTAGCGATATACATCCGCTTTTCTAAACCAAAAGCGGTCAAAAAAGCCCCTCGCAAAGCGCCGCCGGTTCCGATAAGGCCGTCTAAAAATCCGGAGAGTCCCCCACCAATTATCGCATTGGCTTTATTCGCGAGAAACTTAAAATCGGGCTTTATAATAGAAACCAAGGCGAATAATAACAAAAATAGCCCTAAAGCTATTTTCAAAATATCTTGTGGGACATGGTTCACTAATAAAGCACCCGGTATAGCTAAGATTACACCGGGTATCCCAAAAATATAAATCAATCTTCTGTCAATTCTATGGCGGAAAAATGCAATTCTGCCTAAGTTTCCAAAAATATGTAAAAATGCAACCAGGACAAGGGCTGTTTTAAAATCAACAAAAAGTAGGGCAAGGGGTAAGAAAATAGTTGACGAACCAAAACCAATCACCGTACCCGCAATTTCAGATATGAATGCCGCTATAAAAAATAATACTTCCGCCATAACTCAATTTTATAATTAAAAAGCTCCCGCCTCAAGGCAAATAGATCCTCAAGCCCATGTACGGATGCGGGAGATAAAAAAAACTGCCCCGCCTGACGGGGCAGTTGATAAAATAGCCTCTCAATATAAATACTTATTGATTTGATCAGATGCCATGATTTCTAATGCCCGATTAACTCTCCTCCGGGCTAAATTTTTATCGCGGGTATGAGCAACATATGTTGCCAGCAGAGCTTCCTTACCGACAAGCTTCAGAGCAATGGCATCAGCTTCCCGGTCTTCTTTGTCCCTTTCATTTTTATTTTTAAGACTTCCGGCAGAATTAATCAAAACATGGCCAAGCTCATGTGCAAGAGCCCCCTTGAGCGCTTCGTCAGAGAATTCACTCAAAGTACGGGTCGTTGCCACTATTACCCAAATATTATTAAAAAATGTTACTGATATTGAACTTTTTTCGGAATCTTCCCATGAGCAAATCTTTATGGGCCTTTGTTCCATGCCGACCTGAAATGAGCGGAGCATTTCATGGGCGCGATGATTATCGCCTAACGGCCGTCCCTCGAAACATATATTAGTATCTGCCCTAATCAAACCCGCACTAAAAACAAGGGCAATGATGATAAGTCTTAACATATCTGCCTCCGAATTGTTAAGTTTCAGAATATAATAGTAATACAATATCTTTATCAAATAAGCAATAGCTCTTGGTAGCCAGGCAAAAATAAAAAAGACCGATTTCTCGGTCAAATTCTTCATTCAGGATAAAAGACTGGGCAAACATGTGGCATTGTAGTGGTGGTTCCACAAATAAGACAGGAATATGTTGCGACAAGCGACTCCCGGACACAAAGATTTCTATAATATCCTTTTGCGATTGCGATATCTTCAGCTTCACCCTTCGCTTCTGCTTTTACAAAATCATTTTGCCAGGAAATATTATATGGACAGCTCGATTGTTTAATTCCAATTTGCCACACCATCATTGAGGTTCTCCTATTATCAAAGATATCTAATATACTTTTATCATACTCAGATTCACCAGTCCACCGAGCTCAGCTCGGTCTACCGAACTGGCCTAGAACTTGTTCTCTTGCGCTTAATAACATATATATGATACTTTTTGAGTATGTACAAAGAGTATTCGGAAAAGGGCTCTGCCGTAGCTGTAGAAGATGCTCCGGAAAAAAATAGCTACCAGCGATATCTAGAGCTGGGCGGTATCATCAATAAAAAAGATTATGCTAGCGCCCTTGAAAGGGCCAAGAATATAACTGCACCTGACAACACATTAATAATGCAGGCAGACAGTATCGCAAAATTTGCCGGGATTAAATTGTCTGGCCCCTTGGATAAAATAACTATCCTGTATGGCATATTACGTAAGGACGTTCAGCCCAAAGAAGCAGAATATCATCACCGTCAGATGAGTGACCAGCGGATATTCGTAGAAGCGTTGAGGATGCTGGGAGACACTGAATCGCTGGATAAAATGATTAAGGCGTATCCGAATATATCTTTTGAGTATCAAAGAGAAGATGACAATTAGAAAAATCCGGATCATATTTTAAATCAGACTGCATAAGGCAGTCTTTTTTATTCCCTTCCGGAATTTAAATTTTAATGAACCTACCCCGAGGGTTATGACTGAAAAGGATACTGCAGAGGGAGCCTATGGTTTTATTTCAACACTAATTAAAATTCACAACAAAATTATACATGCCCATACCACAAAGTCCCTGAATTGACTTTTCTGCTTTTGGTGTACCTAGATCAATAATTTCTTCTCCTGTTTGGGCTAAGATTTTTTGAAATCCAATGGAACGAATTACAAGCGATGCCGAACAGTCATAAGTGCCTTCTGTTTTAATAATAAGTTTTGTGGGAATTCCGGCTTTAGCAGAAGAAACTTTTGGAAAATATCCCCCCTTTGCATTCACAGTAACATATTGAATGCCTTCTTTGATTTCAACGTTTTGTAACGTTTCACCTGTCCCATTATTATTTGGTTTTGAGCCACCAAGAAAAATAATGCCTAATCCTATAACAAAACCAAGAGTGATAATAATGGAGGCAGATTTATTCATAAAATAATTATATGTTAAACAAAGGATTAATAATTCCGAGCCCGGCAAGTCCGGCGAGAAGTGCAAATATTCCAAGCCCTACCACAACAACACCGGAAGATTTAAAAAACAAAGGAGCATACTTTCCATGAGCAAATGATGCCGATCCGAATGAAAGAAGCACAAGCATCGGTAATGTTCCGAGCGAGAACGCAAACATAATAAGAAGTCCGGACATAAAAGATCCGCTTCCTAAGGCGACAACCTGCATTGATTGCGTAAAACCACAAGGCAAGAAGAATGTGCCAAATCCGATAATTAGCGGAGCAAATGTCTTATGCTCTATTTTTCTGAAAAAACTAAATATCCTGGAAGGTAGCGCAATTTTATTTTTTTCAAAAACCCCGATTAAATTCAGCCCGAGCAACAACATCACAAGAGCGGCCAGAAGCCCAAGGATGGCTGTAAAAGTAAAATTTATGCCAATAGCGCTACCAACTGTTCCAAGAACTCCACCCAATACTGCAAAACTAACTAATCTTCCTGCATGAAAAAGCAAGAAAGTCTTAGTATCGCTTACATTATCCTGTGATACTTTTGCCGAGAGAGACAAAACCAAACCACCGACAATGGCGAGACAGCTTGAAACTGAGGCTATGAGGCCAATAATAAAACTTGTTGCCGGCGTTGTTTGACCGCCAATACCGAGATTCAAAATTCCTGATTTTTGTAAGACAAAGAATAAAACCAAGAATCCAAGCCCGATTGGTATTGCTTTCCAAATCACATCATTGCTTTGTTTTTCTTTATCCGATTTTTCTACTGACAATTTATATCCATTAGGCTTTATTTTTTCTGTTAGGATTTGAGCTAATGTTTCAGAATCTTGATTGTTATCGGTCTCAATTTCAACAGTCTCTCGTTTTAAATCCACTCGAATATTTTTTATAAAATTCTGCTCACGCAAAGTGTCTTCAATGAAGATTTTGCATGAAGCACAATGGGTGCCGGAAACATGGAATGTGTACGTGTTCATGTTTATAGTTTTTTACTTTTTATTCGTAACGAATTCGACACAACGGATACACTGGACATTGCCATAGCAAAGCCGGCAAACACGGGGTTGAGAAGCCATCCGAATATCGGATAAAGAGCCCCTGCGGCAAGAGGAATGCCGATGATGTTATAGATAAACGCCCAGAATAAGTTCTGCTTGATTCCACGCATAGTGATTTTTGATAATCTGATTGCCTTAACAAGCTTTGAAATATCGCCACCGAGGAGAGTTATACCTGCAGACTCTATCGCTACATCCGTTCCTGTCCCCATGGCGATGCCTACATCCGCTTGAGCGAGTGCGGGGGCGTCGTTTATACCATCACCGGCCATCGCAACCACTCGACCTTGTGATTGCAATTCTTTTATTTTTTCAAGCTTATCCTGCGGTAGCACATGAGCCACAACATCATCAATACCGACAAGTGACCCAATATACTTAGCGGCTTTTTCATCATCGCCGGTAAGCATAACCACCTTAATTCCGAGAGCATGGAGATTCTTTACCGCTTCAACTGATTCTGCTTTTACTTCATCGGCCACCATGACAAAACCGATAACTTTTTCTTTAGTAGCAAGAATGACCGGCGTTTTCCCTTGTGAAGTAAACCCATCAAGTTTTGCCGTATCAAAAGAAATCCCGAGATCACTGATGAGCCTTGCATTACCGACAAAGTATTCCGTGCCACTAATTTTTCCCCTAAGTCCCTTGCCTTGTATCCCCTCAAAATCTGAAGCTTCGGACATAAGAATATTCTTCTCCTGAGTATAGTTCACAATCGCATGAGCAATTGGATGTTCCGATTTCTTTTCAAGTGATGCCAGAATCGATACTAATTCATCATCTTTTAGATTTGAAAAATTTTGAATATCAACAAGCGTCGGCTTACCACGGGTTAATGTACCCGTTTTATCAACCACAATAGTATTTACCTTATGCAGTTTTTCAAGCGTAGCGGCATCCTTGATAAGAATGCCCTCTTTTGCCCCCTTGCCCACTCCAACGATGATTGCTGTCGGAGTAGCAAGACCTAGAGCACAAGGACATGCAATGACGAGAATGCCTACGAACGAAACGAGGCCGAATGACAAAGCCTGAGAGAATCCTAAATATTGCGAACCGACAACAAGCCATGCGCCGAGAGAAAGAAAAGCGATTACCAGCACGATAGGCACAAAAACTGACGAAATTTTGTCTGCGAGTGCTTGTATCGGAGCCTTACTTCCCTGGGCATCTTCAACCATCTTTATAATCTGGGCGAGCAATGTTTCTGACCCAACTTTTGTTGCTTTAAATGTAAATGAACCGCTTGTATTTATCGTCCCGGACACAACGCTGTCTCCTATCTTTTTCTGTACAGGCATAGGCTCTCCCGTAACCATAGACTCATCGACAAAAGAGCTTCCTTCCGCAATAATGCCGTCCACAGGAATTTTCGCTCCCGGCTTAACGATGATTAGGTCGCCATGCTTTACGTCATTTACTGAAATCTCTAACTCCTTTCCTTCACGGATCACTAATGCTGTTTTTGCCTGAAGATTAAGAAGCTTTTCGATTGCATCACCTGTTTTAATCTTTGAACGAGCTTCCAAATATTTACCGAGCGCAATAAAGGTAATAACCACGATCGTGACATCGTAGTATTGATAATCTACATTTATAAAAGGTCGGAGTGTTTCTTCAAAGGCAGTAATTGCAAAACTGTATAAAAAGGCGGCGACCGTTCCAATGCCAATCAATGTATCCATGTTTGCCTTCCCATATCGGAGAAATCTATAAAAACCGAGAAGATATGGTTTACCAACAACAAAAAGGATATAGGTGGCCACCAGAGGGAGAAGGTGGTGAAAAAATTCCTTTACTACATAATTCATTTCTGACACAGCACCATATTGAGCAAGAATATCCCACCCCATAACAATGGCGGCAAAAATAGCCAGAGGAATTGCGGAGAGAACTTTCGTTCTCATATCTTTGACCTCGGCAAGCTTTTCTTTTTTTGATTGATTTAGCCCTAAGTGTGCCGCGTGTTCACTTTCAGACATTCCCATTTCTTCGGCAGTAGCAGGAACATCTAGTGAATAGCCGAGCGGTTCAATATGCTTAGAAAGATTATGCGGATTTGTCTTTGAGGGATCAAAGGAAACTTTTACTTTCTCGGTACCATAATTTACTTCTACTGATTGCACGCCTTCAACTTTCTTGAAAGTTTTTTCAATGACAGAAGAGCATGAAGCGCAGTGCATTCCTTTTACTTTATATGTTTGTATGTACATATTATTTCCTTTTTAGTTTATACACTTTGATAATCTCGGCTTTTGCCTTAGCTGTCTGTCCGGATTGCATTTGATGGTGCACGCAGTGATCTAAATGATTTTCAAGAAGCAAATCTTCCGCGTTTGATAGTCCCTGCTTCACAGCAGATGTTTGCGTGATTACATCAATACAATAAGCATCATTTTCGACCATCTTCTGAAGCCCACGCACCTGTCCCTCAAGAAGCTTGAGGCGGCGAACTACTTTTGCCTTGCTTTTGTCGTCCATGTATTTCATATAAAACAAGTATACCCCCTAGGGGGTATCGGTGTCAAACAAAACAATTGTGGATTACTTTAATGTAGCGACTTACTTCAAAGTAAGCGCCTTTACTTTTATTGCCAGGTTGTCGGCAACCAAGCTTCCATCGCTTTCTATTTTTAGAAATAACATACCTAATACAATTAGGATTTACTGTTTAAATATTTACTGGCAACGCTTAGTGCGAACGAGGTCAATATAACAAAAGCCGTGGTAAATAAAAGCTTCATTAATATTATGTTCGGCTCTGAATCAGGATTAATTGTCAGGACCAATGAGATCCCTATGACTCCGAAAGCGAGTGATGCATATGTGAATATGCGTGTAGCTATTTTTTGCATATGTTTTTATCCTATCAAATAATCGCTTTAGCGATTCCTGCGAAGCAGGATTTGATGGAGTTAACTATTTTATTTATTTTTTATATTCCAGTATATCCCCCGGCTGACATTCTAACGCCCTGCAAATAGATTGCAGGGTTGAAAATCGGATAGCTTTAGCTTTTCCGTTTTTTAGTATAGAAAGATTAGCCATTGTTATTCCGACTTTCTCTGTAAGTTCCGTAACGCTCATTTTCCTTTTTGCAAGCATCACATCTATGTTGATTATTATTTTACCCATGTTATACGGTTAAATCATTCTCCGATTTTATATCAATGGCACTTTTAAGAAGCTTCTGGAGAACCGCGGCAAAGACTGCGACCACGGCCGGAGCAGCAGCAAGAATCATTCCGAATAACACCAGGCCTGGAGCATCGTCTGCATCTGCGATTTGAAATATGATTGGCATGCTTGCTACATACAAAATACACATTGTGATTCCGCAATATTTTATGTACCTCAAAGCCCTTACCGAATTTAACGAAAAGGCTGTATTTTTATCAATATAACTTAAAAGCTTAAAGGCCTGGTACAGTGCAAAGAAAAAAGGCATAGCCGTCAGATAACTGCCAATCAGGATAGGATACTTCAAATAAGCGAGCTTAGGCCACTCTATCCCCACCCCTTTGCTTATTGCGGGTACGGCAAAAATGCAAAAAGCAAGCGCTGCGCCACCCATAATAAAAAGGGTTACTTTCAAGAAAAGCGTTGACGCCTGTTTTATCATAAAACAAGCCTAGCAAAGTGTTTATCGTTTGTCAATATATTTTTATCGTTATATGTGGATAACCAGATGTTAGTACCCTATTTGAGGTAAAATAAAAGCCGACTATTAGTCGGACTTTTTGATTTTATGTTCTGACAACTGACTTGGGCCAGAATTTGAAACAAAATCCAATCCCGGCAAACATTCCTAAAACACCGACCACAATCATCATATTCTCTGATTCCGTACCCCTAAAGATAAAAGAGCCAAATTGAGCGCTTCCAACCCATATTAAAAACCCTACGACCAAACAAAGAAAAGACCTTACCAGACGATATAGCGAAACTTTCATTGCACGCCTCCATTGTTAAAGATGGAGATATAATATCACACGGATGGTATTACATCCATACTGGCTCCGAGCTGTTGCCTGTGTCCGAACGTGGATTTAGGAGAATTATCGGATATATTATGCCTGCCTCGCCGGCAGGCGGGTGCCGAGGCTAGAAGAGCCTAAATAAAAAAGACCGAAATAATTCGGTCATGCTTCGCAAAATTCTATTGGCAACCCATCTGGGTCTTGAAAGAAAAAACATCTTTTATTTCTTGAGGTGTCTACTCTAATGGCTTCAGTCGCTACACCCTTACGTTTCAATTCTTCAACTGCTTTATCTAGATCGTCCACCTGAAAAGCCAGATGCCTTAATCCGCGCGCTTCTGGATTAGTTAATCTACTAGGCGGGTCAGGAAATGAGAATAATTCAATTTGATATAGACCATTTAAACTCAGATCTAACTTACACGACCGTCTTTCTAATCTATGAATCTCTTGGATAATCTCTAAGCCAAGAAGGTTTACATAAAATTCTTTAGACTTTTGATAATCGGAGCAGATTATAGCAACATGGTCGATTCGATTTAATTTCATAACGCTCCTATGAATTTTAAGTACTTTGGGAATTTAATCATATTCAGGTTCGCCAGTCCACCGAGCTGAGCTCGGTCCACGCTGGGGTAAAATAAAACCTAGCTTATCACTAGGTTTTATCCTCACAAAAAAAGCCAAGATCCGGAGCCCCTCCATGGGCGGGCGGGCTGGACTCCCCTCAAAGATACTCGGGATAAACTCCCCCGGAACCGTCTCGTTACACAAATTGATTCAATAAAAAAAGCTAAGCTCCGAGGATCTTGAGATGTTAGAACCACTATACAACGGCAAATAAAAGTATATTCACATACTAGATTTAAGAAGAACGTATTAATAAATTACTTATTGCCTTTCCTTGGCCTCTTCCAGGCTTTTGGCAAAATCAGAGAATACCTCAACTCCAGCAGAAGAAAATTGGTTAGCGACAAAATCTGCAACCACTTAGTTCGCCATAATACTCCTATCTTCAAAAATATCGTGAAATTTCCTCAGACCAGGAAGAAGCTCTGGTTGAATTTCTCCGGCGGGAAAAAAAGACATCATTCAGTAAATGTATCGTAGAGGTCTTTTAGCTGAGTCATACCGATGGGCTTTATGAGGTGAGCATCGAATCCCGCTTTTTTGAATTCACCCTTGAATTCTTCACCCAATCCGGTTAATGCCACAAACTTGATCTTTTGTAATTTAGGATCCTTGCTAAATATCTGGATAAGATCATATCCGCTTATATTTGGCATTATTATATCCATAAATACAATATCCGGTTTAAAACTATTGATGGCCTCAGAAACAGAAGCGCCGTCGTAGACAACCCTTACTTCTTGTCCAAGTTTGTCTAATAACTGACCGAAGGCATTTGCCAGGGCTACGTTATCATCTACAACCAGGACCTTATTCTTCGGAAGCTTTATGGTTTTTATATCAGCATCTTCGTGTGGTATAAAATCGACAGCTGCTATGTGCATCGGCAATCGCAGAATAAATTCACTACCTTTATTTAAGCCTTCACTTGATGCGGTTAGTGATCCTCCGTGAAGTTCTGCTAAGGTGCGTGAAAGCATGAGTCCGACTCCCAGACCTCCTTTGAACTCGGCTAGAGACTGATTAGTTTGAGAGAACAGGTCAAATATTTTGGGTAGCATCTCCTTGGCAATACCGATACCGTTATCTTTCACGCGGAGTATCAACTCCTCGCGTTCCTGAGAAACCGTAAGAGTTATCTTGCCATCTCTTGCCGTATATTTAATTGCATTACTGATAAGATTTATAAGAATTTGTTCTATCCGCAACGGGTCAAGGAAAATGCGGGGAAGACTATCGATTAGATTCAGCTCAAGGGGATGAACTTTATGTTTCATGAGAGGCTGCGCAGTTCCGATGGCATGTTTTATTAAGGTGTTAAAATCTGCCGGTTCGGTTTTAATTTGAATTTTTCCGCTCATAGCCCAAGCAGCATCAAGAAGATTTTTAATAATATCTCCCATCAATTTTGCCTGGCGGTCTATTGTGTCCACCATCTCTTTGAGCTCTGCATCTTTTATTCCACGCATTTTTGCAAGCTCAATTGTAAGTAAGATGGGGGCAAGGGGATTGCGTAATTCATGCGCCAAAATTGATATAAATTCATTCTTGCGATATAGTTCTTTTCCGCGATTTTCAAATTGCAGCGACATTTTTTCGTGAGTTTTTTCAACAGTTCTTAGATATGCATTGCGCTCCTGAAGTTCAGCATTTAATGTAATAAGTTCTTCATTCGTTGACTGTAGTTCTTCTTTTGTAGTTTCCAGCTCTTCATTGGTGCTCTTAAGTTCTTCATTGGCCGACATAACCTCTTCGTTGGCGGACCGTAGCTCCTCATTTGTTGTATCTCTGGTTTCAACCAGGGACTGGAGTTCATCAATGGTAGAATGCAGTTCTTCCTCTACCTGCGCAACCTCCTCGTTATCAGCTATTATTTTTTTCTCTGCCTTATTTTTCTTGGGTGCGTTGACAGCGGAATCATCGTTAAATAAAACAAGATAGTAATTTTCATTAGATGACTGCATATTGAGTGGAACAACCTCGACCACAACCTTTAAGCCGGAATGAAAGCTTTTTTCTGCAGTTCCGCTCTTTTCTGCTTTTTTAATCGTGTTTAATACCGTCGCCAACAGAACTCTATGGACCATTTTAACAAGATCAAAAGAGGCTCGTCCCGCAGAATGTTTAAGATATCGGCTGGCATCTCCCCTGAATTGGACGATTACAAGGTCGCTATTAATGATGATACCTGCAGGAGAATGCCCGGAAAGAACAATCTTGTCTGCCTGCTTCTCAATGCTCAGCACATTTTCGGGATTTTTCGTTTCCTTTAGCGCCGGAGGATTTGAAGTTGTAAAATCAAGATGATAAGTGAAGGGTGCTGATTTCTTTGAATATATTCTTTGATTCTTATCTACGGATGAAAAAAATTCTTGAAAGCCCGTGGCGGACTCAGCCGTTCCTAATATGAGAAATCCTTTGGAATTCAAAGCGTAATGGAAAATTGGAAATGCCTTTTTGTGCAGAACGGAATCCAGATAAATTAGCACATTCCTGCAGCTGATAATATCCATTTTTGTAAACGGAACGTCTTTAATAACGTTGTGTTTGGCAAAAATACACATTGACCGAATTGACTGGCTCACCTCATAACCACCTTCGAATTTTACAAAAAACTTATCTAAATATTCCGGAGGTACAGACGTGCCAATACTCTCGGAGTATTTAGCGGAGCGGGCTTTGGCTAAAGCCGGCTCACTGATATCGGTTCCGAAAATCTGTACCGGAATATTTATTTTACTTTCCTCCATGAACGAAGCTATTGTTATCGCAAGAGAATAAACCTCTTCGCCGGTTGAACAACCGGGCACCCAAGCCCTGATAGTTTTGGGGTCGGACTTGAATATCTCGGGAAGTATTTTAGATTTTAAGTAGTCAAAGACATCCTGATCTCGGAAAAAATTTGTGACGTTTATAAGAATATCCTGATACAATGAATCTGCTTCTTTAGGATTTTCCTGAAGATAATTAATGTAATCACTGAATGTCGTGAAATTATTTATACTCATACGCCTCATAATTCGGCGTTTTAAAGTGCCATGCTTGTAATAAGTAAAATCTACATCACTGGATTTCAATAACAGCTTCATTATATTACTGAGATCTTCGTCTTTCGGTTCCGGTAAATCAAAGCTTTTTTCGTCGGTATTTTCTATTTTTGTGGGTTTAAAATAGTGCCCGCGCGAAATATTCATCAGTGTTTCTGCAATTTCTGAAGGACTTAAAATGTAATCTGCTGAGCCGGCCGCTATAACGCTATCCGGCATAGCAGAAAATGCAGAACTTTTGTCCTGGGCAAAGGTAATTCCTCCGGCTTCCCTGATTGCCTTCATGCCAAGTGTGCCATCAGAGCCGGTTCCGGAAAGAATAACTCCGATAGCGTTGTTCTTTTTTCCACGCGCGAGCGAAACAAAAAATTCATCAATCGATAAGTTCAGGCCTTCGCGTTTTCGCGGTGACAACCTAAGTTCATTATCTTCCAGGAGGATATTATTATTGGTAGGAATAACGTAAACATGGTTAGGTTCTATGACGGTATTATTCCTAACTTCCCTAACCGACAACTTAGTCTTGCCGGAAAGAATTTCGGTTAAATCACTTTTAGAGTCGGCAAGAAGGTGTTGGACTATAACAAAAGCCAGACCGGAATTTTCGGATATCTTACCCAATAACTCGTTGAAAGCAGACAAGGCTCCCGCAGATCCGCCCATACCAACAACATAGAAATTATCCTTGTTTTTACCTAGTCCTTCACTATGAGGTGTAATACCCCGTGGTGAAGGGCTGGGGGGGGGGGGAGCACTGGTCAATGGCTTTCTTTTGGAGGTCTTTTTCATAAATTGCTTTTAATTATTCTTTATGGTTATCCAATAATGATCTTACATCTATAGTATTAGTCTAACACTCGTTCCCAGATGAGTAAACGGGTTCCGCTAATGTGGGAGCTATCACAACCTAAAACCATCAAAAATCGGTGGTTTTAGGTTGTGATAATTTATGCATGCACATGCCTTCAACCCGCAAGCAAAATAAGCCCTGTTTTATATTTGATAGCTGAGGGTAAGATTTTCTTGTTTTCTGGATTTTGCATCTAGATAACATAACCTGTTTACAGGAATTTAACATGAAGTTCTAATGTTCATGATGGATCCAACCAAAAAGCCCCGCCAAGGCGGGGCTTTTTGAAACTGCTCTGGAGCCCCTCCATGGGTGGGCGGGCTAGACTCCCCTCGGGAATACTCGGGATAAACTCCCCAGAAACCGTCTCATTTCCGCCGAAGGACGGATTAACCCATGGCTGAAGCTAAATAAGAATTACGAGCTCATAAAAACCAGATGAATAAAGGAAAAGTCCTCTCAACAACTGGCTAATATCCAAAATATTATATTTTCCGCAGTTTGTCGCTAATCCGCATTCAGTCTCTCTAGGTGCTTATCGCTGCTGTAATAGCTGTATGAGTTATAATTATTAGTTAAACGCCATCCCGCAGTAAGCAATCCGATTAAAATAATGATAAACACGATGGTTTTTAATTTAAATCCCGAAAGTCCGAATAAAAACAAATATATTCTCTCTTTATGCTTGTATATAATAAACGCAAGCAGGAGAGATAAAAATATGCCGACTCCCAATAGGGTAACGGGTAGCGTGGTATAAAATAAAGAGCAACTTTGTTTATAGCAGGCCGCAAAATTTCCCATAATACCTAATAAAAAAAGAGGTACGGAAATTATAACTGATGATATAATTCCCATTACCAACACAAACAGCCTGGCACCCTTATATCTTCTCCGCTCAGTCATTAATAGAATAGGGGGTGAGGCTAGAAAAATAATAACAACTAGTATGATAAACGATGAAACTAATGAATTATAAAGAAAATGTTTTTTTGTAGAGGCGATTTTGTCTTCTTTCCATTGTTCGTATTGCAGGCAATTTCCACTGATCCGGCATTGTTCTCTCAATGACTGTACATTCCCTATATAGGGCTCTTTTTGTAAGCCAATATTATAATCGTTGAATTGGATATTTACCTCGGCTATCTGCACACTTGAACTGGCATTCTCTGTGGTATCCGCCGAAGCTATATTGGAGGCGCCTATCACGACCACCATCACCACCATAATAAGCACGTATTTCATAATATTATTATATTAAAAAGACAAAAAAGCTAAGCTCGCCCTGCTCAACGATTTTCGAACTTTTGACTGGGCGGAGGAGTACAAATATCCTACTGTGGTTTTAGATCAGATGAAAGGATTACTGGCCAAGTACGAGAACCTGTAACCCCTGATTCCCCACTTGGTTGCCCTCGTGGCGAGCTTTGTACCGAGAGTGAGAGCTTTGCACCAATTGAGAGACTGACGAGCCGTAAAACGAAATTTGAGAGCGTGGGACGATTTGCTTAACTTAAAAAAATATTAAGCAAAATATGCCGCGTCACATTTTTCTGCTGTCGTAGGCCCAGTGCAGAACAGCCTGTCTTTGAGTGGGACGGCAGGTTAAATACTTCGGTCGGCAATTCTTTCTGATCTGCGATATATGACGGCTGATTGCTTTCCATCGCTTGATCTGTCGTTCGTCTTCAGTAGGAAGTCGTCTACCCAT
>JAUYLN010000003.1 GCA_030698885.1 bacterium
TAAAGATTATGAGTTTCCGAACATAACTTTCGGCAAACCCTTTGAAATACCGGTTAAAAATCCTAATAATTGGGGCGGCATCAGTATCTTGAATGCCCCTCTTATCGGCTTGAAGCATGACAGAAGAATAGAGAAAAATCCGGCGAGGCGTGTTTTGGCCGAGGCGGAACGCAGAAAAGATGAAGCCGTAATCATTGTTAACCCGATAGATATTAACACTAAGAAATCTCATGGCTCTGCCAGAATACACAGAGCGATTGTTTCCGGACGAAATGTGAACATTAAAGTTCTGGACCCGGATTATCAGGAAAAAGCGAGAGCTGTGCTTGACAGCGAACGAGGGGACACTTTGATATATGAAACTTATGCTGAAGTTCTAGCAAATATTATAGCCGGATGGCATAAAATTACCCACAGGCCGGAAAGGCTTGGCGGGGGGCCGGAATATACCGGCAAAGTCTTTGTCCAGTTCGGCTACAACGAAGAAGAATTCATAATGGCGGCTGCGAGTTGGGATGAGCGCTATAAAACTATTCAGGCCCAAAAAAGGCTTGATGCCGAAATTGTAATGGCAAAAAGCGCGAAGAAAAGAGCTGAGAAATATGGAGATGACGAGGATATAAGGTTTTGGTCCAGAGAGCTGGATAAATTAGTTAAAGAAAGGGCCAGGACTATTATCTCAAACATTAGCAATGAGCCTACGGCAAAAACGGTCCGAAAGATGAGGGCTTTTGTGGTTAAGATGTTTGAAGAAACCATCCCTAATTGCACAGTTATCGGACAGGGCAGTCTGTATATTAAAGCCGGCAACAAGATGATTGAGCTAAATATCCCCGGACATCTGAATATTACCGATTCTTTGCTTTCCAACTATGCTGATAATTATGGCCCTAATGTTTTAAGGGGTAAATTTGCGGACATTGTGGTTGTGTGCCACCCATATTCCCTTGGCTTCAGGTCAACGGGCAGAGAAGCCGACAAGGACGGCAGGCGTAATTCGTCTGAGGTTTTTGTGGCTCCCGCGGCGCTTGACGGAGCTTTCTTGAGGGATCAGTTGCGGGCCTCCATAAGAAAGGTGCATCCGATATCAAAACTTATTTTTAACCATCAGTTTTCGCCGGGTTATATGAGACTTGTTTGCGCTAACGGTATTGTGTCGGGCGACTTCACGTCCATAGATGCCATAGGCGCTTACAAAAAATATGTAAATAAAGAGAAGCTGTCTGAAAAGAAAAATTTTGTTAATTACGAAGATTGCCAATTTATATGGGCACTTAATGCATCTGACCCTCATTGGGGTTCGCGCGCCAAGGAATATATTTGGGATAAAGAAAACCAAAAATATCTTGGTGTATGTGAGGCGGCCATTGAGATGATGCGCAGGGCCGGTTTGTTTAAGGGCGGCCGAATGCCTGTGCACATGTTCAATATATGTGATGATCCGACCCAGGGTAATCACTATGGAACTGAAAAACAGCCGGACATCAATCAAATGTCATATATGCTTATTGAGAACCGGTGGAAAGAGGCTGTGCAAAAAGCCAGGGCGCGAGGTGTCTCGACTAAAGACCAGCTTGCTATCCTAGAGGAGATGAGGAGGTTGTCTCTTACTCAACTTCATGCAAGGGGTCTTGATTGGCTTCAGCATCAGATAATTGAAATGCTTGAAAGACATGTGGCGGCCAATGTGGACTTCTATGACGCTCTTTTGTCTCGCGCGTTTAAGGCAGGCATTAAAGCGGTGGGCGCCAGCTATTACCGACATGAGGATTTTAACACTTGTGATATCGGTTTAATAAATTTTGGCACCGGCAATCATTTGGCCGGCACTGTAGATAAGACTCTGACCGAAGGCTTCTTGTATGCTGATAAGGCGAGGACTGAATTAAGGGCTTTGCCCAGATGGCGTAAGGAAGAGAAGCTTCTTAAAGAATTGGTTCAGTATCCGGTCCATGGCAATGTGGCCATCGGCTGGGGTACAATTCAGGCCGGTAAGGGCTACTTGTGGACTATTGAATTAAGGGATTCTCCGACCAGACTTTCAAGCTGGGGAGATACTCTTCAAGGCTGGGTCCGCAATGATATTAAAAGGGCCAATTATTCCAGATTTTTTGATAAGGGAAAAACAGTAAAAATTACCGGTGATAAGCATTTTGTCGGTTCTGTTGATACCGACTGGGCTTTCTACCATATGTGTCCGGCAGGTACGCACACCGATACTTATGGTGAGAGAGGCTTTCCGCCCAATAACACCGGTGTGTCATTCGTCGGCATGCCCGTCAATGGGCCGGCCAGCGGACCGATGCTGGTCAGAACGCTGAGATATGATTTTCTTGTAAAATATTTTGAAAAACCGTTTGATTTTAACTGGGAAAAATTCTTACCGAATCCGGCGTAATCCAGCTTTAAGCGATATGCCATAAGCTGTAAAGGATTATGAAGAAATAATACCCCCGATTGTGGGGGTTTTTGTTTTGTGTTAGTTTAATTTTGTTACTTAGTTATTTTTTTGGAGGTGACTATGGCAAAGAATGCTTGGCGGCTTATTTTTGTAGAGGGGCTTCTAGCGAATTACCTTGGAGGAAAATATGCGTGGACATTTCGTGTTCACCGTCCCGGTTCAAATGATTTTTCTGAAGGCCAGATAATTGAAGGACATTTTAAAGATGGCATTTCATTACTTTTAGAAGTTCTTGAAAAACCTAGAGTCAAGCCATTCAGGGATATTACCGAAGCAGAGCGTACGGAGTGGAATCATGGAGAGGTAATATCACACAAGGATATGATGGAGATTATGGGTCAATATAATCCTGAAGTGGTTGATGATACCATGGCGGTACTCATTAAGTTGCGACTTGCCCGTATTGACGGCAGGCCGATAGCAGGCTTTTTGCCGGAGCTTCCGTAAAAATAAACCCCCTTTTTGAGGGGGATTTTTTTTATTATGCCTTAACTGCTGAGGCCTTTGTATTTTCTTCAACATCCATTCTGGCTTGAAGCCATTTTTCAATTCGTTCGGAAATGTCTTTGCCGTATAATGAGCCCATGCAGCTTGCGATTATTGCCACGGGCACAATGTCCGGAATGTGAGCATTTAAGGAAATGTAGCGAAGCTTGTAGAAATCAAACAAACCTTTCGGGATGCATGCTGACACGTGGTATCCGGCATGGTTTCTGTTGCCGGCCCGGCTCACTAGTGTATGAATTGCACTGTCAAACAGGAATATAACAGAAGCAATCAGCATGATAATCATTCTCGGAAGAGTATCTTCTCCGAAAAACGGTAATGGAGAAACGATGGTAGTCTGTGTGTAGCCAAAATATTTAAGTATAGGTCCCTGGAAAATAATCCAGATGCTCGCCATGCCCAGGACTACTATATAGGGTGTTTTACTTTTTGTTTGCTTATTTTTAGTTTTTTCTTTCAGGTGTTCGTCTGGCTTTATGCCCAGGGTCCATTCAATGATCATTGATAAGAAGGCTCCTGTTACTGAACCAAGGGTAGTTGATAGGGTATAGGGGATAAACAGAGCCATTGTCATATCTTTTGAGAATAAATAGGCAACGCTTACATAAAAGACCAGTCCGCCTGCTAGTCCGGTGATTACGATATACCAATTATTGCCTCGCTGGCTCGCGCGGGTGGTAAGGGCATAAAAGAAATTTTGCAGAATGCCTAAACCGATAACTATTGCGATAGAAGTATTAGCATCCGCACTGAAGTTAAAACCTGCATATACGACATATATTACCAATAATAATGCCAGTGCCCAGAATGTTTTTTCTGCCATAAAAACGCGCAAGCGTTGGCCCGGGGCAAGACGCGCGTCTTTGGTGGCGTCGCTTATCAGTCCGAGCTTCTTTTCAATATACTGGCTCCATATTACCCCTACAGTACGTCCGGCGATAATGCCTGCGATGTGAAGTAAAAATAAAGGCCAGTATGCATTTGCTCTGTCCAGAATATTCAATGTTATATACCAACTGCCGTTTGAGGCAAGACTGGCAAATGTGTGGAATGTGAATGAGCTTCTTTGCCGTGACCTACTGACAACAACGAATGCAATGAATTGGGCAATGGCTGCACCCAGAAACGTGATTGCTTCTACAAAAGAGATTCCCTGGAGCTGGGTGGCAAAAATAATGCCTAATATCGTGAAAGAAACCGGGTAGATGCAATTACTGATTCCGGTATTGAATTTAAGCAAATATTTTAAAGCAAAACCGGAAGCACTTACCAAAAACAATAGTAATATAATGACTTCAGTTGAGGGCATTTCTGGGTCTCCTGAATATTTTTAACGAACTTAGAAAAAGTTTATCAGTTATTTTTAAAGCACAAATATTGACCAATTAAAAAACTTCCTGTGCAGGAAGTTTTTTTTGAGGTTTTTATCAAAAGTTTTTTTGTGCTCTCGGATCTTTCGCATAGTTAATGCCAAGATGTTGGGGGAGAAATGGCATTGGGTAGGCATGGCCGATAGTAGTTCTATAGACTTCGCCACTTCCCTCATTATAGCCAAGAAGTACAACCGACGGATCATAAAGTCCTTTTTCATCAAAACAATTCTCGGCAATGAGTTGAAGGCAATGTCCGCAAGAAGGACAAACATCCTGCACACATTGGATGTGGCGAGATTCCAGTTGGGCCCGACGAACCGGTGGCCAAGATATTTCTTTATCGGCAGGAGCCCCTACTACAGCCATGGCTCTGATTGAAAATGGGCCAAATTTTGAAACCATAGAGCTTATAGCATTCTCTTCGGCATGAACCGTCTCGGACCAATTTCCATTTTCAACATTACAGCCCACTTCTGTGTGGCCATTTTTACCTAAAACAGCACAGCCCACCCAATAATTAGAGTAGGGGGCTTGAGCATTATTTCTGACCTCGCAAGCCCTTTTTAAAAGCTCTCTTTCTCCCTGGATTAATCTCTGATATATATCTATGTGTGTAAAAACTTCAATAGAAACTAAACGGCTAAATGTTCTCATATATTTTCTCCGATTATTAAAATTCTGTACTGATACTAGCATGAAATATGTAAAAATCAAAAACCCCGCCTGCCTGCCGGTAGGCAGGCTTTTAGCGGGGAGTTAGAGTGTTTCTATTTTAAGTTTGCGGGTTTTGGGTTCTTCGGGTTCCGGCGGGGGAGATGATGTCACCCGCGGGAATGATTGGCCCCTGCTGTTTTCTATCGTTCTCATGAGTCCCTCCACGTCTTCTACTTTGTACATTCTGTAATTATTAACCGGATTTCTGTAAGCCAAAAGTTTGCCGGCCTTATCCCAATTGCGAACGGTGAGAGGAGTTACCCCTAAAAGTTTAGCTACATCATTAACTGATAAGAATTTTTTTGGCATATCCGGCAGTGAAAATTCCGATTGCCTTTTAGGTTTGTTAAACCATTAAGGAATTAGAAATTTAATCATGCTTTATTTTAATACTTGTTCCATTGAAAATTGCCGGCTATAACCTTTCGGAATTTCTACTGCCGGACATATTTAGGTTTGGTACACTTACGAACAGTGCATGCGAATCTATTCTAGGTTTATTATAGTTTATAAAGCTGAGTAGGGCAATGTGCATAAAGTCTAATCTTTATACACATTATATCAACATGAATGATTTCCGAAAATGCTATAATGATAACTAACTAAATGTGTACTTAGGCGCAATCGCAATTAAATACTAAGGAATTCAGCATATCTAAGAGGTGGAAGCATCTTAGAAAGTGGTGAATTTTTTATAGTCACTCTTATGAGTTTTAATTTTTTTAAGGAGGAAGGGGTCGATGTTGTGGAAGCCAGCACCGTAATGGCCATGGAAGAAGAAGTAGGCATAATAGGCGGTGACCACGAAGCTAACATGGGCGAGGCCGATGGTTTTAATTTTCGTAAAATATCAAAATGGCTGATATATGCCCTGGTTTTTCTTCTACCACTCTTTGTCCTGCCTATTACCAGCGATGTGCTTGGCAACAATAAGCAGTTGTTGCTGGTTGTTTTAGGCGGTGCTGCGGCAATATTTTATCTTCTGGATGTTATAAAAACCGGAATTTTTGTATATAAGCCAAGCAGTTTTTATCTGCCTGTTTCGGTATTCGTGGGCTTGGTGCTTGTGTCATCTCTTTTTTCGGTTAACCGCTATATCAGTTTTCTGGGCGGTGTTTCCAATGCAGCCACATCCTTCATCTCTGTCGCTCTTATGGCTGTAGTATTGTTTGTCGCTTTTAACGTCATAGAAGACAGGGGAGAGAAAATAAAAAATATTTTTGCTTCATCTTTGTCCCTGACACTTCTACTCGGTGTCCTGCAGGCAATCGGAGTTAATGTTTTCGGCTTTCTTGGTTCGGTAGGAAGAAATTTTAATACAATAGGTTCGTCATTCAATTCTTTGGGTATGCTTGCCGCAGTGGCCTTGCCGTTATTTATGGTGCCGACCGGAGATATGAAGCCGGTATGGAAGAAAATTTATGATGTATTAAAGCTGGCCGGCCTGGTCCTTGGGGTTTTTGTTCTCATATTGGTAAATTGGTGGCCAGTTTGGCTGGTGGCCTTTATTTCTTTGATGTTCTGGATGATGTTTAAGGTTTTTGAAGCGCGCAAGATAAAAATGAGTATTTTTGCCTGGCCTTTAGCCATAGTGGTTATAGGAACTTTTCTAATTCTTATTAAGTTTAATCTTCCGCTTAAGTCTAGCTTGCCATTAGAAGTTTCTGTTTCAAATAGCGCTTCTGTCTCTATAGCCAAAAGTTCTCTGAACGAGCGTTTAATATTCGGCTATGGCGCAGGAAATTTTGGAGTTGCTTACGACAAGTTTAGGCCGGCAGATATTGCCCAAACTGCATTTGCCGATGTCAGATTCAGCAAGGCCAGCAGTGAGGCATTGACCGCGGTATCGGAAGGCGGTTTGCTGGCTATAGTCGGATTTCTATTTTTTGCCTGGTTTTTGGGGCAGGAGCTATACAGGAGGTTCAGGGGCATCTCATCTGGCGGAAGCACTTCAAGCTCAACGGTACCGATGGTAGTAGGTTTCTTGGTGCTATTGTTTCTCTATCCTTTGAATCTCAGCCTTATGTTTACGGGTGTGGTGGCCTTGATGCTCTTTGCTTTGTCCAGTTCCGGCGCGGAAGAAAAAAGAGTTAGCCTGGAAAGCTCGCCGATATTATCTCTTGTCGGTTCCGTTATGTTCATTGTGGCGCTGGTGGGCGTTCTTGCCGGAGGATATTTCGTGGTTAACAAATATATTGCCAATATGAACTATGCCCGGGCTCAAGCAGAAAGCGACTCTGATAAAAAGATTGAGCTCCTGGTAAAGGCAATTAATAGCGACCCAAATCAGAGTTTATATTCCAGGGAGTTGTCCGTTGTTGTTGTGCAGAGGTTGGCTAATGAATTGGGCAGGCAGGTACCTCGTGAAAAACAGCAGGAACAGGCCAATATAATACAAAACAATATTGTTTCTTCAGTTGATATCGCCAATAGAGCCACGACAGTTGATCCTATGGATGCAAGAAACTGGGCAAATAGAGGTTTTGTCTATCAAAACCTGATGGGCCTTGTAGGCGGAGCGGAAAATGTTGCCATAGACATGTACAAAGAGTCGCTCAAGAGAAACCCCAATGATCCGACAACATATACGCGCATAGCCAATACTTATCTTGCCATTGCTGATAATTTCAGCCGTACCCTTGATAAAACTTCCCGTTCGCAAATTAGCGTTGTTAATGATTTAAGAAGTAAAATATCAGCCAATCTGGAGCAGGCCGCTAATTATTATCAGGAATCTATTAAATTAAATAACAATAATGGCCGGTCGCTTTATAACTTGGCGGCGGTTTATGAAAGACAGGGCAACCTTCCGCAGGCTATTGCTCAATTAGATAAGCTTAGAGTTTCAAATCCAAGCGACCCGAGCCTGGTCTTTACCCTAGGACTTCTTTATTACCGCAATAATCAAAAAAATGAAGCGTTTAATTCCTGGCAGCAGGCGGTGAATCTATTCCCGGACTACTCAAACGCCAGATGGTATTTGTCGCTTGTCTATGAAGAAAGGGGAGACCTGGACAATGCTCTGGCCCAAGTTGTAGAGATAGATAAACTAAATCCCAACAATACCCTAGTTTTACAAAGGATAACACAGCTTGAGGCCGGCAAGAGAATAATCCCACCGGGCAATGTTCTTGACCAACAGCCTCTGGGACAGTAAATAATAGACCTATTGCTTAATAACCTTTCTACTGCAAATCTCAAATTTTGGCCATAAGATTATTGAAATTTTTTCTAAATAGCCCTCTGCTATTCCTCAAAAATTTCAATAACTTCTGTCTCAAAATTTGAGATTTTCGTCACGAAAATTATTAAGCAATAGGTCTAGTGAGATGTTTGATATTAAAAAAATAGATTGGGATAAAAGAATGCTGTCGTTGCTCGGCATCATAAAGGATAACAAGATGACCACTGCCCCGATAGCTCTCATAGCCGCTCTGGTATTAGCCGGAGCGGTTTTGGTTTTTTTACCAAAATCACCGGGTGGGCCGATTGTGGAGGTTAATATAGAAAAAGGTCAAAGCGTGAGGCAAACGGCAATCACCCTGTATGATAAAGGAATAATCAGAAGTAGGACATTTTTTACCTGGTATGCGGTAATAACAGGCAGTCAGAGCAGATTTAAGGCCGGGGTCTATGAGATTTCTTCGGGTATGAGCACATATGAGCTGGTGAGGAATTTTTCCTTGGGCCTATCAAGGTCGGAAGATATATCAGTCAGAATATTTGAAGGAATGAATATTTTTGAAATAGATAAGCGATTGGCCACTATGGGATTAATTGAGCTTGGAGGTTTGCTTAACGAGAAGGCCCTAGGGCAAGAGGGATATTTGTTCCCGGATACCTATAGATTTCATCCTCCGGATAAAATTAAGCTATCTGTGGAAGATATTATTAAAAGATTCAAGGATAATTTTAATCAAAAGACCGCCGAGCTATTTTTGGGATTAAGCAGTGAAGAAAAAGAGAAGGCGGTCATTGTTGCTTCTATTCTTGAGAAAGAGGTTCGGACATTTAATGATATGAGAATAGTAGCCGGGATAATAGAAAAAAGGATGGAAATAGGAATGAAATTAGAGCTGGATGCCACGGTTGCTTATGGAGTCTGTTTGCCTAAATTAAAATTGGGCGAACCTTGTGACGCGACCCAGGTTAACCTTGTGGATAGCATCCCCAAAGATACGGAGTATAATACTTATAGAAGAGAGGGGTTGCCGGCCGGCCCCATATCTAATCCGGGACTTCGTGCAATTGAAGCCGCATTAAATCCTTTACCCAGTCAGTATCTGTTCTACTTGAACACCAGAGATACCGGGGAAACGATTTTTTCAAGAACGGGAGCCGAACACGTTGAGAATAGAAGAAAATATCTAGGGTTATAATAAATTTTTAAGTTTTAATTTTTAATTTTTAATTAAAATTTAAAACTTAGAATTTAAAATTTCTTGTTGAATTTTTTGATCAAAGTAATTAATGCCCAAGTCAATTTTCCGGAGATCGGAGGCGATGACCAGAATTTGCCCGGTTTAATTTCCGAGATATATAATTTTGCCTTTGCCATAGTCGGGCTGGCTGTTTTTATTCAGTTTTTGAGAGCGGGATTCGGGTGGTTAACGGCTGCCGGAAATCCCGGTAATATCGGTGACGCAAAACAAAAAATGCAAAATGCAATAATCGGCGCGATATTGCTTGCGGCATCGTGGCTTATCCTGAATGTTATAAATCCTGACCTTGTTAACAATACATTCAAGTTTGGAATTCCAGGGACGTAAAATTAAGCAGTAAGTATTAAGTCCCGACGATACGCCGATTGGCGGATGTCGGGACTCCGACCTTCTATTATTTTGATAGGAGCGTCGGAGCGATAAGCGATAAGTATCAAGGATAAAAGTGCTATGGGGTCAAAGAGGGGGGGTATGTTATGTTGACTTAATTTTAATAATTTGCTAGGATATCAAGACCGTAGACAAGGAGCAGTCATAAGACGTAGGTCTCCTCGAGGCGTACACCAGTTACTAGTTACCAGTTATTGATTACTAGTTACCAGTGTTTTAGTCTGCGGTAAATACGCAGTTTTTTTATTATCTACCAATTACCAATTTAATACTAATATACCAATGGAAACAGAACTATTAGTATATTGGTGATTTTATTAGTAATTTGTAGATGACAAATGAAATCACGAGTACAAAAACAAGAAGAAAGTGCTAAATTAAAGGATAAATTATCAAAGGCAAAGATAACAATTTTTTCGTCTTTTGCCGGTGCCGGCCAGGAGCAAAGGGGACTTGGCGTATCTGCCATGGAAGAATTAAAGCAGTCTTTGCGTAAGGCAGATTCGGAATATGTAGCCGCGAAGAAAACCATAGTAGGCAGGGTAATTGATAAAGGAGTTGATGTCAGTCAGTTCAATGGTTCTCTGGGATTAGCTTTCGGATATGGCGATGAGGTTGCTACTGCTAAGGAGGTCTATCAATTTTCAAGAAAAAATCCGGCGTTGAAATTATGGGGCGCTATGTTCGGAGATGATTTTATAGATGGGGAGAGATTGATATCGCTTGCTAAGTTGCCGGGAAGAGAGGTTTTGCTTGGCCAGATGGTCGGCATGGTCCAGTATCCGTTATCCGGCTTGGTAAATGTTTTGCAGGCGAATATAAGGAATTTAGTTTTAGTGTTGGCTAATATTAAAAAACAATAATCTACCAATTACTAATCGGATACGAATATACTAATAGGCCCACTTCTTATTCGTATATTAGTGATTTAATTAGTAATTAGTAGATAATACAAAAATGGCAAATTTCGATGATTTAATGTCAAAGATTGAGACTATGACAGTATTAGAACTGTCAGAATTCGTTAAGGCCTTGGAAGAAAAATTCGGCGTTTCAGCTTCCGCTATGATGGCAGCGCCGGCAGCTGCAGCCCCGGCAGGAGACGGCGCGGGAGCCGCTGAAGAGAAAGATTCGTTTGACGTCGTCTTGAAAGACGGAGGAGCAGCCAAGATTCAGGTTATTAAAGTTGTCCGTGAAGCGACAGCCCTGGGACTTAAAGAAGCTAAAGATTTGGTAGATAAGGCTCCGGCCCCAGTTAAGACAGGACTTAAGAAGGCAGATGCGGAGGAGTTGAAAGCTAAATTAGAAGCTGCCGGAGGTGTTGTTGAGCTTAAATAGATTTTATCTATTTAAGCGAAATCCTGAGTATCACCGAATGGATTGAGTTAAAATAAGATTTTAAAATACAAAAGGGCCAATTTTTAGATACGACATATTTGCCTGCTGGCAAATTGCCTGTTACTCGCGCCGGTCGCGCTCCGTAACATCTAAAAATTGGCTCTTTTGTATTACACCCTCTCTGTGGGGGGGGTGAGAAAGTGGATTGCCTCGATTCGTTGTGATCGAGGCCACTATTAATTGGCCAAACAGAAAAATTTTAAAAATATTTTTACAAACTATCAAACGGCTCACCCCGCCATGGCGGGGTGAGCCGTTTAGATTTTAAAATATCTTTAAAATACTTAGATAAATTGGTATAATTTTGGCAATAATGAATTGGATTAAAGATCATAAATTTGTGTCTGTCTTCGTAGTCAGTATAGCGTTGAGTTTTATTCTCTATGGTAATACTATTCCGGGAGATTTTGTTTATGATGACAAGTTTTTTTCGGACCGCAGTGAATTAAAAACTTTGGATCATTTATCGCAGATTTGGCTTGAACCGTATGTTGGCTCTGAAGTGGCTGGCGCATATCGCCCAGTTGCTATTTTTTCTTTTTCTCTTAACTTTATTATTTTTGGTTCTTCGCCGGTAAGTTTCCACGTAATAAACATAATTTTAAACGGGATTGCTGTTTTTCTACTTTTCCTCTTAATTCTAAAGCTTTTTAATAACTGGAAATTAGCAATTTTCTCGGCCCTTTTTTATGCGGTTTTACCTATTCACACCGAGGCAGTAGCTTTTATTAAATCAAGAGATGAGATTATCGGCACTATATTTACACTTTTAGCATGGCTGTTGTTCATTAAATCTACCAGTGATGAAAACATAAATTGGAAAGGTGTTTTTAAAAGCGGCCTACTATTTTTTATAGCTGTTTTGTCAAAGGAAGCCTTGATATTAAGTCCCATAATTTTTATTATCTTTTTCTATTTTAAAAGGCGCCCTAGCTTAAAGAAGTTATTCGAGATTTCAACAATTTTTGTCCCGATATATTTGCTATATTTTATGATGCGTCTGAAGGCGCTCGGGATATATGCTTTTGGTAATTCCGGATATGATTTTATTGCTAACCCACTTTTCCAGAGCAATGTCCAAGAAAGACTATGGACTCCATTTAAAATCGTCGCTATTTATTTAGAGAAAATCCTGATCCCCATTAAATTATCTGCAACGTATTTTTATAACCAGGTCACTTTAGTATCTAGTCCGGCACATTCTGTCCAGGCACTTATAGGCATAATCATTTTTGCAACATTGATATTTTTGGTTGTTCATAAGAAGACAAGAACTACCCCTTACGGTGTAGGAGCTTTAATATTTCTGGTCCCGTATTTTATGGTATCCAAGTTTATTTTTAAGGCAGCTGATATTGTGGCGGAACGCTGGATGTATTTCCCGACCACTGGGCTTAGTTTAATAGCGGGGTACTTAGTTTATAAGGTTTATGATTATAAAAAAGTAGTTGGTATAATTCTCATGGCATCAATCGTATTTGTTTATGGTTATATGATTATGACTCGTAACCGAGTTTGGCTATCCAGCGAATCTCTTTTCGGTAGTATGGTCAAAGATGCTCCGAATAGCGTGCAGGGATACAAAATGATGTATTTTTTATATATGAACCACAGGCCTCCGGAAGAAGTTGCTCAATTTATAGAAAAAGCTCATAAAATTGCACCGCAAGACCCGGCTATTTTGGAGGAGATGGGTGTGCTCCAATTTAAATTAGGTAATTTAAATTTGGCAGAAAAATATTTTAGAGATGCTTACGCGAGTGATCCACGGCAATCTTACATGAGCAACCTTATCGCATTTTATCGTCTTACTATGGTAGATGATGAGAAGGAAGGACGATATGATGAAGTTATAAAGAAGTTGTCCAGGCTTAGGATATTAGAACCCAACAATTGGGAGATATATTATCTATTTGGCCAAACATATGTATTAAAAAATGATTATTCAAAAGCCAAATATTATTATAATAGAGCATTAATGCTTAATCCTTCGAATTATGACATAAGGTATAGAATTAAAATGCTTGATAATACTGCAGTTTTTGAGTAGAATTAACATCCTAGCTTTAATTGTGTATAAAAATTATTTTGTTGTGTGTTTGGAATTATGAGTTTAACTCATATACCCATGCTCAACAAAAGTATATCATGCGAAATAAAATAAAAAGTCTCAAGAGTTGGTCACGAGCTTTGGCAAATGTATTCTCAGCAGCATTGATAGTCGGCCTTCTTTTTACAGTAGTTCCAGTATCATTAGCATCAGGCCCTGATGGTTATGCCTCTGACGTAAACGGCATCTCCAAAACCACATTTACAATCGGAGAACACGTATATATTACCAATGGTCAACTAGAGGCAGGTGGTATTTGGAGCTTATGGCGTCCAGACGGAACACCGGCTCAGATTACTA